>JAISHT010000016.1 GCA_031262415.1 Elusimicrobiota bacterium | reverse complement strand
TAATACTGAAAGAGTACACAAAGGTTTAAAATATATTACTCCAATGGAATATATTTTAAGCCGTCCCACAGCTCAAATCCAAGTTGTCCAAAAGTCTCATATGTATTGATGTCTAACATGATATTGACGAAGAGCGAAAAATTAAGTATAATAATTTTTGTAGTTCCCCGTCGTAAAACCCAAGTTGTCTAATCCAAAAAATATCAAGATGTTTAATACCAAAAACGCTACCATTATGCCTAAATTTAATACCACAAAAACGCAACAACTATCACAACACTTCTCGCTTAGAGAGATGACAAAAACCTCCCAAAAGGATTTTTTAGCAGAAAATATCATTTTGGCAAATCAATATATTTTTGAGCTTAGCGCGCTTTGCAATTATGCGCTTGAACCGGCCCGCGCTGTCATCGGGCGGCCGCTAATAATTACTAGCGCGTACCGAAGCCCTAAACTAAACGCCGCCCTTGGCGGGGCAGAAAACTCCCAGCATTTAAAAGGCCAAGCGGCGGATTTTATCGTCAAAGACTTAAGCGCAAAAGAGGTTTGGCAAAAGCTTAAATCCTCCCCATTTTTACGCTACGGGCAGCTTTTATATGAAGGCGGCTGGGTGCATATATCGCTTGGCGCGCCGTGGCGGCCTTTAGCAAAGTGTCAGCAGGCTTTTGAGGTTTTATGAAGATAAAAAATATTTTAATAATTTTCTTGTCAATTTTATGTTTATACTTTTTCCTTAGCGCGAAAATAAAAGATAAACAAAATAATAAAATTATAAGCCAAAACACAACTTTGCCGGGTGACACAAAACGCTCTTTTACCGTAGAAAACCGCAAGGTAATTTATAAATATAGAAAACAAAACGCAACTGTTAATAACTCCGCCGCCACGGGCAAAAAAGAAGAAGAAAATATAGCCCTTGAAACTTATTATTTTGCGCCCGAGGGCGAGGTTGAAATATCGCAAAAACAAGACGATAGTTTTGAAATTAATGTCAAAAATAAGGGCTTTACTTTTAAGCCGTTTGCGGGCGGTTTTTTTAACAGTAAAAAAGTTTTTGACTATGGCCTTGGCGCAAGGGTTATTTATTATAATCGCTTTGGGCTTGGTTTTTTGCTTTCCGTTGAAGCGGGCGCAGCTTTGGCCTTAGATAGGCGGCTAGACGATGTTTTGCCTTTTGAAAATACTTCTTTTATGATTTACGGCTCTGGCCGCTCTTTTGGGCTTGGGCTAGCGGTTTATTTGTAGATTGTATATTGCCTAAATAATTTGCCAAGGCGGCTACTCCGTTAAGTTTGGCAATTTCAATGCCGTCTTTAAAAATATTAAAGGGGCGGTTCTTTTTTTGTATTTCACTTAAATCATTATGAACTACAATATCTGCCAAAACCGCTTTGGCGGATTTTTTTGCGACGGTTTTGCTTGCTTTATTTGTAAGTTTAAAACCGACGACAAATAGTTCTTTTTTCCCCCCACTTGCGGCCCCAGCGGAGGCATAAGTTTTAACTCTATCAATTATTTTAAAATTATTTTTTAGCGTCAGTTTTAAAGAGCTTTTTGAAGATATTTTTGGCAGGCTGGCGGGTTTATATTTTTTGCCGTCCACCTCTATAAAATCTAGAGAAAAATCGCTAATAGCGGCGGCGTTTATTAACATATCAAACTTGCCCGTTGCCAGCATTTTTTTTAGTTTTAAATTTAGGTCGTTAAAATCGGTAAAAATTGTATTTTTAGCTTTAAGCGGAGTTTTGGCATACTGACCGCAAAGGGCAAAAACTTTATGGCCCTTTTCGCTTAAAATATCCGCCAAAGCCGAGCCAGTTTTGCCCGTGCTAAAATTAGTTATAAAACGCACGCCGTCAATTGCTTCTGTGGTCGCGCCAAGGGTTATAAGTATCTTCATTTCAAAAGAGGCTCAAGATATTTTATTATGTCCTCTGGCTCGGGCATTTTCCCCGGGCCGATGTCTCCGCAGGCTTGGCGGCCAATTGCCGCGGGCATAACTAAAACGCCCCAGTCCGCAAGAGTTTTTAGAGCTTTTTTTGTAGCGGGGTGCGTATACATTTTTTCGTTCATGGCAGGCACAGCCACGCAAGGCTTGTCAAAGTTATGGGATAAAAATATAGTTGTGGCGCAGTCATCGCCAATACCGGCGGCCATTTTATTTATAACATTTGCGCTCGTCGGGCAAAACACGGTTATATCCGCCCATTTGGAGAGCGAAATATGCTCAATATTTTCTTCTTTTTCAAACAAATCTTTGTAAACAGTTTTGCCGCTTAAACCCTCCAGCGTCGCTTGGCCTATAAAGTTAAGCGCATTTTTACTAACCGCCGTTTTTACGCTATGCCCGCTTTTAACTAAATGCGAAATTGCGTAGCACGCTTTGTAAGCGGCAATAGAACCTGTTAAAATAAAAAGTATATTTTTTTTCATTTTTTCCTTATCCAGTTAGTTGCGTTTATCCAGCCAGTTGCGTTAATTGTGCGTAAACTCCACTTCTATATCCTTGCTTAAGCTGTTATGCACGGGGCAAGAGTGAACGGAGGCCATATATTTTGGCTTATCTTCAGCCGCAACTTGCGGCGCAAAAGTTATTTTTAAAATTATTTTTGCAACGCGTCTAGGGTCCGATGCCATAACTTTATCAATTTCAACCGTTGTGCCAGTTAGGCTTTTGCCGCGGGCCTCGGCCATTTTGCCCATAATTGTTATGGCGCAAGCGGCAAGAGAACTTGCAAAAAGGTCTGTTGGCGAAAAGAAGCGGCCTTTGCCGCCGTTATCTGGCGGTAAATCCGTAGTAATTTTTGCGCCTGATAAACCGTGGACTAATTCCGTTTGCCCGTCGCCTTGATAAGTGCAGTAAAGTTTTGACATAAATTTTTCTCCTTTAATTACTTTTAATTCGTTTACTTCTTTATATTTAGATAATTTTTATAGCTTAGCAATTTCTGCGGGCGTTAGGCTTAGCAAAACCTCGCAGCCTTTTGCATTATTTGCTTTTGCTATATCAAATACGGTTTGCCCGTCTCTGTCAATTAAATCTTTAGACGCTTTATGAAGCAGTAAAAAGCGGGCGGTTTCGGTGCGGTTATGCTCGCAAGCAAGCATCAGCGGCGTTTTGCCGTCGGCATTTTGTTGATTAACAGAAAAGCCGTGATCAATTAATACTTGCAAAACTTCTTTTGCTTTAGTTTCATCAAGATTATCATTTTCCCCGCCTATGGCGACTTCGTGCATAGGCAAATGTCCGTGCTCGTCAACTTGGGTTCTGCTTGCGCCTTTATCCAAAAGCAAGGCGACCATTTGCGGATTATTTGTAGAGATTGCGGCAAAAAGCGGCGTTACGGAAGTGGCATTATTGGCCGAGTTTGGCGGCGCGCCATTATCAAGCAAGGCCTTAGCGGTAGCATAATCGTTTGTTTTAATAGCTTCCATTAAAGCGAGGAAGATCTTTACTTCTCTATCGTCGTAAGGGGCAGAGGCCGCTGGGTTTAAAACTTTATCCATATCTTGCATTTGTATTAAAGTTTCTAGTTGAGCAAGCATTTGCGCTTGAGTGGGCTGGGCCGCATTTGTTTGGCTAGCCTCTGCTTGAGTTGTTGCGGCCGCTTCCATTTGACTTACTTCTTCTTGCAATTTTTTTTGCGCCGCTATATTATCTAAAACGAGTTGACGAAGTTCCGGGTTTTCGTCTAAAAATTTTACCATGGCCTCGCGGCTGATGCCTTCGCGCGTCATAATATCTTTAAAATCGCTTGCGCCAAGCGGAGTATTTTCCTCAGGAGCTTCGGCGGGAGCAATGCCCACAGTTTGGGCATTTTGAACCATATCTTTTATTTTATTTAGTTTAGCCGTAGCGGACTTGCTGGCAAAAAGATATATAACGCCGCCTATTACAAAAATAAGGCAAAGCGCAGTGATAATTTTTAAAGATTTTTCCATAGCCGTCTCCTAACAATTGTTTTCTAAATTCTAGCAAATTCTGGCTAGATATTAACAAAAGTTATTGTTGAAAGCCCGCTACTATTTAGCTACTATATAATAAATCAAAATAACAAACCAATACGGGGGACGAAGATGAAAAACATAAATCACTATTGCAAAATAGTAGCCACAATAGGCCTACTGGACGGGCGGGAAGATTTAATTGAAAAACTTTACCTAGCCGGGGCGACTGTTTTTAGAATGAATTTAAGCCATTCTTCCGTTGCAGATAATGCCAAAAAAATAAAAATAATCCGTAGTATAGAGAAAAAATATAACTGCTCGCTTGGCGTTATTTTTGATTTGCAAGGCCCAAAATTGCGCGTTGGCATATTTAAAGACGGGGAAGTTTTATTAAAGGAAGGGCAGACCTTTCAGCTTGATTTAGACGCTACGCCCGGCGACAATACCCGTGTAAATTTGCCGCATAAAGAAATTTACGAAGCTGTGGAGAAAGACCATATTCTGCTTTTTAACGACGGGCTTATCCGTGTCCGTGTTGAAAGCGTTAGTAAAGATAAAATTATAACAACCGTTTTAAACGGCGGCCCGCTTTCAAACCATAAAGGCGTTAATGTGCCAGATGCGCACCTAGCAATATCAGCTTTAACCGAGAGAGATATAGAGAATATTAAAGAGGCAAACGAGCTTGATGTTGATTGGTTTGCCCTCTCTTTCGTCCAAAAGCCGGAAGATGTTTTGCTTGCCAGAAGTTTAATAAAATCTAAGGCTGGTATAATCTCTAAAATTGAAAAGCCGCTAGCTTTTGAGCATATTGATAAGATTGTGGAATATTCCGACGTTGTTATGGTTGCCCGTGGCGACTTGGGCGTTGAAGTAAGCCCGGAAAAAGTGCCCGTTATGCAGCGTAAAATTATTGTAAGCTGCCGACGAGCAGGCAAGCCCGTTATAGTGGCTACGCAAATGCTTGAATCTATGATAAATAACCCCGCCCCAACCAGAGCCGAGGCTAGCGATGTCGCTACCGCCGTTTACGAAGGCGTAGACGCTGTTATGCTTTCTGGCGAGACGGCAAGCGGCAAATATCCCGTGGAAGCCGTTAGCACCATGCGGCGCATTATCAATAATGTTGAGGCCGACGATAAACATATGCTGCGCCCAGAAAGCGATAAGAAAGATACCGATGTTTCCTATGCCATAACTGCGGCCGCCGGCATTACGGCGGAGCTTATTGATACGGCCGATGTTATTGTTAATTTTACCAATTCCGGTATGACCACTTTTCGCACGGCGCAAAACCGCCCTTGCTTGCCCATACTTTCCCTTACGCCGCATATTGAAGTGGCCCGCAAAATGGCGGTTGTTTGGGGCGTGCAGGCTTACCAGATAAATAAAGACCTTGAAAAGTTTGAAGATATTGAGCAGGAAGTTAGAGAAAATGTCCAAAAACTTGGACTAGCCAAAAAAGGTTCAAAAGTGGTTGTTACCGCCGGTATCCCCTTTGGCGAAACCGGGGACACAAACCTGCTTTATGTTATAACTTTGTAGGCTATAGCGTAGCCTGTTTGGTTTAACAAAAATATTTTAATACTCGCCGATGGCGGTTAAATGCCGCGTTTTAAAATGCTGCGCACTATGCCGTCAATTTTAAGGCTGTCTTTATCTGCGACAATTGGGGCATAGGCAGTATTATCGGATACCAAAAGCACATTGCCCGTAGTATCCAAAACAAAACGTTTTACAAGCGTTTCTCCATTATTAGAGCAAACTACGACATCACGCGCGCGCGGGGTATTATTTTTTTCCACAATCAACCAATCTTTGGGGTGGATAAGGTCCGTCATAGAATCGCCCTTTGCCTCAACCATAAAACCCTTGCACACGGGAAAGTTTACCATACTAGGGTCCACGGGGACAACACGGCTTGGGCTGCCGTCTAAAATTGTGCCGGCAGGGCCACATTTTGCCATACCGTAAAGCGGCAAAAAGACGACATTTTGCGTTTCGTCTTCCTTAATAAAATATTGCTGAGGATTGGCCGCGCTACGGGTAATATATCCCTTTTTTTCAAGCTGGGTTATGTGATAATGCACAACGCTTTTGCTGGAAATATCTAGCTGCAAAGCAAGCTCTTCCATAGTAAGCGGATTATCTTGATGTTCTCTTAGTAATGCCAAAAGTTTTTTTTGATTTGGGTGCAATTTCTTCATAAAAAATCCTCCAAAAAATCTTTAAAAAAATTTTTTAAAAACCCCCGCAAAAAAATTTAGGGCGTTTATATAAAGAAAATAGCAGAATTTTTTACAATTGTCAATGTTCTATTTTTTGTTCTAGTTTTGGGGAGGCTGTAAACTTACTTCGTTTTTTAAATATTGATAAAGTTGTTTTATGCCTTCTTTGTAGGTCGTAAAAATTAGGTTTGGCAGTAGTTGACAAAGCAAAGTATTATCGCCGCTATACTCATTAGCCAACCCGCTTTTGGCGGTTATAATTTGGCTTTTAAACGGGCTAATTTCGTTGACTATATTGCTTATTTCTTCTAGCGAGATACTTTTTGTTGGCGTTAAATTTATAAAACGCTCGCTAGGCGGATTGTTTAAAAATTCCAAAACTATTTTGCATAAATCGCTAGTCCATAAATAATCAAAAAATACATTTTGGCGTATAGTTATGGCCTGCCCCGCTAGATTTTGTTTTATAGCGTGGGTTGGGAAGCGGCTTTCAAGCTCGCCCGGGCCATAGACGCCAAAAAGACGCAAATTATAAACATTGGGGTGTTTTTTTATTTCCTCGGATATTTTATATTTGGCATTGCCGTATAAATCCTGCGGGATATTTTTGCCTAGCTCGCTTTCTTTGGCTTTTATTATTGGGTAAGCTTTATTAAATTCCGCCCCCGAGCCAAAGGTAAAAATGTGTTTGTTTGACGGGAAATTATCAACAAAATTATTGAAAATTTTTAAATTGACTTCGTAAATATCCTTGGCGATATTTTTAACATCATTAATTCCGTAAAAGCCAGCAAGCAGCAGTATATCTGGCTTTTCCTGTTTAAGCAAATTTTGCACGGCGGCGGTATCGGTAAAATCAAAGTTTTTACTTCTTGGGGCGACAACTTCAAAACCATTTGAGCGCAAATAAGGCAATATATTTTTGCCTACAAAACCGCCGCTGCCCGTCATAAGTATCTTTTTAGTCTTCTTCGTCATCTTGTTTGCCTATTTTAATTTATGTTTTGCTCAAGCCAACTAAGCATATTTTTTATGCCGGTTATTTTATCAACTTTTGGCGTCCAGTTAAGCAGCTTTTTGGCCTTTGTTATATCGGCGACAAAAAACTTTTGGTCGCTTTCTCTGGGGGCGAGTTTTTGGTAATTTAATTTTATTTTTAACTCGCTCTCAAGCAGCGAAAACAGCTCAAGCAGCGACATACTGTTTTCTATCCCCCCGCCGATATTAAAAACTTGCCCATTTATTTTTGCAATATTATCCGCCGCCGTTTTATATAAGGCAACCATATCGTCGGCGTGGAGCAAATCCCGTACCTGCTTGCCACTGCCCGATATTGTAAATTCTGTTTTTGGGTCGTTTTTAGTCATAATAGCTTGCTGACAAAACCAGCTTACCCAGCCTTGGTCAAAAGTGCCAAACTGCCTGCTGCCATACATAGAGGAATGGCGGAAAACCGCCGTATTAATTTTGAAAATGCGGGAATAATCCAAAATATATTGGTCCGCCGCGCCCTTAGAGCAGCCGTAAGGGGAATGAAATTCAAGCTGGGTATTTTCGTCAAAACCGTTGGGGCATTCCTTGCAATTATAGCGGGTTTTATCCTCGGTGTAAGCATACTGCTCCAAATCGCCGTAAACCTTGTTGGTGGAGGAATAAATAACCCCAGCCTTTGGCGCATATTGGCGAACAGCCTCAAGCAAATTAAAAGCGCCCAGCGTATTAGTTTCAAAATCCAAACGGGGATTGGCGATAGAAGTTGTCATAGCAACTTGGCCCGCAAAGTGAAAGATAATATCGGGGTTAAAGGCCTCTATTGTTTGGGAAAGTTGATTGTAATCTAACGTGCTAGCCTGCGCAAACTTAAACACGCCTATGCCCTCAAGCCATTTTAAATTTAGGTTTGAGCCTACCCTTGATAAATTATCATAAAGCAAAACGGTTTCATTTTTGCTAATTAATTTTGCCGCTAAATTTGAGCCTAAAAAGCCGTAGCCGCCAGTTATAAGATATTTCATTTTAAAATCCCCCCTTCCTCTTTTATAATTTTTGTTAAACCGTCTTTAAGATTTGTTTTTGCCCGCCAGCCCAAAGAGCGCAAAGCGGCGGTATTTATTTGATACTCCAGCATTTCATTATCCCTATATGGCAGCGCGCCAAAATTGAGTTTTGTTTTTGTATTGCCCGTTAGTTCTTTAACAAGCAAAACAAGCTCTTTAATGCTTGTTTTTATGTCGGTAGCAACCTCAAAGGTATGCAGGCTGCCCTTTTGCATTTTAACTAACCCGTTGATAATGGCAAGGTAAGCGTCAAGAACATCGTCCACATAAATAAAATCACGCTTTTGCAAACCTTCGGTTAAATTGATAGCTGGGGCATTATCACGCATAGCTTTTAAGATAAAAGCGACAAATTTACTTGTATTATCAAAAGGGCCGTAGAAGTGATCTAACCGCAAATTTACGGCTTTTATTTTACTGCTAAAGTAATTAAGCCAGAGGGCAAATTGATGTTTTGTTATGGCGTAAGGGTTTAGATTTGGCGGCAAAATTGTATCGGTATTTATAAAAAAATCGGCTTTATGTTTTATTGCAAGCTCCAGCAAATTAAGCGGGAATAGGACATTTACCCCCGCCATTTGCGCCGCGCTTTCCCCCGCTCTGCCGTATAAAGTGGCAAGGTGGATTATGCCTGTAATATCTTCGGTTTGGAAAACTTCGGCCGGGCTGGTTTTATCAAGCTGATAAACACGCAGGTTTGGCGTGGGTTGCAAGGTATCTGAGGCATTTGGGGTTAGCGCAACTAGCTGGTGGCCTTGGCTAAGTAGCCTTGCCGTTAGTAAGCGGCCTAGGTAGCCGCTTGAGCCTGTTAAAAGTATTTTTGCCATATTTTTTACCCCTGTTTTTTACTTTTTGATTTATATTTTTTATTTAATAATATTACTCTCAAACTCTTCTTTTGAGAGAAATGGCGACATATCTTCAAGGCTCGGCGAAACCATAGTCCCATCGGGCAATTTCTTTGCGGAAAGTTTTGGGCTGAAGGTATAATCTTCTTCCAACATAACTTCGCAAACAAGCGGGCCAGACTTAGCCAAAATATTTTTTAAAACGGTTTTTAGATTTTTGTTTCGGCTTATTTTAACTGCGGGTAGCCCGAGTGTTTTGGCTAATGCCGTAAAATCGGGCATAATAACGCCGCCGCTTTTGCCGCAAGCGCAAAGCCGTTTAAAGAAATTTTTCTGCGTTTGCTTAATTGAAATATAACCATTATTATTAAGTATGAATATTTTTATTGGCAAATTATAGTTTTTTACCGTCTGAAGTTCTTGCAAATTCATCATTATGCTGCCGTCGCCCTCAAGGCAATAAACATTGCGACTAGCCGCTAACGCAGCGCCAATAGCGGCTGGCAGGCCATAACCCATAGATGCATCGCCGGAGTTTGAAAACATTCTCTGCTTTTGGCTTTTAACTACGCCAGCTTGTAGTAGCGTTAAACAAGCCGTTGCATTGCTAGCTACTACTACGGCATTTTGCGGGGCGAGTTCTGTTAAAGTTTGAGTAAAAAAGTAAGGGTTAACTTTAGCATTATCTTTTATTTTAAATTCAGCTAGCGGCGGATATTTTTTAACCCGTTCTTTGCACCAAGTTGTCCATTCTTTTTTGCCAAGCGGGCCGCTTATTTTGGCGTTTAGAGCGGGTATAAAATCCGCCAAATTTGCATTGATGGCAATATCTGGTTTAATAGTGGGTTTTTTAAGCTCTGCCCTGTCAATATCAACAACTATTTTTTTGGCTTTTTTTGCAAAATTTTCCCAGTTATAACTTACTTGGCGGATATTATTGCGCGTGCCTAAAAACAAAACAACATCGGCATTTTGCAAGGCAAAATTGCCCGCTCTTTGCCCAACGGTGCCTATTCTGCCGACGAAATATGGGGAGGCGTTTTCAATTAAATCAAAGCCGTTAAAAGTTGTTGCAACCGGCAAGCCAAGTTTTTTAATAAGCGTGTTAAAACTCTCTCTTGCGCCAGCCAGCCTTATGCCGTGGCCAGCGACAATTAAAGGCCTTTTAGCATTTTTTAGGGCGGCAAAAACTTCTTTAATTTTTAAATTTGCTTTTGGCTCTTTTGGAGCTTTAAAAGATTTTAGTTTTTTCTCGTCTATTAAAGCGGCTTGCACATTAAGCGGTATATCAAGCCACACGGGGCCGCTGCGTCCATTAGTTGCCAAATAAATGGCTTTTTGCAAGTGATATTTAATTTCAGCAGGGTCTTTTACCATAGCGGCGTATTTGGTAATGGGTTTGACTATACTGATTATATCGGCTTCTTGGTCGCCCAGTTGCCTAAGCGGCAAATTTGGGCAGGAAGCTAGAGTGGTGGAAAATTTAACTTGACCGGAGATATACAAAACCGGCGCGCTATCCGTCCATTGGCCCAAGACGCCGTTTAGAGCGTTTATTCCGCCGGGCCCAGTTGTTACGCAAACGACGGCCAAATTTTGATTTAGCCTTGCATAACCCTCGGCCGCTATGGCGGTGGCTTGCTCGTTATGATTGCAGATATAGCGCATTTTGCTGTGGCCAAAAGAATCGTTTAGGTGCATAGCGCCACCGCCCGATATCATAAAAACATCTTTGACGCCGTAATTTTCAAGTTCTTTTGCAATATAGTCGGATAGTTTTATCATTTTTTAATAACCGGTTGCGCCGCCAGCATTTTCAATAAGTTTTTTATAACGGGCTTCAAGCATATCAATTCTTTTTGCGTCTTCTTTGTGGATATTACCGTAAAAATCCCTTTTATTTTTAAGCCACATAAGCTCAAAACCAACGGCTTTTAAAATGCCTGCCGGGGCGTTTTCGTCTAATGCGCCCGGGCATTGAAAGATTATTTTGCGTGTTTCATATTTGCTTAAAACGCCGCTTTGCAAATTTTTAAAAAATGGCAAAGAGTGCGCGGAAACCCCGCCGCCAATAACGCATTCCAGCCCTTTGGCGTGGCATTTGGTAAACATATCTTTGGCGATGTTAAAAATTTTATCGTCGTTAATATCTTCTCTGCTAAGCCCCATAGATCCCGTCATATCAACTCTACCCAGCACAACGCCGTCAATATCTTTTATGGCTGGGGAACTCAGCATAGCGTCCAAATTATTATAGCCTGTTATAGTTTCTAAATTAATAAAGAAAGATACTTTATCCCCCATTTCTTCTTTAGGAAAGACCATTTTGGCAGAATGCACAAATTTGCTTAAAGCATAAGGCGTTTCTATCATCGGGCCGACAATTTTATTTACGCCTATAACCTTTGCATCGTGCATATCTTTTAAAGCCTCGCAGCCGCCAACTTTTATTGTTAAATTTAAACCCGCTCTTGATACTACTTCTTTTAGCCGCATAGCCTCTTCCAGCCTAGTACATTCGGCCTCAAACTCGGCCTTTACGCCGGCAACATGGTGATTGGCTTTTAAATCTTGCAGGATTTTTACCATCTTAGTTTCTAATATATTCATTTTACCCTCTCGTTTGTAATATTAGCTATTTTGTTTTACTCTCAATGAATTTAGTGAAAGTAGCTATAATTTTTGCTATGTCTTCATTTGTTAAACCCGGCCATACGCCTATCCAGAAACTAGCGTTCATAACCGTATCGGTATTGGGAAGCATAGCATAGTGTTTATCTGTTAAATCTTTAGAGTTTAACAAGGCGGAATTTTGTATCCTTAGCGGTATTTCGTCCTGCGTAAAAGCAGGTTGACGCAAAACATTGCCCGCAAAAAGCTGCCTAGTGCCAATGCCATTATCTTCAAGGTAGCGGCAAAGTTCAATTTTATTAAAAGGCGCGCCGTCCTTAACGGTTAAAAGCAGCCCAAACCAACTAGGCTCGGCCCCCTGCTCCCAAGCGGGCAGGGAAAAATATTTATCAAAAGGCTTTAGCGCCATAAAAAGTTTGGTAAAATTTTCTTTGCGTTTTTCTATAAAGCCGTCCAGTTTTTTAAGCTGAGCTAGGCCGCAGGCGGCTTGCCAATCGGTTATTTTTAAATTATAGCCTAAATGGGAATAGGTATATTTATGGTCGTAGCCAAAGGGCAATTTGCCAAGCTGCATATCAAAGCGATGTTTGCAGGTATTATCTTTGCCGGGCGGGCACCAACAATCTCTCCCCCAATCTCTAATTGACATTAAAATGCGAAATAGCTGCGTATCATTTGTTATAACTGCGCCGCCCTCGCCCATAGTTATGTGATGAGCGGGATAAAAGCTAAAAGTGCCAATATGTCCGCAAGTTCCCGTGTATTTAGAGTTAAATTTTGCGCCAAGAGCGTCGCAACTATCTTCAATAAGCCACATATTATGCTTTTGGCAAATTTCCATAACTTTTTTTAAATTGAAAGGATTGCCAAGCGTATGCGCTACAAAAACGGCTTTGGTTTTTTTGGTTAAAGCGGCCTCAATTTGCTCGGCAATAATATTGTGCGTGTTTATATCAACATCAACAAAAACCGGTATTAAGCCATTTTGAACAATGGGGGCAATTGTTGTAGGGAAACCTGCCGCTACTGTTATAACCTCGTCGCCACGTTTTAGTCTTTTACCCCCGAGTTTATGCGATGTGAGCGCTGTTATTGCAAGCAAGTTTGCGCTGGAGCCTGAGTTAACTGACAAGGCGTGTTTAACTTGCAGTTTTGCGGCAAAATCCTTTTCAAATTCCTCATTAAAGCGGCCGGTGGTAAGCCACATATCTAATGTAGCTTCAAGCATATTATCAAGCTCCTGCGTTCCTAGGACTTTGCCTGAGGCGGCTATATAAGCCCGCTTCGTCTTTTTTTGTTGGTTTTTATAATATTTATGAGCTAAAGTTTTGATTGATTTTTTAATTAAGTTTTGCATAATCTTGGCTATAATCCTTTATTTGTTTCATTGTATAGGCAACTATATCTTTGCCTTCGTAGAAATTTTTATACCACTCTGCCGTCGTTAAAACGGCTTTGTCAAAATTGTAAACAGGCCGCCAATTAAGCAAGGTTTTGGCTTTTGTTATGTCTAGGTGTAAAAGTTTGGCCTCGTGCAATTTGGTATCTGGCGTTATTGAATACGAGCCTTTGCCCCAAACGGCAATAAATTTTTTTACAAGTTCCTCAACCGTTTTGATGTCTGAAGGCTCGGGTCCAAAATTCCAGCCTTGGGCGTAGTCAACGCTGTCCCAAAGTTTTTTGGCGACTAGAAGGTAGCCAAAAAGCGGCTCCAGCACATGTTGCCACGGGCGAGTAGCGTTTGGGCTCCTTAAAACAATTTCTTTGCCTTGGCTGATGGCTCTGGCGCAGTCTGGCGCTATTCTATCTAGAGCATAATCCCCCCCGCCAATTACATTGCCAGCTCGGCAAGTAGCAAGGGCGACTTTATGTTTAACGCCATAATCTTTTGGGTTAAAAAACGAGTTGCGATACGACGCGCTTAAAAGCTCCGCCATACCTTTGCTGGAGCTGTAAGGGTCAAAGCCGCCCATAGGGTCGGTTTCTTTATAGGGGGTGTTGGTTTCCCTGTTTTCATAGCATTTATCGCTGGTTATATTCACAACGCTACGCGCGCTTGGCGTTTGACGAACAGCCTCAAGAAAGTGAACTAGGCCCATAATATTTGTTTCATAAGTCATAACAGGCTCGGCGTAAGAAAGCCTTACAAGCGGCTGGGCGGCTAAATGTAGGGCGATATCAGGCTTAAAAGCAGTCATTTCGGCTTTTAATTTTTCGCCGTCTCTAATATCGGCAATTACGCTTTGCATTTTGTCTTTTAAGTTGAGTAAATTGTAAAGTGAAGGCTCGGTATTTGGCGCTAGGGCGTAGCCTTTAACTTCTGCGCCAAAGGATAATAAAACTTGAGTTAACCACGCCCCTTTAAAACCAGTGTGGCCGGTTATAAAAACTTTTTTACCTTTGTAAAAATCTTGCATTAGTTTTTATCCTCCCAAATTTTCCAGGGCGCTTTGCCGGAGTGCCAAAGCTCTTCAAGCACTATTTTATCGCGCAAAGCGTCCATAGGCTTCCAAAAACCGCTGTGCTTAAAAGCGGCGAGCTGGCCGTCTTTAGCAAGTTTTTCAAGCGGGGCGCGCTCCCAAATAATATCGTCGCCCTCTGGGATATAGTCAAAAACTTCGGGCTGTAAGACAAAAAAACCGCCGTTAATCCAGCTGCCGTCGCCCTTTGGCTTTTCTTGGAAATTTTTTATAAGGCCGTTTTCTTCAATATCAAGCGCGCCAAAGCGGCCTTCGGGTTGGACGGAAGTAAGCGTGGCAATTTTGCCGCTTTTTTTGTGAAATTCCAAAAGCTCTTTTATATTGACATTGCTAACGCCGTCGCCGTAAGTGAGCATAAAAGGCTCGTTGCCTATATACTCTTTTGCTTTTTTTATACGGCCGCCCGTCATGGTATTAAGGCCGGTGTCAAGCAGGGTAATTTTCCACGGTTCGGCCTTGTGATTTATTGTTTCTATTGTGTTTGTAGCTAGGTCTATTTTTAAATCCGAATTGTGTAAAAAATATTCGGCAAAATATTCTTTTATAACATAATTTTTTTAGCCCATTAAAATGACAAAATCATTAAACCCGTAATGGGAATAAATCTTCATTATATGCCAAAGGATAGGTTTATCGCCAATGCCAATCATCGGTTTTGGTTTTAAATGTGATTCTTCGGATATTCTTGTGCCCATACCGCCTGCTAAAATTACTACTTTCATATTTTGCCCCCTTTGGGAAGATTTATTAAAACTCACTACACAAATTATATTGTTTTTTGACTGTTTTTTAAGAGATTGTTTTAAACCGCAACTAAATACGGCGCAACTAGGTTCATAAAATATCCCAAAACCACTATGCCAAGCCAAACGGAAATAAAGAAAGCGACAAGCAGTTTTAACTTCATCGCTCCCCTAAGCATAACGGCCTCGGGCAAACTCATCGCTGATACCGCCATTAAAAACGCCAAAGTAGTGCCAAGCGGTATAGCTTTGCCAAAAAATATTAATGCAATTGGCACAACGCCTGCGCAGCTGCCGTATATCGGCGCGCCAAGCAAAGCAGATAGCGGCACGCTAAAAATACCGCCAACGCTTGAAGCCCTAAAAATAATTTCATCTGGCACATAATTGTGAATTAGCGCGCCAAGCGCGACGCCTGCCAAAATCCAATACCAAAGTTTTTTGACGATGTCTGCGCCCTCGCCAAAGCCAAATTTAATGCGCTCTTTAAAATTGTTAAAGACGGTGTAAAAATCAGCGTCTTCCTGTAAGGCGGGTTCAATTTGGCTAGCCATACCAAGTTTTTCAAGCGCAAAACCGGCCGTCATACCAACAAAAATACCGCCAAAAATATAAACCAAAGTTATGGGCAGCCCAAAATAAGACGGCATTAAAACAGCTAAATACTCGTTAACCAGCGGAGATACCGCCAAAAATGTTATAGCGGCCGAAAACGGAACCCGCATTTTTAATAGCGTTAGAAAAATGGGGATAGACGAGCAGGAGCAAAAGGGCGTAAAAATTGCTAAAAGGGCCGCCATAAAACTGCTTAAAAATTTATTGTTTGAGCCTAAGTATTTTTCCATTTTTTCTTTGGAGATAAAACTGCGCAAAATCCCCAAAATACTGACGGCAAAATAAAGCAGTAATAATACTTTTACAGCGTCGTTTACAAAAAACAAAACCGCCCCGCCAAAATGCGTGGTTAAATCAAGGCCTAAAACATTGCCGAGCAAATATCTAAAAAATGTTTCCACAAAACCCCGTTATTTCTTTTTATTTTTTATTTTTGCACTTTTTATCGCCGCAGGCGCAGGGCTTTTTGGCTTTTTCATCGGCCATTTTTTTTAGTTTTTTATCCAGCTTTTCAATTAATTCTTTAAGCATAATATTATGATACTAATATTAAGGCCTTTTGTTAAGGGCAGGCGCTAAATAGGAAAGCAAATAAGCGGCAAGATATGCGGCAACAAGTAAGGCTTGATATGCTGCCGCATAAATTTATGTTTGAGTAGAGGAAGTTTTATATTAAGTTTTTAAAACATCTCGCTAACGGGAGCTTTGGTAAGTTTTAATTTTTTTACAGCTTCCTCTTCGTTTTTATAACTAACCCAGCTATTTGTAGAGCCGAGAGGCAAATGAATTTTTTTTGCAAAAACAAGCTCGTAATTTACAGCGTCAAGCTGCCAAGGGCCGTTTGGGTTTTTAAATAATTTAAAATACATAATTTCTCCTATTTTATTTAATAAATAACAGTCCAGCCCTTAGCGGTGGCTATGGATAAATCTGCTTCAATTAAATCCTCTGCGCCAAGCGCGCCTGTTATGTCTATTGTTTGGGCGGCTGATACTTGTGGTAAACTTTCAAACAAAATACGCAGGGCGTTATGGTCAAGGCCGGTGTATCTAACATTTATTTGCAAGGCGGAGCTGCTAAAGGGCGCAAGGCTAGAAACTTTCAGCCCTTTAAGACCGTCTATTCTATTAGTTGCCGTGCCGTAAATACCAAGTATTTTGAGATTATGGGCATAAGATAAATCAAGGTAAGTATCTTGCAAGTTAATTGCATTTGTTAGGAAGGAGGACATATCTTCGGCCGCCATAAAATCATAACTTGGCAAAAGTTTTAATTTAGGGCTGTTTTGATGCGTTTGGCTCCAATTTTTTACAGCGGAAGTATCTACATTGTTTAAAAGAACTCGTTCAAGCGTTTGGGATATGCTTGAAGACTGATAAAAAGCTCCTGCAAAATTCATATTGCTTTTATTAAGCGCAGTACCTTTTAGAGTAAAACTTGACGCAATGCCGCAAATGCAGCCGCTTGGACTAAAAGAGGCCGTGCAGCTAGATATATCCAAAACAGGCAAAGTTTGTGTTTCAAAATAAGGCCATGGGTGCGTGCAGCTTGATACTTTTAACGCATTATCTTTTGCAGTTATTGCTTTTAGAGTATTGTTCCATGCAGCTTGCCTAATGCCGCTTAGAAAATATGACCCAATATAAGAAATATTTACAGGGTATTTCCCCGTTTGAAAATGCAGCCAAAGCGCGGCTTGCTGCTCGCCGGGAGCAAGGTGATAATCGCATATAAGTTTAGTTATAGCGGGCGCAGTTTGCGGGCGTATTTCAATAATATAAGCCTTATGAGCGGCAGGGTAGCTGATATTATAAGGCGTAGATATTTCTTCTAAATCCGCCAGAGCAAAAGAGCATTTTGCGCCGCTAGAGTAAGCGGAGTAAAGCTCCCCATTAATATAAACTTTATAGCCGCCTGTAGCCTCGGCCTTAAAGCCAAAATATGGGTAAGCGTCGCATATAAGCAAGGCAACGGCGCCTTCATTAATATTTTGGCGGATATTTGGCCACTGCCAATTTGCCTGTGGCTGCCAAGCGGGTTTGGCGGCTAGCGGCCCGGTTGAAAGCCCGCTTAGTAAATTAGTTTTAAGCGCATTTTGCATTTACTGCACCTGCACTTTAAAATTTTCAACTACGGCGGAAGTTAAATCGCACTTTAAAAATAAATTAGCGAATTTTAAATAGACGGGGTTTTGCGGCTGCAAAGTTATTTGAAGGCCGTTTTCGTCTGTAAGCGGGTAAAAATTGATATTATCTTGGCTTATTGTAAGTTTGACTTCGCCAGAAGTCAAGGCGCCTGTAGCTAGAACTTGCAGGCAATCAACTTTGCCGTCTGCGTAGTTGGCTAAATTTTTAAGATTAATGCTTTTGTTTACGGCGTGGTTTTGGGTGGTGTCTACTATGATCATTTTAGAACCTCAGTTATGTGTTTTTTGAGGCTCTCTCAACCACTTTAATATAGCAAATTACGACGATAAAAGCAAGTTTTTTGTCAAGATTTAGACGGGTTGCGCATCGCCCCCTTCGGGTTTTGGCGGGTATTAGCAAAAAACAGCGGCGACTCTTTTTTAAAAAGAGCCGCCGCCGTAAACTTAAACTAAAAACTACTATTTAAAACTACTTTACGCCGTGCATCCATTTGTTGATATGCTTCTTGAGTAAGAAGAGCAATATGGAGCCCGCAAGCGGCGCCACGACCAGCCAGGTAAAAAACTTTTCCAGCGGCCAAGTGGCGATAAAGCCCGAGTAGAAACCCGCAACTTTATTTGCAGCGGCATTTGCAAAGAACCAAATACCCATAAGCAAGGATATAAATTTAGCAGGCGATAATTTGGTTACCATAGATAAACCTACTGGCGATAAACATAATTCGCCCATAGTAAAGAGGAAGTAAGCCATAATAAGCCACATCATACCCATTTTTACGCCGGGGCCAAGTTGCATGGCGGCAAGCAGCAGCACTACATAACCCGCTGCAATGAGCCAAAACGCCCACATAAATTTGCCCGGTAAGGAAGGCTCTTTGCCTCTTTTGCCAAGGTCAATCCACATTTTAGAAACAAGCGGCGCAAATAAGATGATAAACAATGGGTTGAAAGATTGAAACCATGTTGCAGGTATTTCCCAGCTCCAACCAAAAATGCTGATTGTTCTGTTAAGGTGATCAGCGGCAAATAAGTTAAGAGCCGCGCCTTTTTGCTCAAACACGCTCCAAAAGAAGATAGAGAAAAACGCCATAATAAATATGACGGCAATTCTCTGCTTTTCGTCTTTGGTAAGCGGGCCGTCTTTCTTAACCTCTTTGTGCTCTTCTTTTGCAAGCTCGGCGGCTTGTTTTCTGTAGAAACTAGGGGCTTTGCCTTTGCCGTCAAGGAATTTATCCTTGCCCCAAAGGAAGACGGCTAGGCCGATAATCATACCAATGCCGGCAGTCCAAAAACCATACTTCCAGCCCACTTTTTCGCCAATAGTGCCGGCGATAAGGTTAGCAAGGAAAGAGCCTAAGTTGATACCCATATAAAACAGAGTAAAGCCAGCGTCGCGTCTAATATCGTTTTGTTCATACAAATCGCCGACGATGCTGGAAATATTGGGCTTAAAGAAACCATTACCCATAATGATAAAGCCCATGGCGAAGTATACTGCGCCCTCGCCGCCCATACCCATGACAAATTGGCCTAAGGCAATTAAAATACCGCCTAGGATTATTGAAGCCCTTTTGCCCATCCACCTATCGGCGATATAGCCGCCCAAAAGCGGGGACAAGTAAATAAGACTTGTGAATGTTCCGTAAAGGTTTGTAGCTCTGGGCACATCAAAAGCTAAAGCCTTTGTAAGGTATAATACGAAGAGACCGCGTAGCGAGTAATAACTGAACCTTTCCCACATTTCTGTAGCAAAGAGCAGGTATAACCCAGCCGGCTGTCCCCTTTTTACTGCGGCTGCTGATTGTGAACTCATTTGACCTCCGTGTTGTTGCTAGTATTTCACTACTATAATAATTTTTTTAACTTTTGGCTAGCTTTTTTTGCTTAGCAGCAAAGCCGTGGCGAAATAAAATAAAAATATTTTTGCTTTAGGCGTAATTATTTTATAATATGGAAATATCTAAACACTAAGGAGGGCATACAATGTTATACAAAGGGAACTTAGCGCTTGGCGATAAGAATATAAAAGTATTTGAAGTTGAAGCCATTGATAAAGGCGTTGATACTTATTTCAAAGGCACAGCTGAACACCCGGTGGACGAGAAAACAACCGGCGGCGTTTTAACAATTCATAATGAAAACGGCGGCGAGATTGTTATCAAAAATTGCGTCTTCACAAAAGGCGGCACAAATTTTGAAGGCCACGGGCAAGAGTAGTTAGTTTAGCCTAATTTGAAACACTAAGGCCCCGCTTTTTGCGGGGCCTTTTGCATATATTAATAAGCATTTGAGCGATAGTGGCCCTGATATTAGATTAGGGCGTTAAGCTCCTGCCTTAAATCTTCTATGCTTTGCTCGCCAACTAATGTTGATTTGGGTTCTTTTTTACCGTCTTGGTAAAAGAACATTGTGGGCGTGCCGGTTACTTGATATTTATCCGTATACTCCGGGGCTTTATCAACATCAATTAAGAAGATTTTTACCTTGCCCTCAAATTCTTTTGCAAGCTCGCTGATTATCGGCGCCATACGCTGGCAATGCGGACACCAGGTTGCAAAAAACTCTAACATATGCGGGCCTTTGTAGGTTGAAACTTTTTCTTCAAAAGTTTTATCTGAAATGCTTTCCATTTTGTCCCCCTCTCCTAATTTTTTAATTTTATTTTTTTACCTTCTTACTACAAATTTACTATATCATATTTATAGGAAAAAGGCCTAACAAAATTTCGCAATTAAAAAACCCCTGGACAAAACGGCCGGGGGTTTTAAAGTTAATGCTTGTTAAAGAAATTGCTTAGTTATCAGATAAATACGCAATATCTTCGTAAGGCACCCTGTAGAGGCCTTGTTTAAGGCGTTTTTGGTCAAAGATATGTCCAAATAAACCAATGGAGCGGGCCAAGACAAACAAGGCGTTAAGGCAGCCTAGTTCAATAACTTGGTTTGCTTCCTCTGCGCTAAATTCTTTGCAGTTTTTAAGCAAGTCCACAAAACAAACGCCGATGCAGCCGTCAACATTTAAGATTAAGTTTGCTTTCTTTTGGGTGGTCAACTGCTCCACGGCCAAAGCAAAATCTAAAGTTGGGGTTATTTTGAAGTTCTTGCGCACAAAGTCTTTAAGCAAGCTTACGCGCATATCGGGGTTGGTCAAACTTTTTACTTTATGGCCAATACCCGGTATTGGTACATTTTTGGCTTTCATTTCTTTTACAAATTGCTCGGGCGTTAAGCCGGCTTCAACGGCGCGTTTGAAGTTTTGCGCCGCGCCGTCAATGGCGCCGCCAAAACGAGGGCCGATTGTAAGCAGTCCCGATACTAAGGCCGATATAATATCTTTGCCCGCTCTAGCCGTAACTATTGCATTATGCGCGCCTGAAACGGCCGGGCCGTGGTCTGCGCATAGCATAAGGGCAAGCTCAAGATACTGCCTTGCAAATTTAGGCAATTGCTTTTTGAACCACAAAAGCCCGATAACGCCGCCAATGCCCATTTCGTCTTTGATAACTTTAGTAATCTTGATATTATTATATTCAAGCTCTTCTTTTTTATCATTAGAAATAGTGCAGATAAAAGATGTCGCCTTGCGCACTTTGCCGGCTTTTAAAGCGGTGGCAAAGTCTTCTGGCACGGCTGGAGCTTTAACCTCGGCTGCGGGTTTAATTACGCCTTTTTTAACCAAAGTCTCATAAGTTTTTTTGACGAGTTTATCATAATCGTCAAAAGAAGTTGGCACTAAAGCGCCGGCTTTTCTTAAAGCTTCGTTTTTGGCGGAGGCTGTTTCAAGCGAGTTGTCGGCTTTTGCGCCTGCGTGGCCAAACTGAACGCCGCTTGGGAACATTTTAGCGCAAGTGCCCGTTACCCAAATGATAAGCGGTTTTTTGATTTTGCCGGCTTTTAAAGCTTCAACAATTTTAAGCTCTTCCGTGCCGCCGATTTCGCCCAAAGAAGCTATCATTTTAACTTCTTTGATATTTTCATATCTTAAAATATGGTCAAGCAAAGTTGAGCCAGGGAAAGCGTCGCCGCCAATAGCAATGCCTTCGTATAGGCCGTCGGTATTGCGGGCGATGATATTGTAGCACTCGTTAGACAATCCGCCTGATTTAGACACAAAGCCCACGCTGCCGGGCCTATTGAGTTTGCTTGCCACGATATTATCTATAGTGCCAGCCGTGTTAGCAATTTTAAAGCAACCTGCTTTAATGCCGCCAACTGTAGCCGGGCCAATAACCATTTTATCCAGTTTTTTAGCAGTCGCCGCAATTTCGCGCGCTCTGCGCTCTGGCATACCTTCGGCGATAATAACAACGGTGTTTATACCTTTTGTGTTTAAGGCTTCCATAGAAGATTTAAACGCGCTTCTAAAGGAAGAAAAGTTTATAACAACGTCCGCTTTAGGGAATTTTTTTGCCGCAACTTCAAGGCTGACAAAAGACGGAATTAAAATTTCCCCTTTGCCAAAAAAGAATTTTTGGACCGAGTTCTTACCCGGGTCAATTATAGCTGCTACCGACGGTATTTTGCGGCCGCAGACATAATCAAAATCCAACATTCTCTGCACGGCTTTTTGCTGATTGCCGTAGATAATTGCGGTGGTGTCTTTTGTAAAAAGTTCGTTTTTCATAATTATTTTTTGCCTCCGCTAAGCGCTAAAGATACAATGCGGGTGATATGCGTTTCTGGCCCAAAAACTTCAATATTAAGCCCAAACTTTTCCCCCGCTTTACGCATATTATCAAGCCCTTCTTGATAGTTAGGCCCGCCGCGGCGAACAAAGATTTTTATATTGTTCTTTTTTATTTTATCTTTATACTCTTCAAGGGCTTGTATAATGCCTTCAAAAGTTTTTGCGACATCGGTAAAGTTAGCTATACCGCCGCCGATGATTAAAAACTTGCCTTTGGGGTTTCTCTCTTTTGTAGCCAAATCAAGTATTGTTTTGGCGTAGAGATAAGTAAATTCTCTAGACGGGTCGCCAGAGTATTCGCCGTAGTTTGCAAGCTCTTTAGAGAAGCCTAAATCGCAAACGGTATCGGTGTAAATAACGCTTGCGCCGCCGCCTGCAACCATGGTCCATACGCGGCCCTTGCGGTTGAGTATGGTAAGTTTTAAGCTTGCGCCGGTTTGCTCGTCAAGATGTTTGATATACTCTTCTTCCGGCTCGCTATGCGCGCCAAATGCGGCTGGGAATTCTAAATGCCCCCAAAGTTTGCCCGTTTCAAAGAGAGAGGTATCGTCAACTTTAGCAACTAAGTCCAGCGGGATAACTTCCCCCTTTTCAAAGGTAAATGGGTTAATTTCTAAATAAGAAAACCCGCCTGCGGCGTAAAGTTTATAAAGATTTTTTACAAAATCTACAATCATCTCTTTATTTGCGCCAAAGTCCGGCGTGTTTAGCTTAATGTCGTCAATGTTGGAAAGTATGGGGACGAAAGTTTCTTTAACCTTATCCCAATTTTCTTCCACATTAATGCCGCCTGCGTTAGAGAGGTAAATTGTATCGCCTTCTCTTGCGCTTTTTATGGCGACATAATATTCCTGCGTATGCGCCGTAAACGGCTCAATTAAAAAGTGCGTTAAAGTGCCTGTGGTTTGGCCTACAAGCTGGCTTTTATTCATTCTGGCTTGTATCCATTTCCAAGTCTCTTTAAAGTCTTTGCCGACGGACAAAAGCCCGTGTTTGCCGCGTTTGCCAAAAAGTTGATCCGGCTTGGCTACTAATTTCATTTTTAAAAGCCAAGGGTTTTGTTTTAGCAAATCCTTTTCTTTAGTTTGCGGCGTTACAAGCGCAAGGTTTTTAGCCCTTACGCTATTATTAAACCAGGTAAAAAGAA
>JAISHT010000106.1 GCA_031262415.1 Elusimicrobiota bacterium | reverse complement strand
CCTACGGCGTGTGGGCCATTGTCCACGCTACTCGTTTATCTGCGGCGGCCGATATAATTGCGGCATTATCTTTAGAAGCTTTTGACGGCCGCATAGAGCCGTTTTTAAAAGAGGTTCATCAAGTGCGCTCTCACAAAGGCCAAATTGATACGGCTGCAAATTTCCGCAATTTGCTTGAGGGTAGCCAAATTATAAAACACAAAAAAGCCCACGTGCAGGACCCGTATTCTCTGCGTTGCATTCCGCAAGTGCACGGCGCAAGCAAAGACACTATTAATTATGTCCAAAGCGTTATTACTACCGAAATTAATAGCGCAACCGATAACCCCACCATTTTCCCGAGCGAAGACTTATGCGTATCTGCCGGCAATTTCCACGGCCAGCCAATAGCTTTAGCTATGGATTTTTTAGCTATTGCTGTCGCTGAACTTGCAAATATATCAGAGCGGCGCACATATAAATTAATTTCTGGCGCGCGGGGGCTGCCTTCGTTTTTGGTTGCTAAAGCGGGCTTAAACAGCGGCTTTATGATACCGCAGTATACGGCGGCCTCAATAGTAAGCCGCACAAAAGGGCTTTGCATGCCGGCTAGCGTTGACTCTATACCTTCCTCGCAAGGGCAGGAAGATCATGTAAGTATGGGCTCAAACGCCGCAACAAAATTATTTGAAGTTATAAATAATAGCGAGCGGGTTTTGTCCATAGAATTATTTAACGCCGCCCAAGCTTTTGATTTTAGGCATAAAATAAATGGGGAAAAATCCTCTTTGCAGATTGAAAAGCTTTTTAGCGATTATCGCCAAGAAGTGCCTTTTATAGACGATGATGTAATTATGTATCCGCTAATAGAAAAATCTGTTAAGTTTTTAAAATCCAAAGAGTTTTTAGAGCTAATCAAAAACATTATTTAGAAAGGTTAAATTATGCAATTACTCGTCAAAAACATAGACGTGCTAGCAGGTATAGAAAATACAGGCCTTAGACGTAAAATGGGCAAAGAAATGAAGACTCTTACTAGTGTTAAAAACGCCTATCTAACAGCTGACGGCGGCAAAATAACGGGGTATGGCAAAATGGAAGATTTGCCCGCCAATGCCGACTTAGCCCAGGCAATTATTGACGCAAAAGGCGGCATTGTTTTGCCCGCTTTTTGCGACTCGCACACGCACATAGTTTACGCAGGCAGTAGAGAGGGGGAATTTGTTGATAAAATAAACGGGCTTTCTTACGAGGAAATTGCAAAACGGGGCGGCGGTATTTTAAACTCCGCCGAACTTTTGCATAATACCAGCGAAGATTCTCTTTTTGACTCTGCCTTCGCTCGCCTTAAACAAATGCTTGCTAGCGGCATTGGCAGCGTTGAAATTAAAAGCGGATACGGCCTTAATACGCAAGATGAAATCAAAATGTTAAGAGTAATAAAAAGGCTTAAGGCCGCTAGCCCCATGACGATAAAATCAACTTTTTTAGGCGCGCACGCCGTGCCAAAAGAATACAAGGGCCGTCAAAGCGAGTATGTGGATTTAATTTGCAAAGAAATGATACCAGCAGTCGCCAAAGAAAATTTGGCGGACTTTATTGATGTTTTTTGCGACGTTGGCTTTTTTACGCCAGAGGAAACCGCCAAAATGTTGGAGGCTGGCGCAGCCTATGGGCTAAGGCCAAAAATCCACGCAAACGAGCTTGCAGCAAGCGGCGGTATACAAATTGGCGTTGCGCACAAAGCATTATCTGTTGACCATTTGGAATTTACGGGAGAGGCCGAAATTGCCGCCTTGCTATCTTCCCAAACTATGCCTACTTTACTACCCGGCGCGGCTTTCTTTTTGGAAATGAATTATCCGCCCGCTCGCAAAATGATTGATAGCGGCCTCGGCGTTGCTTTAGCGACGGATTATAACCCCGGCTCGTCGCCCTCTGGCAATATGAAGTTTGTTTTATCCCTTGCGTGTATTAAAATGAAGATGAGCCCGCAAGAAGCCATTAACGCCGCCACTCTTAACGGCGCATACGCTATGGGGCTGGAAAAGACGCAAGGCAGTATAACCGTGGGCAAGCGGGCGGATTTGTTTGTATCAAAGCCTGTGCCATCGCTTGAGTTTTTGCCCTATGCGTATGGCAGCGATTTAACGGCAAAAACCATACTCGGCGGCGAAGTGGTTTTTGAAAATAAAAATTAGCGTTCGTTTTGTTTTCGCCCAAAAAAGCCCCCGTTGAAATTTCAGCGGGGGCTTTTAATATTTTAGCAAGTAGATAAATTAGCGGATAAAGTTGGTAAAAACTTTTGGCTCAACTTCCGGGTATGGTATACCTGCTTTTTTGGCGGCTTCTATGCAAGAAATTAGCCACGCCATATTAATGCCGATTGTTTGCATAATTTGCAGGCCCTCGCTATCTTGCAAAACTTCCGCTGGCGTATTTCCGTGGACCATATTCCAGTAAGACGAAGAGACAACAGGCATACGGCTGATAGTAAAATATTTGTTTAAAACATCAAGGCTTGCGGTGGTGCCGGCCCTGCGCGCGCTAGCTACTGCGGCAGCGGGTTTATTGGCAAAAACTGCGCTACCTGCAAAGAAAACTCTGTTTAAAAATGAAAGAACCCGCCCCGAAGGGTGGGCGTAATAAACGGGCGTACCAAAAACCAAGCCATCGGCCTGTTTTGCCTTTTCTATAAAAAGATTGACGGCGTCGTAGCTATAAACGCATTGATTGTTTAGTTTGGCGCAAGCGCGGCAGGCGACGCAATCTTGCACGGGGCCTTTGCCTAGCTGGAAGATTTCCGTTTCCACATTTTTATCTTGCAAGGTTTTTGCAACTTCGTTTAAAGCCGTATATGTGCAGCCGTTTTCATTTGGGCTGCCGTTTAATAATAATACTTTCATTTTTTATTTTTCCCCCAGTGGGCGTTTTTGAGTGTTCATCTCTCTTGAAGATTTCCTCTCTGTCGTTGAAAATAAATCCTCTTTAAAAACCTTTTTAAATGTTTCTTGAAATTTTTGCTCTTTTCTCATCTTTTGAAAAAGAGGCCATTCTCTGTAATCACGAGCATTTAAATCAACAGCTTTTTTATTTTTCATAAGAAGGCATGCGTCATTAGTTTTATCCTGTAATACTGCAACTGCAAGAAGCAATAGATCGCTACTTGCACTCCAATCTTCAGAGTTGATAATATTTTTACAAAAATCTTCCTGCCCGTTCCACTTATATGCTTGTGCTAAATTAATTTTTAATGGTTTGTAAACATTGTCATTGAATTTGTTTTTAAATTGATTTTCTGTAAAAAAGGATAATATCTTTACATCTAAATGATATCTTTTCTCTTGTAGGAAACGATAAGACATATTCAAAATATGAATAGAAGATTTTTCTAATGTTTTTTCATCTATTTTTTGCCAAATAACGTGTGCCAATTTTATAGCTATTTCTAAAAGACAATCGGAGGCTTGTTTAAGATAATCTAAGTTAACTCCAATCTTGTATCCTTTTCTTATGTTTTTATTGAACAAAGCGTCTTCTTTTTTACAAATATTGATATATTGAGAGGAAACGATTCCATTTGTATGGGCAAAAAGATTTCTTCTCTCGGTCAACTCAATAAAAGTAGGGAAAATGTCTAGGTCTTTCCTCAAGTCAATAGAGAGCTTTTTTTCAAGAGTTTCAAATTGTTTTAAGTGGCTATCCCGCAAGAAAGAATCCACTTCTTTTTCAATAATATTTTCCTTTACAGCTTCTATAGACTCAAAAGAAGATAAGTCTTTGTAGCTTAATTGCTTTTCACTTTGATTTAATATTTCTGGTTTTATCTGGTAAAGACAACGCAACAATCTTCCTATGAAAAAATCATACTGACTTA
Organism: Elusimicrobiota bacterium; assembly: GCA_031262415.1. GTDB lineage: Bacteria > Elusimicrobiota > Elusimicrobia > Elusimicrobiales > Elusimicrobiaceae > Proelusimicrobium. The sequence goes on along the minus strand of JAISHT010000106.1, from coordinate 6,437 downwards.
CCATAGAAAGGACAAATTGTTGTGCCACTAGTTCTGAAGCGGTAAATAAGACTTTTACTTTCTCTTCTTGCTTCCTAGCTTTACGAGCATTTTCCCCTTTTATCCTAAGAATATCTTCTCCTTTTTTGTTTTTTTCTTGAGTAGCAACTTTATTTATGAATTCAACAAAATTATTATGCGCAAGGCCATGGAAAGAGTCCATTAAATTCAAAAGAAAAGGGAAGGAAAGCTCTAAGGATGAAAGATTATGTAAAAAAGAATCTAATTCTTCCTCAATACAGTGCTTTTCTTTAATAGGCATTATTTTCTTTTTTGTCATAAAAGTCCATAAGTTAATTAAGATATAATATACTTCATTATAGCATAGTAAAAAGATACCCCTCATTTTATAAGCTTTTTAGCTCAAAAAATAGGGGGTTTTTAAATCTATGGGGTGGCTGACGGGATTTGAACCCGCGACCCTCGGCTCCACAAACCGATGCTCTGACCAGCTGAGCTACAGCCACCAAAAATTGTAAGTAAACAATATCGCCGCAAAATTTGCAAAAACTACAAAAATCACAAAAGCCACAAAGACTAAAGCAATCAGTATCAGCAATACCTATATATTATAGAATATTTTCGCTTTTCTTATTGCGGTAATTTTTGCAATTAAAGTAAAAGCCATATTAAACCACCCGCTAAAAGCATATCAAGCCCCCCGCAAAACCATATTTGATATAATATTTAAAAGCACCTCGCTAAGAGCGTGCTTAAATTTTCAAAAACTAAATTTTATTAAAAAGAGGGCCGCTTATTATGCCGTGGTATGTATACGCTTTATTGTCAAATTTCTCGTGGGGTTTAGGTTCGCAATTTTATACGCATTACTCCAAAAAAATATCGCCTATATGGATGAATATTTTCAAAGGAAGTTTTGCGGGCATTTTATTTGCCTTAACCGTTTTGTTAACTGGCGGTTTTAGCGCAGTCAGCTGGAAGCCCGCCACCCTTTTTATGCTCTCTGGCTTTATTGGCCTTGGCATTGGCGATATTTTTCTTTTAAAATCATTTTCTGTAATCGGCCCAAGCCGCACAATTATGATAAGCGCATTTGCGCCAATATTTGTTGGCATTATGAGCTTTTTTGCATTTGGGCAGACGCTAGATAGCTCCAAATTTATTAGCATTATCTTCCTTATAGCTTGTGTTTTTATTTTTGCGCTAGAAAATTATAGACAAACTTCTAAATGGAATTTTAAGATAATGCTTATTGCATTGCTTGGCGTATTTTTAGACGGCGTTGGCGTTATTATAAGCCGAACGGCGTTTAATGCGTCCTCTCTTGGGCTTATGGAAGCTAATGTATACCGCTGTTTGGGGGCGGTTATTTCATTTTTAATAATCACTCGCTTATTTAAAGTTGATTTTTTTGGACATTTAAGGCAATTTAGCAAAAAATCTTTATTGATAGTTTCAGGCGGCACTTTTGTGGGCAGCTATCTTTGCTTAACTTTTTATCTAGGCGCAATAAAAACTGGCCATTTGGCGACGGTATCTGCCATGGTAACAACAGGCGTTATTTTTGCGGCTATGTTTGAATGTCTTTTGCAAAAAAAATGGCCAAGCAAATATTTGCTCGGCGCATTTGGTTTCTTTTTAGTAGCAATTTATGTTTTGTTTAAAGCCGGCTAATTGCTAAAAAACTTTTACAACAAAATACTTTTCACAACAAACAAAAACCCCCGCTAAAATTAGCGAGGGTTTTTTTATATTTTCAATCTTTCCAAACTTTATTTTTTACCACTTTTCATAATGCACTTTCTCAGAGTCAAACCTTTGCGGTGTTTCTCTGGTTTCGGCTGGGCGGCCAATGGCTATAACATTAAAAGGCATAATGTGGCTGGGTAAATTAAACAATTTCCTTATGCCGTCTGTGCGTTCTTTGCTGTTTTGCACGCCGCACCAGCAGCTTCCAAGGCCTAAATCTGTTGCGGTTAGTAAAATATTTTGCGACGCTGCCCCGCAGTCGCCAATCCAAAAACTTTCGGCGTCGTCTTTTTGCATATTGCCGCAAACTATTATTGCGCAAGCCGCCTCTGTTAACATTTGCGTATATGGGTGCACTTCAATTATTTTAAGCAAAGTTTCCTTATCTTTTATTACGAGAAATTCCCATTCCTGTATATTGCGTCCTGTTGGCGCCATCATAGCGGCGTTAAGAATAGTTTGCAACTGCTCGTCGGTTATTGGCTGGCCCGTAAATTGCCTTATACTTCTTCTTTTGTTTATAGCGTCTAATAATTGCATCTTTAACCCTCCTTTTGTTTTAATTCTTTTTTATCTGATTCCATAAAGAATTTGGCAAGCCCGCCGCGCGATGTTTCTTTGTAGTTAGCATTCATATCACGGCCGGTTTGCATCATTGTTATTAGGACTTCATCGTAAGATATTCTGTTATCGCCCTCTGAAGATATTGCATAAGTTGCGCAATCTACCGCGCGGGAAGCAGCCATGGGGTTGCGCTCTATGCAAGGTATTTGCACAAGGCCGTCAACAGGGTCGCAAGTTAAGCCTAAGTGATGTTCTAGCCCCATTTCAGCGGCATATTCTATTTGTTTATTGTTGCCGCCCTCAAGCTGACAAGCTGCCGCCGCGGCCATGGCGCAAGCTACGCCAACTTCGCCTTGGCAGCCAACTTCCGCGCCAGAAATTGACGCATTAGCCTTTGCCAAATTGCCGATTAAAGCGGCGGTGGCTAAAGCCCGTATGATGGCGGTATCTTCAAACTCAAAAATTTCTTTGGTAATTCGCAGCACGGCAGGCAAAACGCCGCAGCTTCCGCAAGTTGGCGCAGTTACTACTTTGCCGCCGCTTGCGTTTTGCTCGGAGCAGGCAAGCGCATAGGAAAAAAGGGAGTTCATTCTACGCACATATCTTGGCGAACTTTCCGCCTTTTTATAATAACGCCCCGCCTTACGTTCAAGCTGCAAGCTGCCGGGCAAAATATCGCGTTTAACTAGGCCGGTGAAGATGGTATCTTGCATTTCTTTCCAAATATTTAAGAGAAAGGGCCAAATATCAGCGCCTTCAACTTCTTCCACATATTCCCAAAGGGTTATTTTTTTTTCTTTGGTGTATTTTAAAATTTCGTCCATAGTTTTGTGCGGATAAATACTTGGTTTGACAATATCAAAATCACTATCGTCTTTTAATGCGCCGCCGCCAACGCTGTAGACAAGCCAGCTGTCTAAAATATTTTGCTTTTCGTCTAAGGCTTCAAATTTTAAAGCATTTGGGTGGCGAGGCATAAAGGTATCGTATTGCCAAATTATTTCAACGGGACTAGGCTCAAGGCCGGTTTTGATGGCAAGGTCAGTCAAATGGCCCTTGCCTGTTAGGGCGATAGAGCCGTATAAATATACCCTATAGGTTGTGGCCTTTGGGTTTTTCTTTTTAAAAATTTCAGCGGCTTTTCTAGGTCCCATGGTGTGGCTGCTAGAGGGGCCCATGCCGACATTGTAAAGCTCTTTAATAGATTCCATACAAAAATGATACTATATATTATAGATATGAGTATAGTAAGTATTCTTTTTATTTGCCTTGGTTTATCCATGGATAATATGGTTGTTGCCGCAGCTCTTGGCTGTGGGCAAAAAGATGGCAAGTTGCATATAACCGCAACGGCCGCCCTCTTTACGCTTGCCGGCGCGCTAGCTTTAATTATAGGCTGGCTTGGCGGCACGCATTTGGATAATGTAATCCACGGGTGGGATCATTATGTGGCGTTTGCCATACTTGCCTATATTGGCGGCAAGATGATGTTATCGGCATTTGGGCAAAACTCGCCCCATAATGCTGCGGGCCACAAAACCACCCCGCTGCACGAAACTTTGCTTATGGCCGTTGCTACAAATATAGATGTGTTAGCTATTGGCATATCTATATCTTTATTTAGCGTAAATTTTTACACAGTGCTTGGCATACTTGTTGTTTGTATTTTTTTGGCTACGATTATTGGCTTTGTTTTACGGAGTAGTTTGGGCCGCCGCTTAGGCAGAAAGATGGAGTTTTTGGGAGGCGCAGTCTTAGTGTTTTTGGGTATAAAATTGCTTTTGGAAGGCTTTTTAGGTTAAACAAAGGCTTTTTTAGGGTAATTTATTGTAAAATCTTAGTATACATTTGATAAAATATAGAACAAGGATATTAATATATGGGAACACTCTTAATAATTTTAGTTTTGTTATGTATGTCCAGCGGGATTTTTGCTATAGGCATAGTCTCAGGCAAAAAACTAGGCAGCTGCTATAATAGCAATGTTGTCTTAAAGACGGCTTTAGTTTTTGTGGTGGCTAATCTTATTGCCTTGTCGCTTAGCTTTATTCTTGGCAATTTGCTTACGCCAGTATTGAAAGATGTTTTGCCTTGGATAGCGTTTAGCTTCCTTTTCCTTATTGGCGTTAGGTTGCTTTTGGAATCTGTTGAAAAATCCCCCAGCCTTAACTACACTGATATTGTTCAAAATTCCTATATGATAAGAGTTGCCGTGCAATCTAGCGTAGATTATTTCTTTTTAGGTTTTGTTTTAGCTTTGGTTTCTGGCGGCAGTTTGCTGCTTGCTTTGTTTATTAGCGCTATCTTCTCGTTTTTGGCGATGACTTTGGGGCTTTCTCACGGGCATTCTTTTGCAAAAACAGTGTTAGGCAACCGCTTGCAAAGAGTAGCTGGCGTAATAGTAGTAATTATTGCGGTAAAATTTTTGTTGACCTTTAATGGTTAATGTCAGTTTTATATATTAAATAAAAAACACTGCCGCTAGCAGTGTTTTTTATCAAAAAGGAGTTTATATGCAGACAGTTTCGGCGCCCTTAAAAAAAGTATTAATAACAAAAGATGAAATTGCTAAAAGGGCAAAAGAACTTGGGGAGGAGATTTCAAAAGATTACGAGGGCAAACTGCCGCTGATTGTTTGCATCTTGCGTGGCTCGGTTTTATTTTATTCCGATATTGTTAGAAATATCAAAACCCCGTGTAATTTGGATTTTATGTGTATGGCCTCTTACGGCGCAAAAACGCATTCAAGCGGCAAAGTGCGCACTTTGCTTGATTTGCGCGAAGCCATAGAAGGGCGCCATATAGTTTTGGTGGAAGATATTGTTGATACCGGCCTTACAATTAAACATATCCTAGATATGTTTAGGACCCGTAAACCGGCCTCTGTAGAAGTTTGCACTTTGCTTGATAAGCCTTCAAACAGAACAACGGACATCACCCCCAAATATGTGGGCTTTACCGTTCAAAACGAATTTGTAGTAGGCTATGGGCTTGATTATAACGAGCTTTATCGCAACTTACCATTTATAGGAGTTTTCAATGAAGATGAAACAAAATAACAAAAAACAAACGCCGGGCGTGCCAGTTAGGCAAATTTTAGCTTGGATATTAACATTTATAATAATTGTTGTAATTTACTCGCAAATGGGCCAAGCAGGCGCGCCAAAAGATTTGGATTATTCTGCCTTTAAATCAAAAATAGCGGCGGGAGATATTCTTTCCGTTACAATGACGACAAATGCTATAACCGGCACATTCAAAGATAATGGTAAAGAAACTAAATTCCAAACGGTTAAAGTAGAAGACCCCGCTTTGGTTAACGAGCTTGTCGCCGCCAAAGTCCCTTTTAAAGGACAGGCTGATAGAAGCTGGATTTTTAGCTTGCTAGTAAATATCGGCTGGATATTTTTATTTATTTTAGCGTGGTGGTTTTTATTTATTAGGCCGCAAAAAAACGACGGCAAAAGCGCATTAAACTTTGCAAAATCAAAAGCTAAATTGCAGGACCCGTCTTCCCAAGAAACAACTTTTAAAGATGTCGCCGGCGTTGACGAAGCTAAAGAAGAAATGGAAGATATTATAAAATTCCTAAAAAATCCCCGCAAATTCCAAAAACTAGGCGCAAAATTGCCTAAGGGTATTTTGCTTTACGGCGCGCCCGGCACAGGCAAAACTTTGCTTGCAAAAGCGGTAGCTGGCGAGGCTAAAGTAGCTTTCTTCTCCGCCTCGGCTTCTGAATTTGTTGAAATGTTCGTCGGCGTTGGCGCAGCCCGTGTTAGAGATTTGTTTAGCAATGCCAAAAAGAACGCCCCGGCAATTATTTTTATTGACGAGCTTGACGCCGTCGGCCGCAGAAGATTTGCCGGCATTGGCGGCGGACACGATGAAAGAGAACAAACCCTAAACCAGCTTTTAATTGAACTTGATGGTTTTGAAAGCAAACAAGGCATAATTTTAATGGGCTCAACTAACCGCCCCGATGTTCTTGACCCAGCTTTAACCCGCCCGGGCAGGTTTGATAGGCATATAAATGTCCCCTCGCCGGATATGAAAGGCAGGAAGGAAATTTTAGCCGTCCACGCCAAAAAAGTAAAAATGGCAGCGGAAATTGACCTTGAAGTAAT
>JAISHT010000102.1 GCA_031262415.1 Elusimicrobiota bacterium | reverse complement strand
GTTCTTTAAAACTTTATCAACTATAAAGCAGATAAAATCTTCCGCCAAATCCATATTGTCGTTAATATCGTTGAAGGCGACTTCAGGCTCTACCATCCAAAACTCTGTTAAGTGCCTGCGTGTTTTGGATTTCTCAGCCCTAAAAGTTGGGCCAAAGCAATATGCTTTGCCAAGCGCCATTGCGGCGGCCTCGCCGTATAACTGCCCGCTTTGCGATAAAAATGCCTTTTGGTCAAAATAGTCGGTTTCAAATAAAGTGCTTGTGCCTTCGCAAGCGGCGGGGGTCAAAATGGGGGAGTCAACCAAAGTAAAACCATTTTCTTTAAAATACTGCCTAATGGCAAAGACAATTTCGTCCCTTATTTTTAAAATAGCGACTTGCCTTGAAGAGCGCAGCCACAAATGCCTGTTATCCATAAGGAAAGCAACGCCGTGTTCTTTGGGGGAAATAGGGTAGTCTTTAGCGGCGTGTATTAAGGTTAAATCTTTTACGGCAAGCTCAAAACCAAGGGGGGAGCGTTTGTCTTCCTTAACTAAACCCGTTACGGTTAGGGAAGATTCCTGCGTAATGCTGTCGGCCAGTTTAAACTGTTCTTCGCTGACATCGCCTTTAAACACGACGCATTGTATAATGCCGGTGCCGTCTCTTAGTTGCAAGAAAACAAGCTTTCCGCTGGTTCTTTTGTTATAAAGCCAGCCTTTTAAAGTAACGCTTTGGCCTGCGTATTTGCCAATATCTTTTATATAAACTTTTGACATAATTTTATATCCTAGGTTGAAGAGTGAAGTGCTTAAAAAGTGGACGTGATCGGGATTGAACCGACGACCTCCTCGTTGCGAACGAGGCGCTCTCCCAGCTGAGCTACACGCCCTTATCTGCTAATATTATATCATATCTTAACATTGCTTGCTTAAGGTAAGCCGCGGCTAAAAATGCTAAAATATAAATATGTCAAAATTACTTAGAGGTTTTAAAGATATTTTTGGTAAAGAGGCTACTGCCCTTACCGAGCTAGAAAATTCCGCCCGCAAAATCTTCAAACTTTACGGCGTGGAAGAGTTGCGCATACCCGCCCTTGAACTTAAAGAACTTTTTGTCAAATTCACAGGCGACACTACTGATATTGTGCAAAAAGAAATGTATGCCTTTGAAGATAATGGCGGCCGCTTGGTTGCCCTTCGCCCCGAAGGCACCCCCGGCGTTGCGCGGGCTTATATTGAAAATAATTTCCCTAACGAAAACCCTGTAAAACAATTTTTTTATATCGGCAATATGTATCGGGCTGAACGCCCTCAGGCAGGCAGATATCGCGAGTTTGAGCAAATTGGCGCAGAGTTTTTTGGTAGTAGCGCGCCCTCGGCCGACGCTCAGGCAATTTTACTGCTTAAAGATATAGTTAAAGACTTTGGCGCAACGGATTATAAAGTAAAAATAAACTCGCTTGGTTGCGATAAATGCCGCCCAGCTTACAGACAAGCCTTAATAGAATATTTTAAATCCTCCAAAGATACTTTGTGCGAAAAGTGCCAAACCCGTCTTGAAAAAAACCCCTTGCGTATTTTAGATTGCAAAATTGACGGCCCTAAATTTGACGCTAATTTGCCTGTTCAAAAACTCTGCCCAGAGTGCCTTGAGCATTTTGAAGAAGTCAAAAAATTGCTTGATGGCAAAATTCCTTTTGAAGTTGACCCTAGGCTTGTGCGCGGGCTAGATTATTATTCCCGCACGGTTTTTGAATTTCAGGCTGGCAGCGGGGCGCAAAACGCCATTGCCGGCGGCGGCCGCTACGACGGCCTTGTAAAATCTATGGGCGGGCCGCAAATCCCGGCGGTTGGTTGGGCTTTGGGGGCGGAGCGCACGGTGGCAGCTAGAGGCCAAGTAAACGAGCCAAAAGAGATAAAAGTTTTTGTTGTTTCTATGGATAAAGCTTGCAATCTTTATGCTTTTGATATTATGCAGGAAATCCGCCAAAGCGGCGTCCAGACGCCATGCGCATTGTTTGATAAAAATCTAAAAGCCCAAATGAAGCAAGCTGATAAAATTAAAGCGGATTATGCTGTTATAATAGGCCAAAGCGAGCTTAATTCAAACACTGCCGTGCTTAAAAATTTAGAGACGGGCGAGCAGAAGCAGTATCCTAGAGCAGAACTCGTTAAATTATTAAAAGACAAATAAAAAACGGATATAAAAAAATGAAGAGAACAAATTATTGCGGAGATATTAAAAAACCGCTTATTGGCACCAAACAAACTTTATGCGGCTGGGTTAACAGCTATCGCAACCACGGCGGCGTTTTATTTATAGATTTGCGTGATAGAACAGGCTTTGTGCAAGTTGTTATAGAGCCAGCAAATAAAGAAGCTTTTGCCGTGGCCGAGGAACTACGCAATGAATATGTAATTTGCGTGAGCGGCGCGGTAAATGCCAGAAAAGAAGGCTATGTAAATAAAAATATCCCAACGGGCGAGGTTGAGGTTGTAGCTGATACCGTTGAAATACTAAACACCTCAATAGCCCTGCCATTTGATATTAATACCGATAAAAATGTTAGCGAGGAAATCCGCCTAAAATACCGCTATCTTGATTTACGCAATCCCCGTATGGTGCGCAATATGACTATGCGCCACCGCCTAGCCCAGACAATCCGCAACTATTTTGATAAAAACGGTTTTTTGGAAATTGAAACCCCAATTTTAACCCGCTCCACGCCCGAGGGCGCAAGAGATTATTTAGTGCCTTCACGCGTGCATCACGGCAAGTTTTACGCTTTGCCGCAGTCGCCGCAAATGTTTAAACAAACCTTAATGGCTAGCGGAATTGATAGATACTTCCAGCTTGCAAGAGCGTTTAGAGATGAAGATTTGCGAGCCGACCGCCAGCCCGAGCATACTCAAGTGGATATGGAAATGTCTTTTGTTTCTCTTGACGATATTTTCGCTATTGGCGAGGGTATGATGCAAACTGTTTTTAAAGCAGTGGGGGAAGAAATTAATACCCCGTTTGAGCGTTTGCCTTACGCAGACGCTATGCGCCGCTTTGGCAGCGATAAGCCCGATATGCGCTATACTTTGGAAATTGTTGATATAACTGAAATTTTCAAAAAATCTAGCTTTAAAGTTTTTGCAGATGTTTTAAATGACGGCGGCGTTATCCGCGCTTTATATACTGCCTCTAGCGTAGAAACTTTTAGCCGTAGCGCGCTTGATAAAATGACCGATTTGGTAAAAGCTAACGGGGCAAAAGGCCTTGTTTGGCTTAAATATAAAGGCGGCAAATTTGAAGGCCCAACAACAAAATATTTTACCGAGGAAGAATTCCTTGCTCTTAAAAACGCTCTTAAAGTTGAAGAAGGCGGGGTTGTTTTTATCGGCAGCGATAAAGAGGAAATTTCCTCTCTATATATGGGCGCATTGCGTAAAGAGCTTATTAAATTCTTAAAAATTGAGCCTGCAAAAAAATGGGCCCCTGTTTGGATAGTCAACTTCCCATTGCTTACTTACGAGCCAGAGGAAGATAGATATGACGCTGCCCATAACCCCTTTACTGCCCCTGTGGCCGAGGATATACCTTTGCTTGATACTAACCCGCTTGCGGTGCGTTCCTATCAATTTGATATGGTGCTTAACGGCGTTGAGCTGGCTTCAGGCTCTATTCGCAATCATCGTAGAGATTTGCAAGAAAAGATTTTGGCTCTTATGAAACATTCCAAAGAAGAATCAGCCAAAAGGTTTGGTATGCTTTTAAATGCGCTTGAAGCCGGCGCCCCGCCGCACGGCGGCTTTGGCCTTGGTTTTGATAGATTAACCGCTCTACTCTGTGGCGAGGATTCCATAAAAGAAGTTATCGCCTTCCCCAAAACTACTACGGCAAGTTGCCCGTTAACGGAGTCCCCAAATATAGTTGACGATATTCAGCTTAAAGAGCTTGCTATAGCAATTACGGATCAAGAAGATTAATTGAAGGTAATATTAAAATTTAACGGGCCTGTTTATTTTTAACAGGCCCGCTTTAGTGAAAACAAACAGCTGTAAAACATCAAAGACATATGAGACTTTAGGATAATTGAGCCGCGGGGTTTTTTGTGTGGCTCAATTATCTAAAATATCTCATATGCAACAAATAAATCTATCTTACAAAAACAAG
>JAISHT010000073.1 GCA_031262415.1 Elusimicrobiota bacterium | reverse complement strand
TAAAGTAAGCTAAAATGGTTTTAAATTTTTTGGGGCTTGGTAAAATTTTAACCCATAATTTTGTAATTAGGCATAAAGTGCCCTCGCTTCTTGTTAGCAAGGCCGCCAAATCAGGGCCGTTTGCCGCCCTATCAAGCAACATTATTTCACCCTCTGGGGTAATAATTTCCACTTTAAGCAAATTGGAAGCAGTTGAGCCATATTTTAAAGTTTTAGCTCCGCCAGCATTAAGCGCGGCATTGCCGCCTATGGTAGAAAATTGCATGCTGCCCGGGTCTGGCGCATAAAAATAACCTAGCAAAGCAAGGGCATTTTGCAAATCTTGATTTACAACTCCGCTTTCAACAATAGCAAAACCTTCCTCGGTATTTATAGAAATAATTTTATTTAATTTTGTTAAGTTTAAAACGCAGCCGCCGCGCAAAGCTATGCAGCCGCCGTCGTGATTGCTAGCCGCCATACGAGGGGTAAACGGTATTTTATTTGTAGCAAGCGCTTTTATAACTTTAGCTAGTTTTGCGGCGCTGGCAATATTTAAAACAGCGTCGGGACGGGCGCGCACGGGGCTGCCGTCAAAACTATTTAAAGCCAAGGCGACATCGTCAAGCAAGACATTGCCCCGCCCGATAATTTTTTTAACTTGCATTAATGCTTTTGAAAATTTGTTCACTTTTTTCACTATAATATTATTATAGTATTTAGAAGAGTTTAATAAAACTATGATAAAAACACCTTCCCGCCCGATACTTGCCATTGGCGACGCTCACGGCGACTATCATTCCTTCGCCGCCGTCTTAATAGACGCCGGCTTAATGGACCCCGGCCTTAACTGGCGGGGCGGAAGAACTATTTTAGTGCAAATGGGCGACATTTTGGATAGAGGACAGGAGCCTTTGCAAATAGACAGCTTGCTTGATTTGTTGCAAAAACAAGCCCGAGCAAGCGGCGGCGATATTATCCGCCTTGTCGGCAATCACGAGCTTGAAATTTTACGCAAAAATTATTTTATAACTTCGCTGCCTAGAGCAGATATTGAAAAGTTCCGTAGTAAGCTGATAGCAGGCATTAGCGGCGGTTTGTGGCAGGCGGCTTATAGCGGGAGGGGATATCTTTTTACGCACGCCGGCGTTTGCGATAGCCTTTTTAAACATTTACAAGCAGAAATTTCCTTGCCAAAATTAACCGTGCAGAAGCTGGCGGCGCAAATTAATAAAGTTTTTAAAGAAGCCGTAGCGACGGATAATTATCAACACACTATTTTTAATGTAAGCCGCTTGCGTGGCGGAAACGAGGCTTTTGGCGGTATTTTTTGGGAAGATATAACCGCCCTTATGCGCCACAACTTACTTTGCCCATTTGGGCAAGTTGTGGGGCATACGCAAGTGCCTGCTATAGCGGCCTCCAGCGGCAATAAAATAATAGCAATAGATGTTGGTATGCAAAATGTTTTTGAGGGGAAATTTGAATATTTAAAAGTTAATGGCAGGAAGAATATAAAAATCTACAAGGTGGGAAAATGAGCGAAAAAACGGACAGCGGAGCTTTGTTTAACGAACTACTTAAAACTATGCGTAAACTGCGCGCCCCAAACGGCTGCAAATGGGACAGAGAGCAAACGCACGAGAGTTTAATAAAATGTTTGCAAGAAGAAGCTGGCGAAGTAATTGAAGCAATAAAAAACAAAGACGATGATAATTTGCAAGAAGAGCTTGGCGATTTGCTTTTGCAAGCAGTCTTTCACGCCGCTATTGCAGAGGAAGAAGGCAGATTTAATATTGGAGAGGTAATTGACGGCCTTAACCAAAAATTAATCCGCCGCCACCCTCATGTTTTTGGCGAGGCAAAAGCCGCCACGCCCGAGGAAGCTTTGCAGCAATGGAAAGCGATTAAACAAAAAGAAAAAGAATTAAAAAACTTAAAAAAATCAAACAAACAAGGAGAAAACTAAAATGAAGTTTAAAAAAATTATTGCTGTAATTTCTTTATTTATCAGCGGTGGCCTAGCTCTATCCACAACGGCATTTGCGCAAACGGCTAATATAATTGAAGCAGGCCAAGGCGAGGTTGCCGTAATTGGCGGTATTTCTATAAGCGACACAACCGGCAATTACGAAGACGCCAGCGTTAAATATGGCGGCAGCGGCTATATTTTGGGGCTTAATATGTTGATGTATCCAAGCAAATACATTGGCCTTGGGCTTGATGTTTCTTATGCAGATAATGGCAATGGCGATAGTTTTAAATTAAGCGACGTTTCAAGCTCTCTAGCAACGCAGCATATAACGCCTATGTTTTTTGCAAAACTTCAGCCTATGGCAAATTTGCCTTTTAGGTTATATATCCCGCTTGGTATTGGCTTTGATTTTATGACGGTAAGTTTGCAGCAAGATAATGTGGACGAAAAGGAAACCGACACCACCGCCGGCCTAGCTTTAATGGCGGGACTTGGCTTTGAAGTTGATGTTGCGCCTGATGCCTTCATCGGCGCAGAAGCCCGCTATATTTATACGGATTTATTTAGCCGCAATAAATATTCCATAAAGAGCGCGGATAATTTTGTTATTGCCTTTCGCGCCGGCGTCAGATTTACGCCGGACAATTTTTGGGACTAATTTGCACTAGTTGTTTACTTGGATTTTATTTTAATGTTTTAGGTCGGCTTGTTTTATAATTTTTGACCCCCGCCTTAAAAATTAAGGCGGGGGTCATTAGCAAAAGAGTTGCTTTAAGCGGATACTTTATTAGTATCCACGTGAACCCCAGGCCCCATGGTGGAGGATATGGAGACTGTTCTCACATAAACCCCTTTTGAGGTGGTGGGTTTAACTTTATTAATAGTTTCTAAAACAGCTTTTGCGTTTTCAAACAATTTATCGGCGTCAAAAGAAGCCTTGCCAACGGGGACATGGACAATGCCGTAAGTATCGGCCTTAAACTCTATCCTGCCGGCTTTAAGTTCTTTTACCGTCTGGGCTACTTCAAAGGTGACGGTGCCTGCTTTTGGGCTTGGCATTAAGCCGCGGGGGCCTAAAACCTTTGCCGCTTTGGCGAGATCTCTCATAGTATCGGGCGTAGCGACTAATACATCAAAATCCATTTTGCCTTTTACTATTTCTTCTACCAAATCATCACCGCCGACAATATCTGCCCCGGCTTTTTGCGCTTCTTGCGCCTTTTCGCCTTTGGCAATTACGCCGACGCGTTTGGTTTTACCTGTGCCGTGTGGCAAGACAACATTTGTCCTTACCTGCTGGTCAGATTTTTTTGTATCAATGCCTAAGCGGACATGGAGTTCTATAGTCTCGTCAAATTTGGCTTTTGCATTATCTTTAGATAAGGCAACCGCCTCTTTTAGAGTATAGAGCTTGCCTGCTTCTATCGCTTTTTTAGCTGTTTCAATTCTTTTTCCCATCTAACTTGCTCCTTAAGGTAAACGGAGGTTTAAAAACCCCCTCCCTTGTTTTATTTTTTAGTTTACAACATCAACGCCCATACTTCTGGCGGTGCCTTTTACCATTTCCGCAGCTCTTTTAACATCTTTTGTGTTCAAATCGGGCAACTTTTCTGCGGCGATTTCTTCACATTGTTTCTGCGTAATCTTGCCTACTTTGTCTTTGTGCGGAACGCCGGAACCTTTTGCGATGCCGAGCTTCTTCACAATAAGAACAGCCATAGGCGGGGTTTTGGTAATGAAGGAGAAAGATCTATCTTCATAAACAGTTATGACGACAGGAATCTTTACGCCTTTTTCTAACTTTGCTGTTTTGGCATTAAACTGTTTGCAAAATTCCATAATATTAACGCCGTGCTGACCAAGCGCCGGGCCGACTGGCGGCGCGGGATTGGCAGAACCTGCGGGAATTTGCAGTTTAATGTATCCTTTTATTTTTTTCTCTTTTGCCATTTTATTTCTACTCCTTAAATACCCTTTTTACAGGGCTGCTTTTAAAGCGACTTGCGCCCTAAAAGCTAAATACTGCCCCGCAAAATATACTGCTAGGGGCTTGAATTTTTTAGCTTATTTTTTCAACCTGCAAGTAATCAACTTCTACAGGGGTTGCCCTATCAAAGACGGTAACCATAACTTTAAGCCTGCTTTTTGCCTCGTTGACTTCTTCAATAACTCCGACAAAATGCTTAAACGGACCTTCTGTAATACGCACTTGCTCGCCACGGCCGAACTCAACTGCGTGTTTGGGCTTGCCGTCTGTAACGGTGGTAAGCTCAACTATGCCGGCAATTTCTTCTTCCGGAAGGGGGACGGGGTAAGGGTCGCCAAGGAAGCCGGTTACGCCGACTATGTTTCTAACGAACCAATATGATTCGCTTGTAAGCAGCATTTCAACAAGAATGTATCCCGGGAAAAATTTGCGTTTTCTTAAAGTTTTTTTGTTTTGTTTAACTTCAACAACTTCTTCGGTAGGCACTAAAACATTAAAAACTCTATCGGCAAAGTTTTGCACTTTGATTTGGGTTAAAATCTTTTCTTTTACTTTATCTTCGTGTCCAGTTTGAGTATGGACGACATACCAAAACTTTTCAGCCGCATTTTGCGCAGCCTCTTGCGTGGTTTCTTGCGGTTCTTGATTAATTATTTCTTCTGTCATATTAATTACCTATAACCTTGCCTAAAATCCAGGAGAGGATAAAATCCACGCCGCTGATATAAAGAGATATAATAGCCACCACTATAAACACAAATAGTGTTGACTGCATCATCTGGGCGCGGGAAAGCCAAACGCTTTTCTTAAGCTCCATGTATGATTCCCTAACAAAATTTATTGCTTTATTCATATAACCTACCGTTTTTTAAAATCTGGCAGGAGCGGAAGGACTTGAACCTTCAGTCCTGGTTTTGGAGACCAGTGGTTTACCAGTTAACCGACGCTCCCGTATTACTTAACTTCTAAAACATTTCACAAAATACTTATGCTGGTTTTATTTAGAAGCTTTGCTTTCTTTATGCGTTGTTTGTTTGCCGCATGTTTTGCAAAATTTATTTAATTCTACTTTGTAATCTCTCTTTTTGCCTTTTGCAAAATAATAATTTTTATTTTTGCATTGTGTGCAAGAAAGCACAAAAGTTAATCTTTCTGTTGCCATTTTCTTTTACCTTATTTAAGATACCTATAGGGACATTGACATTGCAATGTCCCTATTTAGGTTTTTTACATTTAAAAACTACTCAAGGATTTTGGTTACGACGCCTGCGCCTACTGTCTTGCCGCCTTCCCTGATTGCGAACCTTACGCCTTCTTCCATTGCCACCGGCGTAATTAATGTAACTTCTATTT
>JAISHT010000001.1 GCA_031262415.1 Elusimicrobiota bacterium | reverse complement strand
ATTCAAAAAATGTAATTGTTTCACTTGCGCCTAATTTTGCAATACACCGTCATTTTGTTATACAGGATATGCCCCGTAAATACTGGAAACAAGCTATTCCGTTGCAAGCGCGCAAATATATACACTATCCTTTTGAACACGGTGTTTACGATTATTATGTATATCCATTTTTTGCAAATTTAAGCAAAACCAAAAGGCTAGGTATAGTATTTTCTTTAACTTCTAAGAGAATAGTTAATCTTTTGGAATCTGGATTTAAAAGTTTAGGTCTAAATCTTATTTCTGTGGAAACTTCGCCGTTTTCTATCTACAGGCTTTTTAGCCAGACGGATAAAGAAAATGTCCAAGAAAAAGGTTGTATTTACTCTAATTTTACAGAAACTAACGGTCAATTCTTATTTGCTATTAACAATGTCCCCGTGTTAATGAGGGAAGTTGAAATCCAACGCTCCCTTGGTCTGCGCAATAGGCTTGAAATTAATAATAGCATGGATTTTATATCTAAACAATTAGAGAAAAACCCTTTTGAAGATATTGCTGTAATATCAGATGACGGTGATTTTTGGGCTCCAATAGTTGAAAATGATGTCAAGCGCAATGTTCGTATATGGAAGATTTCAGATATTTTTGGATTTAAAGTTGAAGGTTTTGCGGAAATAGCAGCAATCGGAGCTTGCCTTAAATTTATAAATACAAAAGTTCCTGATGTAGATTTGTATAAACGCAATCGCTCCTCGGAAGAAGAAATACGGGGCACGCTTACCATTTGGAAGCTTGCCGCTATGATTTTTGGGCTTTTCCTTTTGTGGACTTGCTATGTGCAGGTAAGCACATTTTTAATTGGCGCAAAGCTAAAAGCGCAGCAATCGTCATCAGCAGGACGCGTTACTGACTTCAGGGGTTTATCATCAGAGCAGATTGAAAATAAAGTGTCCGCTATGTCCAGTGACGTTAAGACGCTTAGTACGCTTATGCACCCAGTTAGTTATACGGAAAAGCTCTCAGCTTTGCCAGGGTTATTGCCAGATGATATGTGGTTATCAAGTTTAAGCATTAACTATCCATACAGTACAAAAAGTTTTAAAGAAAAAAACAATTTGTCTCTTGCAGGCGTGGTATCATCGCTAAAAGGGACGGAGAAGGATTTAGCCATAGGCAATGCTTTTAGAATAATTATGGATAATGCCCCCAAAATGGCCGATATTTGCAAAGGCCAAGCCAAAATTGATTATGCTTTTGCCGAAGGGGAAAAGACCATTTCTAAAAAAGATTTAGTAGTTGGTATGAAATTTACTCTTAGATGTGAAAAGGAATCCGAATAATGAAATTTTTTACCAATATGAAAGAAGGTTTAAATGATATAAGCAATATGCTCCTTGAAAAGAACTATAAACCCTTTTTAAGGCCGCTTGTTTTACTTATTGTTTTGCTTTTCCTTATGAATTTAGTAAACAAACACGTAAACAGTCAAGTTGAAGTTATTAGGCAAAAAGTTGCCGCTCAAAAAGCCGAGGCCGATAATGCCACGGATTATATAGAGTCTAAATCAGCTTATGAGAAACTTGCAAAAAGACTACCGCCTGTTGCTGAAAAAAACGAATGGCTTTTATCTCAAATGACTTCTATTTTTGACAGATTAGAATTTGAAAACCCCAAAATAGGCAAAAATAGTCTTGAAGAAGACGGTAAGTTTACTCTTTCTTCGGTAAGCGTTGATGCCGAGGGTGATTTTAATCAACTTGGCAAATTGATAGAAACTGTTGAAAACAGTCCGTATTTTATGCGTATTTCCAGTCTGGCGGTTAATAGGGCGGAAGGAACGCTGGGTGAGCTTAGAATAAATTTAAAAGTTCATACAATTTTTGCGGAAAGCAAATAGTAAAAGGCAAATAAATGAAAATAAAATTTAATTTACTCTTTTTAATAAGCGTTTTTGTTTTTATGGCAAATACCGCTTACGCTCAACCTCAGGGCGAAAGGCAATCATCGCAAAAAGCCATTGATGTGGCCCAGTCCGAAGCTACTGCGTCCGCCACTGCGGCAGCTACTGCTTTACCGGTTTCTTCAACCACTGCTCCTGCACCGGCAGTTGCGTCAGCAAATTTAGATGGGCAAAAAACGGAGTTTAAACCTGCTTCTAAACGCGATCCATTTCTATCTAAGCAAGAAGTTGCTGAGATAGAACGCGCTAGGCTAGCCGAACAAAAAAGAATTATTGAGGAAAGAAAGCGTCTTGAAGCAGCTGAAAAGGCTAAAAGAGATGAGATTGAAAGGCAAAAATTGTTGCAGGAAGAATTAAAGCGCAATCCCGCCCGCGCTATTGTAAATAAAATAAATGTTGAAGGTATTTTAGGCAGCGAGGCTATTATAAACGGCGAGGTTAAGGCAATAGGCTCAACAGTGCTTGGAGCAAAAGTTGTTGAAGTATCCGATAGTTCTGTAACCTTTGTTTACAAAGGCCAGAGATTTGTAAAAAAATTACCATTGATGTAGGGCATTAATTAAGGAGGAAGTAATGAAAAAAAGATTAGTTCTTTTACTAGCATTTGCATTTGTAGCGGGGCAAGTTTTATCCCCTGCTGTGGCCTTGGCCCAAAATGCAAAGCCAGAATCAAAAGTAGCTGTAGTTGACGATTTGTCTGGAGGCGATAGCGGCATTGCTAAAACAAATAGCGGCGAGTCTTCAATTTACAAGGAAGCGGAAGCAAACTCGCCCCTTGATAGAAAAGTAACCATTAGGGTTAATAATGTGCCTATAGGGACTTTTTTAAACAGTATTTCCGCCCAGTCAAAAATCAATTTTATTATGGGCGAGGAATTTGCTGGTAAAAAAGTTTCCGCCTCTTTAACTAATGTTACCGTGCGCGAGGCTTTGGATACTCTTTTAAGAGTGCAAGGCTTAACTTATCAACGCATTGGCAAGAGTGATAGTTATGTTATAACCAAAAGATCAGATGAAGCTCCAGATGCCGTAACAAAAGTTTATACCTTAAATTATGTATCTTTGCAGGCACAAACCACCGCCTCGCAGGATTTAAACTCAATGATGCCTGCTGATGTTACTTCAACTTCTATTAACAGCGGCAGCTCGTCTGTTAATGTTTTTGATACTTCTTCTTCCGGCGGTGATAGCGGTGGTGAAATATCTTTACCTTCTACTGGTGGGAATAGTAGTGGTGACGGAGCCTCAGCAATTCTTTCTATTATCAAAAGTGTGCTTTCAAAACAAGGCAAAATAGCCGTTGACGCAAGAACAAATAAAATTATCATAACTGATGTTCCCGAAGTTTTTCCTCAAGTGGAAAGTATTTTAGCCGAGCTTGATGTAAAAGCACCGCAAATCTTAATTGAAGCCCAAATTGTGGAAGTTGGTAAATCAAGCGGTTTTGATGTTGGCTTTACTTGGGGAGGCGAAACTGGCGAAATGGCAACATTTACCGGTGGTTCAACCGATATGCCTTGGAGCTATTTTGGCCGCGATACAAAACCGGGCGACAAGGGTGGTATCTTAAAATACTTCGGCATTGATTTGCCTTGGACGCAAGATGCCGCTACAGGTGAATGGGTACAAGTGCCAACAGGTGCAACACCTAAACTTGATTTTACAGCTCTTACCGTGCTTTTTAAAGCTATGATGACAAGCGGCGAGGCAAGATCGCTTGGTAAACCAAAAGTTATTACTATGAATAATAATGCTGCGGTTATTACTTCTTCAAGAGATGCGGCTGTCAGCACTGTTACAAGGACTGATGGTGGCGGCTCCTCACAGTCTTCAACCTCAGGCGTTGAAAGAAGAAGGGTTGGTTTAACTTTAACCGTTACCCCTCAGGTTAATAAAGAAGGCTATGTTACTTTAAATGTTCAGCCCTCTTATTCTGACCTTGTTCCTTCTGAAACAGGCCAAGGCAACTACGATACCGTAACCCGCGCTGTATCAACCCAAGTTAGGGTAAAAAGCGGACAAACAGTGGTTTTGGGCGGTTTATTACAGTCAAACGAAAAGGAAAGCGTAAGGAAAGTGCCGATACTCGGTCAAATCCCAGTGCTTGGCTGGTTATTTACTACCAAACAAAAAAGCAAATCAACCACTGATCTTGTTATTTTCTTAACGCCGACAGTGCTTGCGGAGTAATAAAAAATAGTAAAGAATTAAAAAGTAATTTTAATGGAAGGATTGTTTTATGGCAAAAAAACTTACAGAAATACTTATGGAGCAGGGCAAGCTTAATGAAGAAGCTCTTTCAAAAGCTACTTTGCACTCGCAACAAAGCGGTATTTCTTTGCAAGATTCCCTGATGGCTTTGGGTTTGGTAAGGGAAGAAGATATAACAATAGCTATATCTAAGCAATTATCCGTCCCATATGCCAGCCGTGAAAATAATATTTTGATACCTGAAAAGGACCAAAATTTATCTGACTATATCAACGAAAGATATGCTAGGGAAAATTTAGTGCTTCCTCTTTTTGAAGAAGACGGCTCCCTTGCCGTTGCCATGAACGATCCTTCCAATGTATTTTTAATTGATAACTTAAAAATGATGACAGGGCTTGAAATACAGCCCTTCATAGCAAGCAAATCGCAAATTTTCTCCGCTCTGGATAACTTTTATGCTAATAAAGATATGCTTAAAGAGGTTATTGCAGAAGACCCAGAAGATAATCAAATAGTTGAAGGCGTACAAGAAAGTTTGGCTGAATTAGCTAGCCCGGAAGGCAAATTAGATTTAGATAAAGAAACTTCCGGAGGCGCAGGCACGCATTATATTAAGATGGTTAATGTCATCTTAAGGCAAGCAATGTCAGAGCGCGCTTCAGATATTCACCTTGAACTTTTTGACGAGCGCGTCAGCTTACGCTTTAGGATAGACGGTTCTCTCTATGAAAGGACATCGCCGCCAAAAGAGGCGGTTTCTGCCATTATTTCCCGTATCAAAATTTTATCTAAGTTAGATATTGCTGAAAAGCGTTTGCCGCAAGACGGTAGCTTCGCCGTTAAATTTCACAATAGAACTATTGAGCTTCGTGTTTCCGTTTGCCCTACAGTCTTTGGCGAAAAGCTGGTTTTGCGTATTTTGGATAAAGGCACGGGCGAGGTTAATGTTGATAAACTCGGCTTTGAGCCTAGGCAAAAAAAGGACTTCCTTGAAGCCGCCGCTTTGCCACACGGATTGATATTTCTTACTGGACCAACTGGTTCTGGTAAAACAACAACTTTAAACGCAGTTTTAACAACAATTAAAACGCCAGAACTTAACTATATGACTTTGGAAGACCCGGTAGAATATAAGCTAGCTGGTATCAGCCAGGTGCAAGTTAAGCCGCAAATTGGTTTAACTTTTGCAGCGGGTTTACGCTCTTTCCTTCGTCAAGACCCTGATGTTATTTTGGTCGGCGAGGTGCGCGACTCTGAAACGGCTGAAGCTTGCTTAAAAGCCGCTTTAACAGGCCACTTGGTTTTATCCACTTTGCACACTAACGAAGCCATTGGCGCAGTGCCACGTCTTATTGATATGGGTATTGAGCCGTTTCTCCTGGCCAGTAGCTTAGCCCTGGTGGCGGCGCAACGTCTTGTAAGGGTGCTTTGCCCTTATTGTAAAGTGCCTTATATTCCAACGCCTGAAACAATTGAGCAGGCCTTAAGGGAATCCCAGCTTCCTGAGAGGGAGAAGGCCACATGGACCTTCTTTCGTGCGTCAGGCTGTCCTAAGTGTTCTGGCACTGGCTATCAAGGTAGAAAGGCTATTTACGAGGTCTTTAGAGTTAATGAGGCCATGCGTAATACAATTTATAAAACAAGAGATTTGATAGAATTAAGAAAGGCTTCTATATCAACTGGCGCATGGAATTTAAGGGCCAGCGGGTGGCGTAAGGCTGTAAGAGGGATAACTTCGGTGGAAGAAGTCTTATCAGTAACAACTGCTGATGAATAATTTTTAGCAAAATTAAGGGGAAGATAATGGCAAAATTTAGTTATACTGCGCAAGATTCTAAAGGGCACAATTATAAAAGCGTTATAGAATCTGAAAATAAAGAAAAGGCTTTGGCTTATTTGCAGGCCAAAGGTACTTTAATTATAGATATTGTGCCATTTCAAAAAAAGAGCCTTTTTGCATTTTTGCCCAAATTTAGTGGCGGCACCGGTCAAGTAAAAATAAAAGGCCATGTTATGGCGTTTTTTGCCGAGCAGCTTTCCACCCTTATTGCCGGTGGAGTGCCGCTTGTTAGGGCTATAACTTTGCTTGGCGAATATTCCACAGATAAAAATTTAGGACCAGTATTAATCAGCATTGCTCGTGACGTGGCTGGCGGCAATTCCTTGCACGGCGCGCTTGAAAAATTTCCAAAAGTTTTTGACCATACCTGGCTTTCTATGGTGCAAGCTGGTGAAGTCGGTGGGCACTTGGCGGAGGCTTTGCTGCAAATTGCAAAATATGTTAAATCAACAGAAATGTTAAAGAGCAAAATTATAACCGCTATTTCCTACCCTGCTATTTTGTTTTTAATGTCTATCGGAGTTTTGATTTACTTCGTCGTAGGTATTGTTCCTACATTTGCTTCTATCTTTCAAGACTTTGATATGGAATTACCAGCAATAACAAAACTTGTTTTACTAGTTTCTTTAACTATTAGACATCATTTATTTTTGGTAATTTTCGGTATAATTGCCGCAGTGGTTGCCTTTTACTTGATGGTTTCTACACCCATGGGTAAAAAACGCTGGCATACTTTCCACTTAAAAATGCCTATTTTTGGCGGGTTTATTAGCAATATTTATTATGAAAAAATTCTTTCCAATATGGCTACTTTGCTTAACAGCGGCGTGAGTATTATTAATGTTTTAAATGTTATGGAAGAGGCTTTTGCCGGCAATGTTATTATACAAAGCGCAGTTACCGCCGCTAAACGAGATGTTTCTACTGGTAAAAGCCTATCAGAAGCTTTTAGGAAGACGGGCAAATTCCCCGGCCTTATGACGGAGATGATGTTGATGGGCGAGGAATCTGGCCGCTTGCCGCATATTATGGAAACTTTATCAAAGTTTTACTCGGAGCAGATTAATCAATTTATTGCTCGCTTCTCAGCTCTAATTGACCCTATACTTATTGTTGGTATCGGCGCAATTATCGGCGTTGTAGTGCTTTCAATCTTTATGCCTATCTTTAAAATGTCTCAAATTGGTATGGGTGGATAAAGGGGGAATTTATGGTTCTATATTGCAGAAAAGGATTTACTTTAATTGAAATTTTAATCATAGTAGTTATTATTGCAATTGTATCTTTATTTGCGTATCCTTCTTACAAACAAAGCCGCGAAGTAAACAAAAACGACGAGGCTCGTGCAAAACTATTAGAGCTTGCCACCGCAGTTCGCCTTTATAATGAAGATGCAACTACGCCTGTTGCAGGTAGTTTCGGTAATCCATTTCAAACTTTTGAAGACCCTTGTTTACTATTTTCTCAAACGCCAACAGAAGTGGGTACAACCAAGGCGTATCTTAAAAATAAAAATTCCTGGACATTCTCTTCAAGTAGTCCATGCGATATTACTTATCGGGGTTATGTTTACTACGTTTGTGTTTCTAAATCTGGAGCATCTCAACCAATAGTAGCTTGCACAGATAACAATACTGGTAATCCAAGATTAGTCGTTATGGAATTACCGGGAGCTAGTGGCAGATATGCAGGACAGGCTTGGGTATCACTTGACGATATGGGTATGGTTGCCAATAATTATGATAAGACTTTACCTGTAGAATATTAAGTATACTATTAGATATAAAAGTAAATTTATTGTTTTAAAAGGATTTTATGAACAAGAAAGGTTTTACATTAATAGAGTTGTTGGTGGCGATAATGCTTCTTGCAATAGTAGCTACCTATGCAATAATGTCTTATTCCGATTCGGTAGCTACAGGTAAAAACACTGCAGCTAAAACTAGGCTTGAGGTTATAAACGGAGGATATGAAAGGTTCAAAATGGAAAATCCAAGCATTAATCTTACTCCGGGGCCTTTTAATAATATTAGTGGTGTTGTAAGTTGTGATAAAGATGACCTTTCTCCCAACAGACTTATTCATTGTGGATATATCCCGCGCGCCGAGTATGAAAATGGCGACTATCTTTATTATATCCGTGGCACATTCCCATGTGGAACAGGTTTAGTTTATATGAAAGCCCGCACAGGCGCAGATGTCAGCAACAAATATAAGGTGCCTTACTGCGCATCAATTAACAATAAGGGTGAGGCAGTTGATGAATATATTCCAGATTAATAAAAAAGGATTTTCTTTACCAGAGCTACTTGCGGTTATGGCTATTATGGCATTGCTTGCGGCTTTAAGCTCGCCTTTAATACGCGACTATATTAGAGACGCGGCCAATAGCAAAGCAAAAACGGTTCTTACCGTTGTGGCGCAAGCCTATAAAACTTTTCGCGCAGATTACCCTAGGGCCGATATTAAGAAAACAGTGACAATTAGGTCAGATGGTTTAAATTGTTCTATGGTAAATGCAACTTCCTCAATGAATGAGCCCGGCCTGCTCGTTGCTTGTCGTTATATGCACGAGATTACTTGGGCCAATTATAAATATACTTTTTATGTGGGTGGCAATTGCGGTAATGGCACTCCTACAACCGCACTGGCTTGTATGGTTGGAACAGGCAAAGCGCCTTACGGTAGCACATATTCAGCTTGGATTGATATAGACGGAGTTATGCACGATAGTTTGGAATAGGTTAAACTTTATGATAAAAAATATTAAAGGTTTTACGCTTATAGAATCTCTGATATCTATGTTGTTGATAGCTATTATGGTAGCGGCAATATTTTCTGCTGTTATGGCGGCCCGCCGTGCGCTTATCCAACCCAGCCAACGAGAAGAAATGGCACTTGCTATTGAAAGTGCTTCAGACTTGTTAAAATATTATATGAACACTGATTCTGCTCAGGCGCCATCTTCAGATATTGTTCAAGCTTTTTGTAATATTTCTAATGGGACAGTGGCATTGTCAACTGGTGTGACACATGATATCGCTTGCCTTTTGCCTTTAGTGTGCGATCCTAACCTCTCCACTTTTACTTATACCATTTCTGAAACTACCGTGCCTATTAACGAAACGGAAACCACAGGTATGCTTGCCGTACAATTTAATATTAATTGCAACGGAGAAACATTATGATAAACAAAAAAGGGTTTACATTAATGGAAATGCTTGTTGCCATTTTTATTGGCGGTATGGTAACGGTTGCTTTGGTGACGGTTTGGAAGTCAGCATCAATGCAAACAATACAAGGTCAACGCCAATCTATAGTACGTAACAATCTCTCTTTCTTTATCCGCCAGATTGAGCGGGATATTACTAAAACAGATGTTTTACTTTACCCTACTTCAGTTACCGTATCAAGCCCCATTTTGCTTGTTGGAATAGCAAATGGATATAAAGATAGCACTAAATTTTATCCGTCCTCTAATCCTTTTATAACAGGTTCAAACTATTATTACTATTGTTATGATGATGACGCTATGAAGATACTACGTGGCGAGGGTATGTTTAGCGAAAGTTTTGAAATAGAAGACTTTATAAACGGACTTGATTGCGATTCTGCGACAGTTATTATGGATAATTTGAAAGAAAGTCCTACTGTTGCTACATCAGATAATCAGGCTTTACACATAGAATTTGATATATACAAAGATTTTGAAGACAGAACCACCCCAATTAGTATAAACTTCAACAAAACTGTTACTATAGGTGGAACTATATGAAATTAAAAAATAAAAAAGGCTCCGCTCTTATGCAAGTCTTAGTTTTGGGTGCTATAATCGCTTCAATAGTTATTTTAATGATGCGCTTTACCGTTACTAGGACGGTAAATGTATTAAAAACCAAAAATATTATTGCGGCCAAAATTTACGCGGAAAGTTGCATTGCGCAATATACCGCCGTAGCCGTTGCCCTTGAGCTTAAGGGTTTGCCTCCGCCACAGTCTTTTACCTGCAATATAAACGGTGTTGAAAAGCCAATAACAACAATACCCGCATTAACGCCGACTATGCAGATATCTCTTGACGTAACTGCGCCAGATGCTTTAGAATAAAAAATAATTCCAAAGCCCGCTTAAAAACTGGCTTTTTATATTAACTAGCGAGTAGCGACTATATGAAAAAATTAATAATCTTTTTACTTTTCCCTTTTCTAATAAATTTTTTAAATGCTCAAAACAATTCGGATAATACTGCAGTTGCTGAGCATGTGGAAGAAGTGCGGCAGGCTGATGTAAATGCCGCTCATAAAGCCATTGATGCCTTAATGGCGCAGGAAAATAAAACAGGTGAGCAAAATACGGCCACACAAAACGCTCAAGCGCAGGCTTACGGCAATGCGCCTTACACAATTGACTCTACAGTGCACCCCTCAACACTAGACCTTGTAAGGCCAAATGCTGATACTGTATCCACCTTAAGCGGGCGAGATATGAAAATTGAGCAGCCAGAGCCACCGCTTAATGCAAAGCCATATCCGCCTAAAGAACAACAAAAAACTTTCATTAAATCAAATCCACAAGCTCAAACAGAACCAAAAAGCAATGTTAATTGGATCAATAGTTCTTCAGGCAATTTTAATATTAAAATAGAGCGGCGTACGGCAAACGGCATAACCACGCCGAACTTAGCTATGAAATTTGAAAATATTTATCAAATACTTAGGCAAAATATTCCTTGGATGATGGGCGGCAAAGCTAGCGTCTATGTTTATCAAAATAGAGCAAGTTTTTTGCGCAACGAGCCTGTTGCCGATAGCTGGGCTGGGGCATTTTTCTCGGCCAGCGAAAACCGCATTGTTATGTATGACGAGCCTAATAATACCCAGAAAATGATACAACAATTTACTCACGAGCTTACCCATCTTTTTGTGGAAAATTTCTTCAATCCCCCTAATGAACCTTTTAAACTTGAGCCGCCCGTTTGGTTAAACGAAGGCTTAGCGGTTAATATGGAAGATATTTCAATAGATTCTAAAGGCGGAGTTTGGGCAGATGATTTAGTTGCGGTAAATTTTTTAAGTTCCGCCGTTAAAAAACAATTTTCGGGCAATAATAAAACTAGCGACGGCAGGCCCGCGCTTAACTATAGCCGCCCTCGTCAACCGCTTACTTCTAAAGGGTATATAATTTCTTCTAAAACGGTAATTTTTGTTAATTTTGCAGACTTTGTGCATAATGATTCTTACGATATAGCCGAAGTTCAAAATAATGTTGAAAATTGGTATTTGCAGGCTTATGCTATGGTAAGGTTTTTATTTAAACCGGAAAATGCAACATATCCAAAAAAGCGTATGCAGTTTGAGCAGTTTACAAAACTTTTAAAAACATTTGTCGCCAAAAAAGGCCCAGACGGCAAGCCTATGAAAGACGCTAAAGGCAAAACCATCATGGTAAGATACCCCGTGGAACAGGCTTTAAAAAAGGCTTACGGTTTTAGAGATATGGCTGATTTTGAGCAGCAATTTTGGAAATGGCTTAAAGCTATGCAGCAAACAGAGCGGGAGAAAATTTTAAACGGGCAAGCTAGGTAATTATTTAGCTTTTTTAAGTTTCTTTTCCGCTTCAAGTTCTTTTTTTAGATAGTAGCCGGTGTATGATTTCTTTTCAGCCATAATGGCGCGCACATCGCCTTGCGCAACAACTTCGCCGCCCTTATCGCCGCCTTGCGGGCCAAGGTCAATAATCCAATCGGCAGTTTTAATAATATCAAGATTATGCTCAATAACAAGCACGGTATTGCCCTGCTCGCTTAGACGGTGCATAACTTTTAGGAGCTTATCAATATCTGCAAAATGCAGGCCTGTTGTAGGCTCGTCAAGAATATAAAGCGTATCGCCTGTTGCCCGCCGTGAAAGTTCGTCTGCCAACTTAACTCTTTGCGCTTCCCCGCCAGATAATGTGGTTGCGCTTTGGCCTAGCTTAATGTAGCCAAGCCCAACATCTAGCAAAGTTTGCAAAGTGTTTTTTATTTTTGGGATACTTTCAAAAAATACCACGGCCTCGTCAACGCTCATATCCAAAACATCGGCTATGCTTTTGCCTTTAAATTTTACTTGTAAAGTATCTTCATTGAAGCGTTTGCCTTGGCATTCTTCGCATTTAACATAAACATCGGGTAAAAATTGCATTTGTATTTTTATAATGCCGTCGCCCTGGCAAGTTTCGCATCTGCCGCCTTTTACATTAAAGGAAAACCGCCCCGCTTTATAGCCTCGGCGTTTAGCCTCGGGCATTTGGGCAAAAAGTTCCCTAATATGCGTAAATACGCCTGTATAAGTAACGGGGTTTGAGCGGGGCGTTTTGCCAATGGGGTTTTGGTCCACTATAATAACTTTATTTATATTATCTAGGCCTTTAATATCTTTATAATCGCCGGGTTGGTCTTTTGCGCCGTAGAATTTTTTAGCCAATGCTCTATATAAAATATTATGTATCAGCGTTGATTTGCCCGAGCCTGAAACCCCCGTCACACAAACAAATAAACCAAGCGGTATTTTAACATCAATATTTTTAAGGTTAAATTGTTTTGCGCCTTGTATTTCTATCCATTTTTTACCCGGTTTTTGCGGAATTAAATTTGAGGCAATTTGTTTTTTGCCGTTTAAATATGCGGCGGTTATGGAGTTTTTATTTTTAATAAATTCTTTTAAACTGCCTTGAGCGGTTATTTCGCCGCCGTATTCGCCTGCGCCGGGGCCTAGTTCTATTAAATGGTCGGCGGCTAAAATAGTGTCTTTATCGTGCTCAACTATTATTAAGGTATTATCTAAATCTCTAAGATTTTTTAATGTTTCTATTAAGCGGTCATTATCACGGCTGTGCAGGCCTATGGTTGGCTCGTCCAAAACATAAAGCACGCCGGTTAAGCTGCTGCCAATTTGCGTGGCAAGATGTATGCGCTGCGCCTCTCCGCCCGATAAGGTTTGCGATTTTCTATCAAGTGTAAGATATTCAAGCCCGACGCTGTTTAAAAAGCCAAGCCTTGATTTTATTTCTTTTAAAATTTGCTTAGCTATAAGCTCTTCTCTGGCGGTAAGTTTTAAAGAATTTATAAATTCTACGGCATTTACCACTTGCATAGAAGTAAGCTGGGCAATATTTTTACCATTTATGTAGATTGACAATGCCTCCGGCTTAAGTCTTGCGCCGTGGCAGACCGGGCAGACGACTTCGCGCATATATTTATTGTAAATTTCTTCACGGACAAATTCTGATTCGCTCTCGTTGTGGCGGCGTTTTAAATTGCCTATTACGCCTTCAAAGGCAGAATATTTGTTTGCCCAATGCACTTTATATTCAATGCCCTGGCCGCCGTAGAGCAAAATATCTTGCTGTTTTTTAGTTAAATCTTTCCACGGCTTATTCATGGGAATTTTTTGGGCTTTGCAAACAGAATTTAAAATCTCATAATAATAACCCGCCCAGGAGTTTTTCCAGCGGTTTGTTTTATTTGTTACCGGCGATTCCCAAGCGGCAATTGCGCCTTCGTTTATAGTTAAATTTTTATCGGGCACTACTAGATTTTCGTCAATTTCTATTATTACGCCAAGGCCATTGCAGTTTGGGCAAGCGCCTTGCGGGGCGTTAAAGGAAAATAATCTAGGCTCAACTTCGGCAAAGCCAATGCCGCAAACCGTGCAAGCATTTGTTTGGCTATAGGTAAAATCTTCTTTATTGTTTTTTACCTTTACTATGCCTTTTGAATATTTTACCGCAAGCTCTAAGGCTTCTGTTATACGCTCTTTATCGGCGGCGTCTACAAAAATTTCGTCCACAACCAAATCAAGCGAATGTTTTTTGTATCGCTCTAATACGGGCGGGGAAGAGAGGGGGTAAAGCTCGCCGTTGGCAAGTATTTTAACAAAGCCTTCTTTTTTAAGCCTTGCAAAAAGTTCCTCGTAAGTGCCTTTTTTGCCTTGCACTACAGGGGCAAGTATTAAGACGGTTTGCTGATCAAATTTGCGTAAAATATCGGCCGCAATAGATTGAAGCGACCATTGCTCCACAGGCCGCCCACAATGCGGGCAGTGGCGTTTGCCTATTCTGGCGTAAAAAAGGCGGAAGTAATCGTAAATTTCCGTAACGGTGGCTACGGTAGAACGGGGGTTGCGGGACGGATTTCGCTGTTCTATTGAAATGGCGGGCGATAGGCCGTCAATCATTTCAACATCTGGCTTTTCCATAAGCTCCAAAAATTGCCTTGCATAGGCGGACATACTTTCAACATATCTGCGTTGGCCTTCGGCGTAAATAGTATCAAAAGCAAGCGAGCTTTTGCCCGAGCCTGATAAACCTGTTATAACAACAATTTTATCTCTGGGTATTTTTAGGCTTATGTTTTTTAAATTGTGGGTTTTTGCGCCGCTTACTGTAAGATATTTCATATTTTTGTATCTCCGCTTATTAAATTATATAATTTATGGAGCATTTTGGCCTAATGCCGTATAATGGCGTTAAGGCTCAAATAAAGTGAAAATAAAATGAAATTTATTAGCAAAAAAAACATTATAGTAATACTTACCTGCCTGCTTTCTGTGTCGGTGGTGGGTTGGCTCCTTTATGACTCTTGGGCTAATATCATAAAGATATGGGAAGAGGTTAATACCTGTTATTTGGTTTTAGCTTGTATATCGTCGGGGGCAATTTATGTTTGTATGGGTATGTCCCTTTGGGAAACTTTAAAACTGCTAGGCCAAAAAATTAATATAGGCGCGGCTATCAGCATAGCATTTGTTTCTACGACGGTGAACTATTTGGTTTCATCTATGGGCGTTAGTGGGTTTGCATTGCGGGCCCATTTGCTTGGCAAGCGTAAAATACCGCTTGGGATAAGCGTAATGTCAAGCATAGTTATAAGCGTTTTGCTCTATTTTGTGCTTATAATAATTATTTTGCAAGGCACTTTGCTTTTGCTGTTTTCCAGCAATGCAACGCCCGGGCAAATGGTGCGCAACTTCTTTGTGGTTATTATCATAGCCATAATTGGCGCGCTGATAACCGCATTTATGTTTAATAGCGAGCTGCGCTATATGGGCATAAGGAAGATTTTCCTATTAATTAATAAAGTAATTTATAAACTTTTTGGCAAACTTATCCCCAAAAACAATTACTCCGCCTTTGACAAGCAACTTGATAACGGTATAAAAACAATACATAAAAATAAGGCTAAATTGACCCGCGCTATCATCTATATCTGCGGGGATTGGATTTTTACTATACTAATTTTGTATTTAGCATTTTTGGCCGTTGGCGTTAAAATACAAATTGGCGTTTTGCTGGCCGGATTTGCTATAGGTATGGTAACGACGCTTATCCCCATATTGCCCGGTGGGCTAGGTGCTATGGAAATTGCAATGACTTCCGTCTTCTCCCAAATGGGTATTAATTGGGACGCCGCTTTAATGGCCTCGTTAATTTACAGGGTTGTTTATTATATTATACCGGGCATTATAAGCGTTTTTGTATACTGGGGTTTAAAACTATCCGAGCCTTTGGCCATGACAACCGATAAAGCGGGGGAATATATTAAAAATGAAGCAAAAAGTGAATAATTTAACGCCCCTTGTCGCAGGCGACGCCTATGTGCATAATACTGCGGTTTTAATTGGCAATGTAAAAGTTGACAAAGGGGCGTCTATTTGGCCTAATGCGGTTTTGCGCGCGGATATTGCCGCTATAGAAATTGGCGAAAACAGCAATGTGCAAGACAATGCCAGCATACATGTAGATTATAACAAGCCAGCTATAATTGGCAAAAATGTTACCATTGGGCATAATGCCATTGTGCACGGGGCGAAAATTGGCGATAATACCCTCATAGGTATGGGCGCAATAGTTATGGAAAGCGAAATTGGCCCGGGCTGCATAATAGGCGCAGGGGCCCTTGTGCCAGCGGGTAAGCAAATACCAGCCGCTAGCCTAGTTGTCGGCGTGCCTGCAAAAATTGTAAGGCAGCTTAGCCAAGACGAAGTGAAACATCTAAAAGAGCATGGTCTAGAATATGTAAAACTGGCTAAAATTTTTAAAGATACCTGCCAAGAAGTATAAAAATTATATTTTAGCTATAAATAGGGGAAAGGGGAAAAGATGGCAAAAATTTTAATGATAGAAGACTCCAAAACACTGGCTGGCGCCCTTAAAGGCGCTCTAGAGATAAAAGGCCACGATGTTATTTGGGTGGACGATGGCCGCCTGGGCTTCCCTGCGGTTAAAAAGAATATGCCAGATATCATTTTGCTTGATTTAATGCTGCCCCATGTAAGCGGGTATGAAATTTGCAAAGCCGTAAAAACCGATAATAGCACTTGGCGTATACCCGTTATAATAATGTCAACCCTTGTTAGCCCAGAGCAAAGGGAGCGGGCTATGGAAGCCGGGGCGGACCATTTTATAGCCAAACCTTATGACCTTAAACAAACCCTTGCCGAAATTTTTAGATATATCCCCAAAAAATAGCCGATTGTTTAAATAGTTGCTTGTTTTTGTAGTTGGTTTAAAAAGTATGCTACAATTTATGATATAATACTATTGCAAAGTTATGGTTTTGGTTTTTTAATAAGGCCACAACTTTGGTTTTAGTTTGATATAGTAGCTGTTTGAATAGGAGGCTATTTATGAAGTTCCGTATAATAAGGAATCAAAAAGTTATAACCGATGCCGATTTGGCCGAGGCTTTGGGCATACCAAACAAGGCTTTAATATCTTTCTTAAAGAGAAATAAAGACGAGTTTGCCCAAGATTCTTACTTTACCCTTACTCAGGAAGAGCAGCAAGATCTTGTTAAAAACTACTGCTTTACCCACGCTGAGCGTCTGCGTTATGCTAAAAGAATGCCCTATGTTTTCACTACCGCGGCTATTATAATGATATTGTGTATGACAAAAAAGAACCAAGTAGCCAAGATGTTGCGGAATAAATTTTTTACCACAACACAGATTGTAGGGCTAGATATTGAAAATATCTTAAATTAATTTAAAGTATTTTATATAGTTGTAGTATAAAAATAAATCCACAACTATAAATATATGCTAAAAAGGCTAAAATTCAGCTATTAACTAAGTTGTAGAATAAAAAATACGCTACAATAATAAATAAAATATAAATATATTGGCATTATTATTAAGCCACAACTATAAACAGTATTAAAAAAGGAGCAAATAAATGAAACCCGTAAGCTATTACGAAAATTTGTTAGATTCAAACAAACCTATGGCTGTGTTAAAAGATTTAGCCAAATATAGCGGCAAAGATGGCAAAATCTATTTTATAATTGCGGAAGCAAAGCGTTTGCTTGGCAAATTTGAAGACGCTATAAACCTTTATAATAAAGCAATAAAACTGTATCAAATGGCCAAAAAGGCCGAAATTAGCGCATTTTTAAAGGACGCTGCCCAATTATCTACCCAAAAACCCCTATCAGCTAAGGCCTATGCCACAAAAGAGGCCAGCAAGGAACTAGCCAAAGAAGCCGCCCAGGCCTATGCCGCTACCGCCATTGATATGCGCCTTGCTCTTGCCAAATGCTACCGCACGCTTGGCGATGCCAAAAAGGCTTACACCATTGCAAAAAACGCCCTGGCTTTGGCGGCAAAAGAAGGCCCCGCACTACTAGATTTCAAAATACAGGCTTTGCAGGAAATGGCTATGGCTCTGCGCGCCTATGGCAAATTAGACGACGCTATGGACATTTTAAGCAATGTTTTGGCCTATTATCAGGCCGAAAGTGATTTTGCCGGCCAAAGTTTTGTGTATTGGGCCATTGGCGGCATTTGCCGTTTGCAAGGCGCATTTAAAGCCGGGGTTGAGCATTTTAAAAAGGCAATAGCGCTAGCCAAAAAGGGAGGCGATAAAATGGCCGAGGCTTATGGCTATTGCGGGCTTGCCGGCATCAGCAGGATTGGAGGAGATATAAAAGGCTGCGTGGACAATTACCTCAAGGCCGAGCGTATTTTTAGAAATAGCGACGATGTTTTTGGCAAGGCTTATACAAATTGCGGTATGGCAAACGGCCTGCGCCAGCTTGGCAAATACGACGAGGCTATGCGCCGTTATTTGGTTGCCGATAGACTATACACCAGCATAAACGATACTGTGGACCTTGGCTTTGTGAAATGGGGCAAAGCTGATGTTTTGAAACGCAAAAATAAACTTGGCGAGGCTTTAAAAGAGTTGATGGAAGCACGGCGGCTTTTTGCCGCCTCTGACGAGATACGTGGCCAAATTTTGACCGAGCTTGCCTTAGCGCAGGTTCTATACGCCTTAGGCGACACTGAAAAGGCCGAAAAAATTTACGACGACGCCGTCGCCCGAGCAAAAAAAGAAGGCTTGCACACCTATTTAGAGGCGTATACTTAGAGGCGGGGTGGTTTCCATAAATTTAAAGTAGTGGGCTAAGAAATCTCAGTTTTTTCAAGAGCATATTTATTTGGAACCTGAACACATTTATATAGCTTAGTGTTAGCTCCATTATTTGGATAATTGCTTATAACTCCTTTAACTTCTTTTATTAGTTTATCAGAGGCTCTTAAACCAAATATTATCTCTGTTATTTCAGATACTTCTATACAGATAGGGTTTTGTTGTATAACATCTTCCCAAAGAACTATTCTATATTCTTCCTCGTATTGCCAGTCAGTTGCTTTGTGTAGCATAACTTGCTCTAAAGCATCACGATTTTGTTGTCCAATATTATATTTTGCAGGTATAGAATCAGTATATTTTACCTTAATGGGAGTTAAGATATTAGGGGCGTTCTGAAAGAAAAAATTTGGCTTAACATAACCATTGCGTATTTTAATATTGGGATGATTACCAGAATCTTGATCTAAAAAATATGTTTTTATGCCAACACATATCCCAGTATGATTATTCGCATAATGCGACCACATAAGTATGTTTTTTTCGTTAGTAGAAAGACAATATAGTCTTAAATAATCTGCTTGTTTTTGCTGAAAAAGTTTAATTATTTTAGATGGATTATATTTAAAACAGCTGATAATACGATCGGTGTTTTCTCTGGACGCATTCATTCTTTTGCATAAAGCTTTTATATCTGATGTTTTAAGATCAGTGTCATATGTGATTTGAGAATCAAAAGGATCGTTGAAGCTGCTTGGTTTGGCAAAATATAGTTCACCTTCTTTAAGCATTTTTAATGTATAAGGATTTACAGCATCTCCTGTATCATCAGCAAGAGGTCTGTATTTGTAAAAGCAAGTAATATTTTTATTATTAATTGTTTCTATCATAATGATTTCCTCATTTTTATGTGTTTGATTTTTACTCCATTTCTAATAATGTTGTGGTATTATCGCCACAAAAGCGATCATAAAATTAAACCCACGCCAAAAAGCGTGGGTTCAAATTTATGCTCCCCGGGCTGGGCTCGAACCAGCAACCTTAGAGTTAACAGCTCTCTGCTCCACCATTGAGCTACCGGGGAAAATCCGTAAAATTATCTGTCCATTATTTACTACACATATATTTTATTAAAAACAGTTAAATTTGTAAAGTATTTTAAAATTTACCGTCGGGCTAGAGAGTAAATAACGGGCGGCTAGTGGCGTATAAGGCAATCAATCCAACAATCAACCCAGCAAGCAAAATAACAAAAATCAAACAGATATTAAAATGCAAAACGCATACTCATATTTGCGCCAAGCTTATGTATTTTTTTATTATCTTGGCCGATATGTTTCAACGCCTCGCCGCTTACAAAAAAACCGTAAAATATTTGCGCGCCAAAACGGCCGTTATCATAGGCAAGTTTTAAATCCAGCTCGCTGCCGATGTGCTTATTATCCACGGTATCGGCGCCTCGGCTAAAGTCGTAAATATTTAAATCAAGGCGGGCATTTTCTAAAAAATCTTTTGCCGTAATATTTATTTTTAAAGAATAAATTAACAAATCTAAATAATTGAAATTAACCGCAGGGTCATTTGGCGACATTGGGGCCCCGTCCGTGCTGCCAAAAATCACGCCCATATCCATATTTTGCGCTATTGCAAGGTAAGGTTTGGGCGTGTAAAAAAAGCCAAGAGTGTAGGTGTTTGTGAAATAATCGCCCTCGCTCATAAAAGCCAAATCCCCGGTGAAACCGTAGCCTTTATACTCGTTTCTGGCGGTTATGTAGTAAAGTTTAAAGGCCTCGTCGCCATTATTTGCAAAACCGTAAAAAGAGGCTTTTATAGCGTCGTTTAAATTGAAGTTGACGCCGCCGCCCCAGACGGTTAAATGCTTATCAAAATGCATACCGTTATTGTCGGCGTAGTAATAAAACAAATCAAGGTAGGCAAGTTTTGGGCTGCCTAGTTGCAAACTTGCGCCGTAAATTGTGGGCTGATAACTTTCAAAAGCAATTTCATCGGTTTGTTTGGCGGCCATAAGCTCGTAGCTCAGTAGACCCAAAGCATTGCCGTGAAGCAGACCGTTTACTGAAGTTGACGGCCGCGCGTCAATATATTTTGGCGAACCGTAGTAAATAACAAAATCTCTATTAGCTCTGACATAATCCTGACGGCCAATTTTTAAAAACAAATCATCATTTTGAAAATTTATATTTAGTTTTTGAAGCTTATCGCTATATGTATTTTGCGTTTGAAAAGGCTCGCTTCGGTTAAAGCGTAAAATATAATTTGCCTCAACAAAAACGCTGTCAAATAAAGTAAGGGTTAGCGGTAGTTGCGCTTCGCCCAGTAATAATTTTTTCGGTTTTGAGTTGCTGTAAAATTCGTCCTCGCTTTGCATAGCGGCTAGGTTAACTTGCGGAGCGAAAGATAATGCGCCGTCAAACAAAGCGTGAGCTTGAAAAAAGGGTGGAAGTAGTAAAAAAGTTAGGAGGCAAATTTTTTTAATTGCTAAACTAATTACAGGGTTCATCATCAAACATTACTCGTAAACATTATTTGTGTGGGTTATTATTATATAGTATGTTTAATGATTTTAAAAATATATAGCTTTTTTATATTAATTTAGGCATAACTATTTATTAGTTTTTTTGGGAGAGTAATACGGGGTTAATATGCAAAATTGTTGCTAATACCGTCGTAGAAATGATTTAAACAGAGAGAAGTTTTTGCGGCTTGGGATAAATAATATTTTCTAGCATCATATTTATAGTTTTATTTTGATCATTTATTATTTTTACAACATTTATCTCGTGGCGTTCAATAGTTGCTGTTTGAGCAAAGTATGTATAATATTCAAAACTTTCTTTATCCATAGTAGTTCTAGATATGCTCATAAATCTCTTGGGAGTATTTTTGCTTGTGCCTCTGCCTGTGGAATGACCAACCACATCATTCCTTATATTTCTTATATTATTTAGATATGGAAATTTTTTGAAATCTATTTCCTTATTTAACAAAGCTTTATATATTGCTTTTATGGCATCTTGCTGAACAAATAATGATTGAAATAGTCCAAATATATAAAGGTATTTTCCGCCGTCATTTCTTGGAAATTGGGTTTTAATGTAATACTTTATGGATAAGGTCATATCCTCTAAGGTGTCAAGAGCAATGCAAAGCATATTCCATTTGTCGGAGTTTATTTCTAATGTCTTTTGTTCCATCATATGTTTTACTTGATTGCGAACATTATCTATCAATTGTTCATTTATGTATGTATATTTTTCCATCATAAACCTCACTATTTGTGTAACTTAAGCTTATGTTCTCCATTAGGTAATGCTGGACAAAATAGCCGCTTTGGCAATTTGGGCGGCTTTTTTTACGGCGGGACTTGGACTAGAGCCAAAGTCGGTATTTTTAGCTAGGCAGGCAATAAAAATAACTTCCAGTTTATGCAAATCTCTCTTTATAAAATTAATTAAAATATTTAGCGGCAAAGTATGCGTTGTTGCAAAATTTACCACGGCAAAATCGCTCCCTTTAATAATTTTAAGCGGCGCAGCCCCGTTGCTTTTGGCTTTGGCGGTGGGTTTAAAATCTAAATCGCTCTGTCCGTTTTGTGTTATTATGCCCAAAGCAGCGTCGGCAATTATCAAAACATCGGGGGTAAAACTTTTTATTTTGCTTGTCATATTCTCGGGCATTTGCCCGCCGTTTAGCGGCAAAAAAGCCCCGTTTTTAAACGGGGCTAAGTATTGATAAACAAGCGGGCCGAAGGCATCGTCGCCATTCATATCATTGCCGACGGCTAAAAAAACTACTTTTTTATCTTTTAAAGAGGGTAGTGAAAGCACTTTTATTTTTGCTCTTTCTCTTCGCTGTCCGCTTTGTCCTGTGAAGCGTCTTGATATTTTTTTATATAAACAAGCGAGCTGCGGTCCGTTGAAGCAAGTTCAAAATCTTGAGAAGAAGACAAAGCTTTTTTAAAGCAACTATCCACGCATTGGGCGCAAAAAATGCAACGGGTTAAATCTATTTTGCATTCAAATTTGCGATGCACGGGGATAACCTTGCCGTCCGCTCCAACTTGCGGTTTATCTTCCGGGTTTATTTGGATTATTTTAATAGCGTCTGCCGGGCAGTTTTTTACGCAAAGTTGGCAGCCAACGCAAAGGGCAGGGTCATATTTTATTTGCGCCCTGAAGTTGCTGTCAACGCTGGCTTTCTTAAAAGGATAGCCTTGTGTAGATGCTTTTTTAAAGAAATTTCTAACTAATTCGCCAAAAACGCTTAAAGGTTTAGCCATGGAAAGCCCTCGCTATTATGCTGATTATAAGTTGCAACATTGCAATAGGCACCAAAACACGCCAGCAAAAGTTAATCATTTGCTCTATTCTAACGCGCGCCATGGCGCTCCTTATAATAGCCGATATTAAAATTATAATTAAAACTTTAAAACAGAAAAGTAAGAAGCCCAAAAAGCCTTCAAGCCCCAAAGAGCCGCCCATAAAAACAGCGTTAAATAAAGCCGCTACCACAATCATTTCTATGGATATGGCAAGCTTTATAAACCCGTATAATTTGCCCGAGTATTCCGTAAATACGCCGCCGACAATTTCCGTTTCAGCGTGCGGTATATCAAATGGCACGCGCTCTAATTTACCCTGCATAGTTATTAAAGCAACTATAAAGCCCAAAATGTTTACAAACATCATAGAAGGATTTGCGCTGTAATAATAGGCAATATCTTCAATACGCCAAGAACCCGCCACAATAGCCGGCCCTATAAGCACAAGTATCATAGGCACTTCATAGGCAAAAAACTGGGTAAGCACACGCATTGCGCCAACGGCTGAATATGGGCTTGAAGAAGTCCACCCTATTAAAAAGAAGCACATTGTGGGTATGGAAAGCAAATAGGCCGCTGCAATAAGGTCGCCCTGAAAGCTCATTAAAGCAAGAGAGCCTGATATCGGTATAAAGAAAATACAAACAACCACCGCCGAAATAGCAAGATATGGCAGCACCCTAAACAAATGCTTGCCCACGGCGTGTTTGGGGATAATAGTTTCCTTACTTATCAGCTTAACAAAATCCGCCAAAGGCTGATACCACGGCGGGCCTTGCCTGTTTTGCATACGAGCGTAAAGCTTGCGGTCAATCCAATCAGCTAATAGGGCGGCTACAAATAAAAATAGCAACCCGGGGTAAATTAATATCTCAAACAATTGGATTAATAATTCTTTTATCATTTCCATAATTTATTTAACTTTAGTGAAGTCTATTCCTTTTTTCTTATAAAATTCTATGCCGTAAGTTCTTAAATCTTTAAGGCTTTGGACGCTTTGCTTGCCAGAGGCAACTATTGTAGCCCTATCAGTGCAAGAGAAGCAAGGGTCAATAGCGGCAATGATAAGCGGAGCGTCGGCCAGTTGGTCGCCCGTTAACATATAGGAGACGGATTCAAAATTAGCCAATGTTGGCGCGCGCACTTTTACACGGGCTGGGTTTGGGCCGCCATCGGCTTTTACATAGTGTATATCTTCGCCTCTTGGGGCTTCGTAGCGGGTAACGGATTCGCCTGCTGGTATTTTAAAAGGCGTTTTAACCGCAAAAGGGCCTTCTGGCAAATTGCTAAGCACTTGGCGCAAAATTTTGATTGATTCCAAAATTTCAAACACACGCACATAAAGCCTGCCAAAAACATCGCAAGCGTCGCTTGTTATAACTTTAAAATCAAGCTGGTCGTAAATTAAATAGGGATCGTCCTTTCTAACATCACGGGCAACGCCTGAAGCTCTAAGCAGCGGCCCGCAGGCATCTCTTCTAATAGCCTCTTCTTTTGGCAATGCGCCAACGCCTTTTGTGCGGGCGTGTAAAGTTGGCTCCTGCGTGGCTAGGTGGATATAATAATTTGTTCGCTCTTCTAAAATATCAAGCTTTTTTAAAATATCTTCATGGGCTTCTTTTGAAATATCTCTTCTTACGCCGCCAATAGTGTTCATAGAATAATGCACACGGTTGCCGCTTAAAGCTTCTAAAGCGTCCATAACATATTCTCTATCCCGCCAAGAATACATAAAAAGAGTATCAAAGCCGATTTCGTGGGCGGCAACGCCAAGCCACAAAAGATGGCTGTGTATGCGCTCAAGCTCGCCAATAACTACCCTTATGGCTTTTGCTCTTTGGGGTATTTCAAGGCCGGCAATATTTTCAACATTTGTAACATAGCAAGTTGCGTGCGAGTGGGAGCAAATACCGCAGACGCGTTCTATTAAATAAGTTGCTTGCACAAAATTTCTAGCTTCGGCCGCTTTTTCTATGCCTCTATGGTTATAGCCAAGGCGTAGGGTTGCGTCTACAATTTCCTCGCCTTCTAAAAGCAGCATAAAATTGCCCGGTTCTTTAAGGGCGGGGTGTTGTGGGCCTAATGGCACGGTAATTTTTGGCATAAATAAATCTCCTATATAAAGGTTAAAACTATTTTGTTTCTTCAGGCTTCCAATTTTTGCGAAGCGGGTGGCTGTCTTGCGGCCAATCTTCGGGCAAGGGGTAGCGGTTGCCTTTAGGCAAACCCTCTACATTAATGCCCAGTAAATCTTTTAACTCTCTCTCGTACCACACGGCGGAGGGGAAAATATCGCTTATTGTTTTTATATCGGGTTTTGCTATCGGAACGACTAAACGAAGCGTCAGCAAAATGCCAGTGTCTTTTTGCGAGAGATGATACAAAACCTCAAAATTATCGCCATTTTCAAGGCCGGTTATTGTGCAAAGGTGGTCAAAAGCGGCCTCTTCGTGGAGTTTTTTTATAGTTTCGTGCGCGTCGCCTTTTGGCGTAGCCCAAATGCGTCTTGGCAAGCGGGTTTCCACATTTTCAAGTAAGTGTTCAAAATTATTTTGCATTTTCTACCCCTTTTATTCCTGATAAGAGTTTAACAACGCCGTCTATTAAAGCCTCCGGCCTAGGCGGGCAGCCGGGCACATATAAATCAACTGGTATAGCCTTATCGGCCCCGCCCAAAACGCCGTAGCAGTTTTGAAGCACGCCGCCGCCAGCGGCGCAAGCGCCCAAAGCTACTACAAATTTAGGGTTAGCCATTTGATTGTAAATACGCACCAGCCTATCTTTTTGCTGCTTGCTTACTGCGCCTGTTACAATAAGAACATCGGCGTGGCGAGGCGAGCCGTGTTGCACAATACCAAAGCGTTCAACATCAAAGCGGGGGGTTAAGGCGGCGACGGTTTCAATATCGCAACCATTGCAGGAGCCGGAGTTAAAATGTATTATCCACGGGGATTTAGTGCGGGCCCAGGCGGCTACTTGTTCTCTAATAGATTTCATATTTTTTAACCTTCTTTTACTTTGAATAAAGTATCGCAAGCACAGTTGAAATTGCGATTACATAAATAATTGCTACCGCCGCAAGAATAATATTGAAAGCGGTTGTTGCGGCCAAGGTTGCAATTGTTAAACCGGCCACATCAATTATAGTGAAGAAAACTGCAAAGCGAAAAAACGAGCTATAATCTGGCTCTATATGATGTTCTTGATAGTCTTCGCCGCAGGCATAAGCCTCTTCTTTGCCGCGTTCGTGCGTAGCTTTTGGGGCTAGCAGCATTGAAGACATTTTTGCAATGCCCCATACAGTGAAAAACACCAATACAAAACAAATAGGGGGAAGTAATAAAAGATTGCTCATAATTAACCCTTAAGGCCGCTTAATTTAGTAGGGTCAACATTGCCCCGCTGTTTATAAGCGCGTATAATTAAAATTAAACCTGTGGCTACCACCACGGCTTCAACGCCTATCATAATGATGATAAGCGCCTGCACAAAAGACATTGCGCCTAGCGCGCTGCCAACGGATACAAAAGCCAGCATAACGCCTTTTGAAGTTATTTCAAGCCCAATAAGCAGGCGTATTAAATTGCGAGAGGCCGTCATAGTATAAAGCCCTATAAAAAACATCATTATGGCGGCAAAATAATTAAATTGCAAATTTTCTGGAGTTAAAAGACTATTCATCGCTACCCTCCCCGAGTATTACCCTTACTGCCATAACGCCGGCAACAAAAAGACAAAGCTGACCAAGTAAATCCGGCAGCCTTAAATTCCACATAACATCGCCAACCGTCATAAAAGCAGGCACAGCGGGCGTTTGACTAATTTGGAAGACTTGCGTTATCTGCCCGCCAAAAAGCCATACCAAAACGCCAAAAACTATTAAGACCGGCGGCAAAAAGAGGAATTTTTTGCGCTCTCTTTTTGCATAACTTTCCCCACGGCCAATCATACTTGCCGTGCTTGCAAAAAGAACTGTTATTAAGCCAGCGCAAACAGAAAGCTCAAATACGCCCGCCCAAGGAGCGTATGCGCTAAA
Organism: Elusimicrobiota bacterium; assembly: GCA_031262415.1. GTDB lineage: Bacteria > Elusimicrobiota > Elusimicrobia > Elusimicrobiales > Elusimicrobiaceae > Proelusimicrobium. The sequence goes on along the minus strand of JAISHT010000001.1, from coordinate 21,790 downwards.
CATTATTGTAGCAAGCAAAACGCTTACTAAAGCCAAAAAAATGGCGGAGTGTATCATACGCTTTGCCATAACTGCGGCAAGAGCGCAAATTATCATACATATTACTAGGAAAAAGTGTAGTGTCATTGTAGCACCTTTATGAACGGACTTAGGAAATTATTATAAATAAACGGGAAGTAAATACCCACGGCTATTATTATAAAAGCCAAGGCAAAACAAGGGATTAAAAAGCCCATGCCCTGCTCTTTTACATTTGCTATGTTTTTTGACGCAGAGCCAAAGAACATACCTCGTTGTAATTTAAGGAAGTAAGCCAATGTTAAAACGCTTGCAAACAGGGCGGTTACGGACATACCGATAAACCCAGCCTGCCAAAGCGCAGCGATAATAAATAACTTGCTCCAAAAACCAGAGAATGGCGGTAAACCAGCTGTCGCCAACATACCGATAGTAGCGGTAGCCGAGGTATATGGCATTTTTTCTTGCAAGCCCCGCATTTCATTAATAGCGGTTGTGCCGGTAGCTTTTTTAACATTGCCGGCGCAGAAAAATAGCAAGGTTTTAAAAGTAGCGTGATTGAAGATATGAAATAATGCCCCAGCCATAGCAAGCGGCGTTGCTAAGGCGGCGGCAATGGTTATGTATCCCATTTGGCTTATGCTTGAGTATGCAAGCATTCTCTTAAAATCCTTTTGTTCTTGGGCCGCAAGCGCGCCAAAAACAATTGAACCTAGGCCAAACCACATAATGGCCTTGCCAACGGTATTATGCTCAATTCCGAAGTTAACTATAGAAAGCAGCATACAAACTAAAACCAAAGCATAAGTGCCGGCCACTTTTGTAACAATACCCGCAAGTAAAGCAGATATTGGAGAGGAAGCAGATTCGTAAGCGTCAGGCGTCCAGCTGTGGAAGGGAAATAGGCCTGTTTTTATCATTAAAGCTACGGCTAAAGTGCCTAAAATGATATTAAGCGGCGCGCTGTTGCCTTGCGTTTGTAAAATAGTTTTAACTAGGCCTTCGTAAGTTGTATCGCCCGTGTATAGAAGGAGTAGAGAAATTGCAAAAAGTATAAAGGCCGAGGCGATTGAAGAGAGGTAAAAATACCTTATTGCGCCCTCTGTGCTCTTTTCTCTATTATAGAAAGCTATCAAGACAAAAGAAGCGACCGCTACTACTTCTAAGAAGACATAAAGCGTGAATAAATCCTGCGAACAGACAACGCCCGCCATACCCGCCGTTATCACAAGCAGTATTGCAAAGTAAGAGCCGCGCCTTTTAGTGGAGGCGGCAAAAACCGCAAAGAAAGCGACCGCTAGGGCGACCATATAAATCATTATCAGCATAAAGGCTGATAAAACATCTTCGCCAAAAAACCACTCTTGCCCAAGGGACATAAAGAAAATATGTAGCGATATTAAAAAGCCAAAAAGCAATATAATATTTGCTAGCAGGCCCGGCGCTTGTTTTTGCTTGTTTAGAAAAGCGCAAATTACTGCGCCAATAACAGGGATTATTACAAATATACCGTTAAGTAGCATTATTTAATCCCCCAGTCAGAAACTAAAGCGGCAAAAATAAGCAGACCGAGTATTGCCCAAAGCAAATACTGCGGCGTATTGCCTCTATGCGCTCTAGAGAAAAAGAGCGAAATCTTTTTAACTATGGCCGAGGGCCAGGTGTCTATAAGTTTATCCATAAATCTATCTATTTTATAAAGCCATTTTGTAAAAACTGTAATTGCCTCTATAGTGATTGTATAAGTATTGTGCTTAATTTTGTAAGAGGGCAATTTAACTTTTACAGCTAAAGCCAAAGCAAGCAGTAAAACCAATATATTAAATATTGATACCCAGCTTAAATTTATCCCCGCAAAATGCGGCGCTAAAAATGGCTCCAGGCTAAACTCAAAGCCGAAAGTAAAGAACAAAACCGGCAAGAATGAGAGGAAAACTACCGTATTATAAATATGGGAGCCTTCCGCCTTAGCGCGGGATTTTTTTACAAGTAGCGCAAAAAACACTTTAGCAAAGGTAAACATTGTTATAAAGGCCGCTAAAGCAGGTATTATTATGAGTATAGGCATAGCGGCGTAAGTATCGGCTACAAGCGCGCTTGGCATAAAGAAGATATCAACAAAGCTTAGCCCAGAAAGCCCCAAAGCGCAGATAAACAAAACAAAAGTCATCAGCGGGGCGTGGCGGGCGGTGCCTTTTAGCTCTTCAATATCAGTAGAGCCAAAGTAAAGTTTAAATGCGCCAGCCGTAAAGAATGCGCAGGCCAGTAAAGCGGCTTTAAAAATACCGTGGTTTAAAACAAATAGCGTATCGTGGAGCAAGTGGTCAAAAATATGCACGCCCATACCTAAAACTAAAAGACCTATTTGCATAACAATATTCCAAGCTAAAAGCTGTTTTATATCTTTAAAAACCAGCATATTAATAGCCGCAACGGCTATTGTAATTATACCAAGGGCGCAAACAAAAACTTTAGCAGTAGCTGGCAAAATTGGGAAGAAGATTAAAAACATCTTGCCCATTAAAAATACCGCCAGCAATTTTTCTATTGCCGCAGGCAACATAGCGGTAAACGAGGCCGGCATTTGCATGGCGGCAGGCTCTATCCAGTTATGGAAGGGGAAAGCCCCGGCTTTTGCAACTGCGCCTGTAAACATAAGTATAAAAGCCCAAAGGCCGCTACTAGTAAGAAGAGTATTTGTTTTGGCAAAGAAAGTAAAATCCAAAGTGCCATTTTGCAAGTAAAACAAGCAAATGCCTACTAAAAGGACAACATCGCCAGCGGCATTAATTAAGAAGGCTTTTAAAGCCGTTTTGGCATTTATGGGTAAGATAAACAAATATAAACTTATTAATAAACCTTCCCAGAAAAGCAGCATCATAATGAAATTATTGCTTAATACTGCGCCAAGGGCAAATGCGGTTGATAAGAGTATATTAAAGTAGAAGCTGGGCGATTTTGTCTCCCGCAAAGCGGCCAAGGCCGCTAAAGTTGCAAAAAATGCTATAAAAACCGCTATAGCAAGAGCAAAGGGAGTAGGCAAAACGCCGTCTTGGAAAATTTTAAGGCTTTCTGTGCCTTGCACAGTAAAAACTGCTACCAGAGAAAGCGTTGTCCCCGCAAAAGCCAAAAATTTAGGCGTATTTGGCATATATTTTTTAAAAGCCAGCAAAAATACAATACAAGCTAGGGGGAAGACTAAAGGGAAAAACGGTATCATAATGCGCCTCCAAACATGGTAGAAAGGTAGCCAAGCGGCCATTGCACAAAAAGACCCAAAAGCAATGATAATATTGCCAAAACGGAGACGGAAATCATCATTTGATGCGGGGCTTCGTGCTTGGACTTTGTAAAATTTTGTTTTGGCGAAGCTATAAAGACTATATGGAAGAGCCTTGTTAAATAAGCCAAAGTTAACAGAGCCGCAAAAGCAAATAAAACTATAGCCATGGTGGGCGCCTCGCCTGCGGCGGCTAAAAATACCATAAACTTGCTAAAAAATCCGCCAAAGGGCGGTATGCCCATTACCGATAAAGCGCAAAAGCCAAAAGCTAGAGCGGTTATCGGCATAACTTTAGCTAGGCCGCCCATTTTTGTTATATCTTTGGTATGGGTTTTATGCTCTATTATGCCGGCGCAGAGAAATAAACCGCCTTTTGCCACGCCGTGCATCAAAATAAACAAGAAAGCGGCCGTTGTGCCAAGCCCGCCGCCAATAGCTATTGCAAAAAATATAAAACCAAGCTGGCTTATAGTTGAGTAAGCAATAACTCTTTTAATATTAGTTTCTTTTAAAGCCGCCGCGCCTGCAATTAGCGAGCTTATGGCGGCAACATACATAACAAGTTCTGCCGCTGTTATATCTAATATTATAAAGGTAAATATTTTAGCAAAAGCAAAAACGCCTATTTTAACAAGCACCGCCGCATGGAGCAAAGCCGTAACTGGGCTTGGGGCGACGCCGGCATCAGGCAGCCAAGAAGAAAATGGAAAAATGGCCGATTTAGAAAATGCCGCAAGAATTATAAACAGCGTTGCGTAAAAAGGAATTGTTGCGCCTCTAAGCTCGGTTAAATCTATTGTGCCATTTGAATTTGCAATAGCAACCAAAGCTAAGAATAAAAACAATGCGCCAAATACGGTTATTAAAAAAGTTTTATTAGCTTTTGCGATATCGCTGTCCGCCCTAAAATAGCCGACTAAACGCCAAGAACAAAGGGCGGTAATTTCCCAAAAAACAAAAATCCACGCTAGGTTTGCGCTAAACACTAGGCCCATCATTGCGCCTAAAAATAACATAGCGGCAAAATAAAACTCCGCCTTATATGCGCTTTCCTTTATATATCCTTGCGAATAATACATTATTATGAAGCTGAGGAAACTAGCCGCCGCCGCCATAAAGGCCGACATAGCGTCGCCCAGTAAATGGAAATCCATACCAAGCGGCATAGGTATTCTATAAACGGGGAAAAGCCCGAAGCTAACATAATAGCACAGTAAAAAAGCGGATACAAAAGTACCCGCCGCCGTGAAAAGTGCCACCTTGCCACTATCAAGTTTAAAATGCTTGAGAATGGGTATAAGCAATGCCCCTACAAAAGGGAAGAGAACTGTAAAAATCATTAAGCCTGTAATATCAAACATAGAAATATTTTACTATATTTTAATAAAGTTTTTAGTGCCGTTAATTTAACATAATTAAATTGTGGACATAAAAGCCAAAATTCTATAATATATAGAAAACGGAGGTAAGGCCAAATGAAACAACTTATTTTTATCCTTTTGTTAATAGGCGGCGTATATTATCTTTATAATAGTGGGTTTTTAAAAGTAATACAAAATACCCAAATAGACCCAAAGGGTTTTGTTTCGGATATTAAAGACGCTGTCGGTTCATCTCTATCGTCTGGCAGACTGCCAGATAAAGATTCTTCCCGCGGCAATGGCATTAAAGGGGATAAGGCCGCATTTCTCAAAATTGAAAATACTGTTTTTGCCGCTAAATCAGCCGCCGCCGCTTTTGCGCTAGTTGATATAGCTTACGCTAACGGCGCCGCCGATGCGCACCAACTTATAGACCGCTACATTAGCGCCTTTAACAATGCAAAAGATAAAAATAAAATTATTAATATGCTTGGCAAATATAGAGATAAACAATCCTTTAATATCCTGCTAAAATTTTTTAACGACGGCGCTCTTGATAGAAAACTGACCATACGCAAAATAGCCTCATTTAAAAGCCCAGAAGTCATAAAAGCTATAGAAAGCGCTATGGCAAGCGATAATTCTGCCGTCCGTAAAGCGGCCCAAGATATGCACAAGACTTTGCAAAAAGAAGCTTGGTATACTCAAATTGAGCGCAAACAGCCGCTACCAACGCAAGTTAAAGAGAGTATGATGGAAACGCCGCTCACTTAAATCAAGTTATAAAAATTTATAAATAGTTAAAAAATCATTCTACAAAGCGGAGTAATTATTATGAATATAAGCGAAATTAATAAAAAAGTGCAAGAAGAAAGTTTGTTTTTGCAGGATTTACGGCGTGAAATTGCAAAAGTAATAGTTGGACAGGAAGATTTAATTGATAAAATGCTCGTCGCCCTAATAGCCGATGGACATATCTTAATAGAAGGCGTGCCCGGCCTTGCCAAAACCTTGACGGTTAAAACATTAGCCGCCGCACTAAACGCCTCTTTTCAGCGCATACAATTTACGCCCGATTTGCTGCCTGCTGATATAACCGGCACGCTTATTTTTAACCCTAAAGACGGCACTTTTACCCCTCGCAGGGGTCCTGTTTTTGCTAGCCTAGTTTTGGCCGACGAAATTAACCGTTCGCCGGCAAAAGTGCAAAGCGCATTGCTTGAAGCTATGCAGGAGCGGCAGGTAACTATTGGCGATGAAACTTACCCTTTACCCTCGCCCTTTATGGTTTTGGCGACGCAAAACCCAGTTGAGCAGGAAGGCACCTATCCATTGCCAGAAGCGCAGGTAGATAGGTTTATGCTTAAAATAAATGTTAAATACCCCTCTAAAGAAGAGGAAAAACTTATACTTGAGCGTATGTCGCTTGCCCAAAAACCGCAAGTTTCCGCTAAAATCACCACAGAGGCCATTTTAAAAGCCCGCTCAGTGGCCGACTCTATATATGTTGACGATAAAGTAAAAAACTATATCATTGATATTGTTTTTGCTACTAGAAATCCAAAAGAATACGGCCTAGCTGAAATTGCGCCATATATTCTATACGGAGCCAGCCCAAGGGCTTCAATATATCTAACCCAAGCGGCAAAAGCCTTTGCATTTTTAGACGGCCGCGGCTATGTTACGCCGGAAGATATAAAAGAGCTCGGCCCGGATATTTTACGCCACCGCATACTCTTAACTTACGAGGCCGAGGCGGAAAATATTACCTCTGAAGATATTATAAAGAAGATTTTTGATACCGTAGAAGTGCCATAATGCAAACATCGGACATTTTAAAACGTGTTCGCCGTATTGAAATTGAAACAGGTAAATTAGTTGTTGAAACTTTCGCCGGTGAATACTTAAGCGTTTTTAAAGGCCAGGGTATAGAATTTGCCGAAGTGCGTCAATATATACCCGGCGACGATGTGCGCTCTATAGACTGGAATGTATCTGCCCGCACGGGCTCAACATTCGTCAAAAAGTTTAATGAAGAGCGCGAGTTAAGCGTAATTATAGCTTGCGATATTTCCGCCTCTCAATTCTTTGGCTCCACCGGCCGCTTTAAGAGCGAGGCTGTCGCCGAACTTGGGGCTGTTTTCGCATTTTCGGCTATAAAAAATAGCGATAAAGTCGGCCTGCTTTTATTTTCTGATAAAATTGAGCTTTATATTCCGCCAAAAAAAGGTAAACGCCATGTTTTGCGTATTATTAGGGAGCTTTTGGCCTTTACCCCCAAAAGTAAAGGCACTGATATTTCGCTATGCCTCTCTACTTTAAACCGTCTAATCAAAAGGCAAGGGATTTTGCTTTTAATTTCGGATTTCCTTGATAGCGGATATGATAAAGCCTTGCGACTATCAGCCCGTAAATTTGATTTAGTGCCGGTTATTGTTGAAGACCCGCTAGAAGTAAAATTGCCCTCTGCCTCGGCATTTTTGCAGCTTGAAGGGCTTGAGGGGGGGCGGCAAATTATGCTTGGCCTAAACTCGCCCTATAAAACGGAACTTGCCGCTCAACATAATGCGGCTATAGAGCGGGCAATAAAACTTTTTAACAGTACTGGCAGCGACTATATAAAGATAGACGCTTCCAAAAATGTAGTGGAAGATGTTATTAAATTTTTTAAGAAAAGGGCTAGGAAGCTGCGTAAATGAAGAAATATCTAAAATTAATTTGCGTGCTTGTTTTTGGCGGCCTTGTTTTAGCAGGGCAGGCTTTTGCTTTGGTTGATTTGAGTGAGCAGGCTGCTCTAGAGCCGTCGTTTAGCGCAGTAGTTGTTAGCGAGCCAAAAACCGCTAGTTTAGGCCGCGCTTTTGATTTAAATATTGAACTATCCGCCCCGGCAACTTTGCAGCCAGAGGAAAAGGGCGATATTTCAAAAGATTTTGCCATAACCGCCGTCAAACAAGACTCTAAAAATCCGCTTCTTTTAACATTAACTATTATCCCCTTTAATCTTGGTAAAATTAATTTTGAGGGCATTACTTTTGTTGACGAAAACGGCGCTACTGCCCAAATTTCGCCTTTTGAAATTGAGGTAAAACCCACAAAAACTAAAATAAAAACGCAAGGTTTAGTAGATATTAAAGGCCCTTATAAACCCTATAACCCGTGGCTGATTTTCTATATTGCTATACTTTTGGCGGCTGGGTATTTTGCTTATAAATACCATAAAAAGTATCAAGCCAAAAAAGCCTTTAACGGGCAATTTACGCCTTTAATAAAAGACGATAGGCCGCTAGACATTGCCGCGCTAGACAAAATTGACAAGTTAACAAAAAGCGGTTTATGGGAAAAGGGCGAATATAAAAACTTCTACATAAAAATGGTGGATATTTTTAGAGATTACATCTCTTTGCGCTTTAATTTTGACGCCCGTCAATATACTAGTAGAGAGCTGATGCGCCGTCTTAAAAACACGCCAGATTTTAAAGCAAACTTAACGCAGACGGCAAGTTTCCAAGGCGCGGCCGATTATGTTAAATTTGCAAAAGCCACCCCAACGCTTGAAGAGCGGGACAAAGAAATAAAAACGCTTAAAACTATAATTGCGGCGACTAAAAAAGAAGAGATAATTTCTACTACCCCCGAAGTTAAAAAACCAGAAGTTAAAAAACCAAATGAGGGGCAAAAATTATGAAGTTAACTAAAAAAACAGCCCTAAAAGGTTTTTATTATCTCTTGCTGCTATTAATTGTTTTGGCGGCTCTAAGCGCAATATTTTTGTTTGTGTTTGACGGGGTTTCCTTTGCCAATCCTTGGGTTCTTTACTTCTTGCCATTATTTTTAGTTTTGGCTTTGCTGGCTTGGGCCGTTAAGTATTTTTACCAGCCTGCTATTAAATATCCGCTTGGGCAAAATGTAAAAACTCCTTTTAGCGTTCTGGGCTTTGTAGCCAAATGGCTGCCATTTAGCTTATGTCTGGCGGCTTTGCTTTTAATGTTAATTGCGCTAGCCCGCCCAAGAAGCGAGGCTAAAACTGTTTTGCCTCCGCTTAAAGGCGTGGATATTATTTTAACTATAGATACCTCCCAAAGTATGGACGCTTTGGACTTTCAGCCCGACAGAATGGGCGCGGCCAAAACTACCGCTGATGAATTTGTAAAAAAACGCTCTAGCGACAAAATAGGCGTGGTAGTTTTTGCGGAAACCGCTATGCTCCAATGCCCGCTTACGCTTGATTATTTTGCCGTCCACGATTATATTAATATGATTAATATCGGTATGCTAGGCGTGCCCGGCGGCACTGCTATTGGCGACGCTATAGCCGTATCAACTATGCATTTAAAGGGTAGCCCTACAAAAAGCAAAATAATCATTTTACTAACGGACGGGGAATCAAACAGCGGCACGGTTGACCCTATGGCGGCGGCTAAAGCGGCCCAAAGCTACGGCATTAAAATTTACACCATTGCCATAGCTGGCGACGGCGCAGTTCAACGCCCGGTTGATACATTTTTTGGCACGCAATATGTTACTATGCCGCCCAGCCAAAACACCGGCGAGCCTTTGCTTATGGAAATTTCTAAAATGACGGGCGGGGAATTTTTTAGAGCAAAAAATAATATAGAGCTTCAAAATATTTACGATAAAATTAACGAGCTAGAAAAAACCGATTTTAAAGAAAGCAGCCAGCTTAATTATAAAGATATTTATTACCCGTTGCTTATGCTAGCGGCTTTAATGCTAATTTTAGCAACTATTTTAGATAAATTTATTTTTATAAAAATACCTTAGGAATTGTTTAAAAATATGGAATTATTTGCAAATAATAAAGTTTTCTTTTACCTCATAATAACCGCTTTAATAATAGCGTTAGCGTGGTTTTTGGGGCAAAAGCGAAAGCGCAAAATTTTGGCTTTGCTTTTTAATAAAGCAAACTATTTGCAACTGCTCGGCCCGTATATAAAAAATAGAAAAAAACTTGTGGATATTTTATTTTTAACGGGTTTATTCTTCCTTTTTATAGCCTTAGCCGGCCCGCAATGGGGGCGGGATAAAACTATTTTTAACGCCAACTATTCGCAGTCCGTAGTTGCGCTTGATACTTCGGCCTCTATGCTGGCTGAAGATATTAAACCTAACAGAATTGAAAGCGCAAAAATGATGCTCTCTATGCTTTTTGAAAATATGACAAATGAAAGGCTTGGCGTTATAGCTTTCACCTCTATTGCTCAATTGCAAGCGCCCATTACCACAGATATGGACGCATTAAAAACATTAACCGCCGCTATTACAACTAATACTTTACCCGTGCAAGGCACTGCGCTTGCCCCTGCGGTTAATTTAAGCGCAAGAATGCTTGGCTCTTACGGTGGCAAAAAGGCTTTAGTTTTAATAACCGATGGGGAAGATCACAGCCCTCAAGATATTCAAGCCGCTTTAAAAACCGCTAGAGATAATGACATTAAAATTATAACTATTGGCATAGGCAGCATTGAGGGGGAACTTATCCCGCTAGAAACCCCGCAAGGCAAAACCTATAAAAAAGACCGTGATGGCAAAACCGTGCTAACTAAATTAGATGAAAACACGCTAAAATCAATAGCTTCAGCGACAGGCGGCGTTTATATAAAATACACAACGCCCCAGCAAGTGGCGGACGAAATTACCCTACAGCTTAATGCTTTAGATAAAAGCACAGCGCAAAGTTTAGGCCGAACGGGCTACAAAAACCGCTATCAAATACCGCTTTTTATAGCTTTTATATTGATTTTATGCTCTATACTTATCCCTCTAAGAAAGGTAAAATAAATATATGCGTATACTAATATTTTGCATTTTTTTTATGCTTAGCCAGCCGTTGCTAGCAGGCTCTTCTAGCGAGCTTAGAAGCGGCAACAGCGCATATAAAAAAGCTAAATATGGCGAGGCTTACGAAGCCTATCAAAAAGCCGCCGCTATGGGGGCCGAGCAAAAAGGGCTTTATAACTCCGGCGCGGCTCTTTATAAACTTAAAGATTATAAAAACGCCGCCTTAGTCTATCAAGAAGTTGGCGAGCAGGGCGGCAAGTTAGGTCAAAAAGCTTTATTTAATGCCGGCAACGCCGCCTATATGCAAAAAAATAGGGACGAGGCTATTAATTATTACAAGCAAGCTATTTTGCTTAATAATAAGGACGAAGCCGCCGTGCATAATTTGCAATTTGTCTTGCAGGAAAAAAATCAAAGCCAAAATAATCAAGAAAATAAAGACGGCAATAAAAAAGACCAGCAAGACAGTCAAGATAACAGTAAAGAGCAAAATCAGCAAGGCAATCAGCCCCAAGACAAGCAAGAAGGGCAAAACCAAGAGCAAGAGGAGCAGCAACAGCTCTCTAAAGAAGAGGCGGATAATGTCTTGCAAATGCTAAAAGAGCAAAGTTCAAAGCCTTTGCCAAAGCAGGAAAAGCAAAATCAATTGCCCCCGCCAGAGAAGGATTGGTAAATGAATTTTAAAAAACTTTTTTTAAGTTTGTTTTTTGTCTTGGCAAGTTTGTGCGCCTATGCCGAGGTTCAAATTACGGCAAATGTTAACAAAACTTTGGTGGACACATCTGAAGATATTACGCTTACTATAACCGTAAAAGCGCCAACAACCCGCGATTTAAGCCCAATAATGCCCTCTCTGCCAAATTTTAATATTTACGCCTCCGGCCAAGATATCAGCCGTGGTATGATTAATGGCAAAGTAAGCTCTGTGCAAGTTTTTACCTATCTTTTAACGCCAAGGTTTGCAGGCAAGTCAACTATAGGTTCTTTTACTGTTAATGTTGACGGGCAAACATATACTACCGAGCCTATTGAGGTTGAAGTTTACAGAGCAGGCCAAGGCAATGCCAAAACCTCGCTTAATAAAACCAAAAAGCCAGCCAAAAATGCGGCATATACTGCTGCTAACAATAGCCAAATAGTCCAAACATTAACAAATATAGCGGCTGCGGCGGCCAAAAATGCCGCAAGCCAAAGCGAGGCAAAAGCCGCCGATGCTAAAAATAAAATCAGCCAAGTTGCGCCAGATTTTTTTATGACGGCAAAAACTGATAAAACAACCGCTTACCTTAACGAGCAAATAACTTTAAAAATAAGGTTTTATCAGGCATTTAGCACTTTAGGCAATCCGCTTTACGACAGGCCAAAAATGGAAGGCCTTATTTCTGAAGAAATCAAAACAAGCACCGGGTACGAGACTATAGGCTCTAGGCAATTTGCTTTTACAGAATTTGATATAGCCGTTTTTGGCATTGTGCCGGGGCAAGCTAAAATTGGCAGCGCAGCCATTAGCTATAATGTGGCAGATAGCGCAATGGACGCTTTTGATTTATTTTTTAGCGGCCGCACAGGCATTACAAAAAAAGTTGAAACTGCGCCTATTGATATTTCTATTAGACCTTTGCCCAAAGACGGCAAGCCCACAAGTTTTTATGGCGCAGTCGGCGCGGACTATAAAATAAATGCGGAAGTTGATAATTCCGCCACTCAAGCAGGCGCGCCAATAACGCTTACAGTATCAATTAGCGGCAATGGCAATATGCGGGCCATTGGCAATTTGCCGCCGCCAGATTTGGGCGGCAGTTTCCGTGTATATGAAACTACTTCGTCCTCCTCAACCAAAATACAAAATACGCTTGTTGGCGGCACAAAAGTTTATAAAACTATTATAGTGCCTAGAGCCACAGGCAAATATAATATTGCGCCTATAGAATTTTCTTATTTTGATACAAATGAAAAAATTTACAAGACAATAAAATTAAATGATATTTCGCTTGAAGTTTCGCCCGCTGCCCAGGAAACAAGCGAGGCAAGCGCAGTATCTTTTGCAGGCGATAATCCCGCCCAAGCTAGGGTTGAAAAACTTTCAGACGATATTAGCTATATTAAAAACGGACAGCTCTCTCTGCCGTCTAAAATACTTTTATTTATAGCGAATTTGGGCAAAATAAATTATTTGGTTTTCTTTTTTATAGCGGCGGCTTTGCTATTTTATTTTATTGATAAAGGCTCTATTGATTTGCTCTCTAGCCGCCGCGCTTTGCTTAAAGCTAAAAAAGCCATTATTAAAGCAAAAGAATTAGACGGGGTATCAGACGCTTTGGAAGATTATCTTGAAGCAAAACTTGGCGAGCCTATTGGCAGTAAAACTATGGAAAATGTTTCCCAAAAACTTGCCCTTAGCGCAGGCCTTAGCGCAAAACTAAACGGCCTTTGGGAAGAGTTTTCTATGTTAAAATATGCGCCTTCTTCTATGGTAAACGCCGAAACTTTAGAAGACTCCGCCAAAAAAACCTTAAATCTTATAGAAGAAATTGAAAAGGAGATAAGATGAAGAACCTTGCTCCGTTAATACTATTTTTTAGCTTGCTTTTTGCCTTGCCGCCTAAGGCAGTTGCCCAGCAGCCAAAAACTGCAGACGCTCAAAGCAGTTATGATAATGGCTCTTATATAACAGCGGCCGAGCTTTATGAAAATCAAATAGCCGCAGGCGATACTTCAAACCCATATCTATACTATAATTTAGCTAACAGCTACTTTAAAGCGGGCGACCCGGATAAAGCTATTATCAATTATTATAGGGCTTTTAAATTGCTGCCTAGAGATAAAGATATTCGTGGCAATTTAGCTTTTGCTCTTGCTGATACCGGCCAGCGGCTGACGCCAGAAGGCGTGCCAGCTACGGCGTTTAATCTTTATCACTTTTTCTCGCTTGGCGAGCTTAAAGGTTTAATGTGGGCGGGCTTGTGGCTTTTTGCTTTTGCTTTAATGTTTTTTGTTTTAAGCGATAGAAAAGTTTTAGGCAAGAAACTTTTAATAATAGCGGCTATTTTAACAGTATTTTTTGGCGGCTGGCATTTGCTTAGGTTGCCGTCAGAAAGTAAGCGTTTGGCGGTTGTTGTTGCGCCCCGCGCGGAAGTACGCAGCGGCCCGGGCGATAGTTTTGTTGTAAGCCTTAATGTGCCTAGAGCGCATTTGGTTAGTATAATTGATAGTAAAGGCGACTGGGCTCAGGTTGAAGTAAACTCTCAAGCTCAAGGTAGCGGTTGGGTCTTAAAAAACACAATTGAAGAAATATAGCAAAGACGAAAAAAAGGAGAAGAATTATGTTTATAACAGACGAAGCAAAAGAACTTGTTGAAGTAATCACTTGGATAGGGGGTAACTTGGGCCCACAGTTGGAAGAATTAGCAGGCAAAATTGTTAAATCTTTAAAAGACGGCGGCAAGGTTATTCTTATGGGCAATGGCGGCAGCGCAGGCGACGCTCAGCACATAGCGGCGGAGTTTGTAGGCAGATATAAAAAAGAAAGACGCTCGTATCCCGCTCTTGCTTTAAATACAAATACCTCCACCATTACAGCAATTGGCAATGATTATGGTTATGATATGACATTTTCCCGTCAAGTAGAAGGTTTTGCAAAGGAGGGCGATATTGTTATAGGTATTTCCACCTCAGGCAAAAGCCCAAATGTGTATAAAGCTATGGAGGTAGCCAAAAAAATGGGTTGCTATACCGCCGCATTTTTGGGTAAAGACGGCGGCACTATCAAAGATATTGTTGATTTGCCCTTAGTAGTAAAAACAAATAATACGCCGCGCGTGCAGGAAGGACATATCTTCCTTGGGCATACGCTTTGCGAACTTGTTGAAAAGGAGCTTTAATTATGAAAGTAGCAATAGGTTGCGACCATGCGGGTTTTCCGCTTAAAGATTTAGTAATAAAAACCGTTAGAGATATGGGCCATGAGGCCATAAACTTTGGCACAGACAGCGCAGACAGCGTTGACTATCCCGACTATGCGGCCAAAGTCGCAAAAGCGGTTGAAACCAAACAAGCCGATCGTGGCATAGTGCTTTGCGGCAGCGGCATAGGCGCTTCAATAGCGGCAAATAAATTTAAAGGTATACGAGCCGCCATAGCGCACGATCTCTACAGCGCAGCCCAAGGCGTTGAGCACGACGATATGAATGTGCTCTGCTTAGGCAGCCGTGTGGTTGACGCTAAACTTGCCCCGCAGCTTGTTGAGGCTTTTTTAAACGCAAAATTTAGCAATGAAGAGCGGCATTTAAGAAGATTAAATAAAGTTTTAGCCATAGAGGCCGAGAATTTTAAATAAAAAAGGGAGAAATATGAAAGCTTATTATAACGAAGCCGCAAAAGATATTATTCAAAGGGGACTGGCGCAATTAAATTCCGTTGATTTCACGCAAAGGCTCTATAAACACGACGCAACTTTGTGGAAGAGCGAAAAAGAGCATACGGATATTATCAATAATTCCCTTGGCTGGACCGAGGTTTACGATTGGGCTTTCACTAAAATCCCCGAAGTTAAAAATTTTGCCGATGAAGCCAAAAAACTTTTTGACCATATCGTCCTTATGGGTATGGGCGGCAGTAGCTTAGCGCCGGAAGTTTTGCGCACGCTCTTTGGCAGGCAATTTGGCTGGCCCGAGCTGCTGGTTTTAGATAGCACTAATCCCGATTGGGTTAGTAAAGTACGCAAGCAAATTGACCCTTTAAAAACCTTGTTTATTTTTGCAAGCAAATCAGGCTCCACGGTAGAGCCGGCTTCTCAATTCGCTTATTTCTACGACGAAGTCGCTAAAGCCGGCGCAACTGAGCCGGGCAAAAACTTTATTGCTATAACTGACCCTTCTACCGGCCTTGAAGCCTTGGCTAAAGAAAAAGGTTTTAGGAAAATATTTTTAAATAAAGCCGATATTGGGGGCAGGTTTTCGGCTTTGTCATTTTTTGGTTTGGTGCCGGCCGCCCTTTGCGGTATAGATATTGAAAAATTGCTTAAAGCCGCAAAAGAGGAAGGCGATAATTTTAAAAATGAGCTTGATAATTCCGCCTTATCTCTTGGCGCGCTTATGGGTAAGGCATATATTGGCGGGCAGGATAAACTTACGCTTGTTATGTCAAAAAATATAAGTAATTTTGGCTTATGGATTGAGCAGCTTGTGGCCGAGTCTACAGGCAAAGAGGGCAAAGGCGTGGTGCCCGTTGCCACAGAAGCGGCCCATAAGAATTTTGCCTACGGGCAGGATAGAATTTTTGTAGCCATAACGCTTGAAGGGCAGGAAGATAATGATATTGTAGAGTTAACTGAAACTTTGCAAGCCTCCGCTCAGCCATTTGCGCAGTTTTTTATGAAGGATTTATATGATATTGGCGCGCAATTTTTGTTTTGGGAAATTGCCACTGCGGCTAGTGGCGCAATTATGCAAATAGACCCATTTGACCAGCCAAATGTGCAGGCGGCAAAAACAATAGCCAAAGCCTTACTTGCCGACTTAGAGGCTGGCAAAAAATCCCCGCTAACAGAAGCGGCGATTTTGGTATCAAAAAATCTTGAGGGGAAAGTTAATTTGCCCTCGCTGCTTAAAGATATTGAAAAACTTCCGCAAGGCAAAGATTATGTCGCCGTCTTGGCATATTTAAACGCCACTGACAAGACTGATAACATTTTTGCTAAAATAAAGGATACAATACTTACGGCTTCTAAGCATGCGGTGCTTTTTGGTTATGGCCCGCGCTATCTGCATTCCACAGGTCAACTGCATAAAGGCGACGGCAATAATGGTATTTTTCTGATAATATCTGCAGACCCAAAGGAAGATGTTAAAATACCGGGGCAGGCTTATAGCTTTGCTGGGCTGGTCAATGCGCAAGCTCTTGCGGATTTTAAAGCCTTAGAAGAAAAGGGCCGTAGAGTAATAAAAATACACGTAAAACAACCTGTTGAGGACGCTTTGGAAAAATTACTTTCCTAAAGCGATATGGGGGATATTATATGGCAGTAAAGAAAATAAAAAAAGAAACTAAAACAACAAAAGCTAAAAAAACGACTAAGAAAACAGAAAAAGGGGCAGTTGTTAAAAAAAATACTCAGCCTAAAGTAGCTGCGGCAAAGAAAAATGTTTGCATAGATTATCCATTGCACGACGATACTATATCCTGCGGGCATTATAGCTTTAGAGTTGGGGCTATAGGTAATATTGATGGAATAAAAATATCCGTCAACGGTGGCCCGTGGCAGGATTGCCGCCCCGCAAACGGCTATTGGTGGTATGATTGGTGGAATTTTGAGGAAGGCGTTCATATAGTTGAAGCCTTAGCCTTAATTGACGGAGAAGAAGTCAAAACCCCAAAGCGTAAGTTTAAAGTTTCTTTCTAGGAATCCCGCTTGAAAAAAGTTTATATACAAACCTTCGGCTGCCAAATGAATATTGCAGACTCTGATGAAATGATGCTACAACTGGCAGCCAGAGGTTGCTCTCCTTGCGACTCGCTAAAAGAAGCCGATATAGTTGTTGTTAATACTTGCACAATACGGGACCACGCCGAGCATAAGGCTCTTTCCTATTTGGGGCGGCTTGCCAAGTGGAAGGCCGAAAAAAAGGGGCGTATAGTGATTTTTGCCGGTTGCGCTGCCCAGCGCCTTGGCAAAGCTTTAAGGCGTAAATTCCCGCAGGCAGATATTATTGCCGGGGCTAAAAATATAGATTCCTTCTCTGATATTTTGGAAACTTCTGGCCTTTTTAAAAATAAAAATGTGGCGGCGGGTATACCTTCTGCTCAGCTAGTTGGCCTTGTTAATATAATGCGGGGCTGTAGCTGTAAATGCTCTTATTGCATTGTGCCTTATGTGCGGGGGGAGGCGGCTTCAATATCTCCCGAAGTTATTTTAAAAGAAACCGAGCGTAAAGTAGCTCAAGGCGCAAAGGAAATAATGCTGCTTGGGCAAACGGTTAACGCTTATAACTACAAAGGCAAAAACTTTGCCAAACTCCTAAAAGATATTACTAATTTGCCCGGCCTTGAGCGTGTGCGTTTTATGAGCCCGCACCCAATTTTTATTGACGAGGAATTTGCGCAAGTTGCCGCCTCGTCTGATAAAATTTCAAAACATATGCACCTGCCTGTTCAAAGCGGCAGCACAAAAGTGCTTAAGGATATGAAACGCCTTTATAGCCGTAGTGAATTTTTGCAAAAAGCCGCTTTGTTAAAAGCGGCGGGCATTTGCTTAAGCACCGATATAATTGTTGGCTACCCAACGGAGACGGAGGAAGATTTCAAGGATACGCTTTCTCTTTTTGACGAAGTTGAATTTAACGGGGCTTATTGTTTTAAATTTTCCCCTAGGCAAGGCACGCCTGCGGCCGCTTTGCCGCTGATACCTGAAGAAATAGTAGAAAAACGGCTTGATATTTTGTTAAATAAAGTAAGGCTAAGCTCTAAAGCAGCGTACGAGGCTCAACTTGGCACCGTGCAGAAAGTCTTAATGGAAACGCCGACAAACGGACGCACGCTTACTAATTTTTGGGTTAGGACTAAAACAAAATATAACCCCGGCGATGTAGTAGATTTAAAAATTAAAGAAACAAAAGAAACAATTTTACTGGCATAGAGGATTTTATGACAAAAGAAAAAGATTTTACAGAACGCAGAAGGCACCCGAGGGTTCCTGTTATCAGCAATATTGTTGAGCCTATAGATTTGGTTTATGAAGACGAAAAAACAGGCGTTAAAAACGCTGTTGCCGCTGTTTTGGCGGATTTATCCGCATCAGGTATGCGTATAGTATCTTTTTTGCAGGCGCCAATTTCAGGCAATATGCAAATTAATATGGAGCTGCCAAGCATCGGTAAATTTACCGTTGTAGCAAAAACCTCTTGGGTGCGTCAAAAAGGGCCTGTTTATACTATCGGCATAGAGTTTACAAAAATCGCCCCCGAGGCAAGCGCAAAAATACAGGCCATGGCGGAAGATTTTAACGATTGTAATACAAGAATATTGTTAAAATTGCCGGAAGTCTGCGTAGCTAATTGCAAAAGCCATGCTATTTGCAATAAGCTGCAAAAAGACCCTAATTTATTTAAATAGTGTTCTTTAAACTATATTTTTACATACAAAACACCGCCGACTAAAGCGGTGTTTTGTCTTAAGCAAAACGCAAAATATAAAACTCAAAATATATGAAAGATAATACCCCCATAATCATTGCAGGCCCGACGGCAAGCGGCAAAACCGCCATTGCTTTGGCTTTGGCAAAAATGCTAAATGCGGATATTATTTCCGCAGATTCTAGGCAGGTTTATCAGTTGCTGCCAATTGGCACCGCCGCTCCAAAGGGCGTTTGGCAAGGCGGTAATTATAAAGTGGAAGGCATTAACTATCATCTTGTTGATTTTTTGCCTATTGATAAAACTTTTGATGTATCTCAATTTGCCGCCGCCGCTGAAGCTTTAGAAGCCAAAGGCGGGCAATATATTTTTGCAGGCGGCACGGGTATGTATTTGCAAGGTTATTTTTGCGGCATGGATAATTTGCCAAAAGCCGACGCCGCTTTGAGGCAAGAGCTTAAAAGTATTGCCGAGCAAAAAGGCAAAGAATATTTGCACGCAATGCTTGCCAAAATTGACCCAAAAAGCGCAGAAGAAATACCCGCTGGCAATATCCAGCGAGTTATGCGGGCTTTGGAAATTTACCGTCTAAGCGGCAAGCCTGCTTCTGTTTTAAGAAGCGGTAAATTTAAGGCGGAAATACCGCAAAGTAAAGCCAAAATGGTTTATTTAAATTGGGATAAAGAGTTGCTTTCAAAACGCATAGAGGAGCGGACAAATTTAATTTTTGACGGTATGGCAAGCGAGGCTAAAGCGGCTTTAGAACTTGGTTGCAGTGAAGATGCCCCCGGCCTTAAAAGTTTGGGCTACAAAGAAGCTTTGGAGTATCTTAAAGGCAACTTAAATAAGCCTCTAGCAATAAATCAAATTAGCACACTAACCCGTCAATACGCAAAGCGTCAGCGCACTTGGTTTAAACGCTACCCTAATATGTTTATTTTGGATTTTAATGCCGCAGATTTTAACGCCGAGGAAGCAGCTAAAAGGATAATTAAATGGAAAGAACAATTTTAGTAGGCGTAAAATTAAAAACAGATTTTTCTAAAGATACTTCGCTTGATGAGCTTGTCCGCTTATGTAATACCGCCGGCGGCGAGGTTATAAGCGTTTATAATGTCCGTGTGGAAAAATTCAACGCCGCTTATTTTATCGGCAAAGGCAAAACGCAGGAAATTGCCCAAGAGGTTTTAGAAGAAGATATAGACGCAGTTATTTTTAACGACGAGATTACGCCCGCCCAGCAAAAAAATCTTGAAGAAATTATCCCGTGTAAAATAATAGACAGAACCCGCCTTATTTTGGATATCTTCGCCCAGCGCGCCCGCACAAAGGAAGGCGAGTTGCAGGTAGAACTTGCTCAGCTAAATTATTTATTGCCCCGCTTAAGCGGCAAAGGCTCGGCGATGATGCAGCAAAAAGGCGGCATAGGTATGCGCGGCCCGGGCGAGCGTAAATTAGAATGCGACCGCCGCCGCATAAGGCAAAAAATCGCCAAACTAGAAGGCGAGATAGAGGCCGTTCAAAAAGAGCGTAAAGTCCGCCGCGCTAGACGAGGCGAAATACCGCTGCCGCAAGTTGCAATAGCCGGCTATACTAATGCGGGCAAAAGCACGCTTTTAAAC
The DNA here is from genome assembly GCA_031262415.1 of Elusimicrobiota bacterium. GTDB lineage: Bacteria > Elusimicrobiota > Elusimicrobia > Elusimicrobiales > Elusimicrobiaceae > Proelusimicrobium. Next base: position 1,578 of record JAISHT010000001.1, on the reverse strand, counting down.
GCTTTAACTAATTACGAGGCGGCTTATGCAGATGACAAACTTTTTGCCACGCTTGACCCAACCACCCGTCGTGTAAAATTACCAAACGGCGCTTATATTTTGTTTACTGATACCGTGGGCTTTATCCAAAAATTACCGCACAGCCTTGTTTCTGCTTTTAGAGCGACCTTGGAAGAAACAAAATTTGCCGATGTTATCTTGCATCTTATAGACGCAAGCAGCGACGATATTGAAGCGCATTCCACCACCGTTCACAGTATTATAAACGAGCTGGAGGCTAGCCCAATAAGTATGCTTGATGTGTTTAATAAAATTGATTCTTTAACGCCGCAAAAATTAGCCGCATTGCGTCGCAGATTTAAAGACGCTGTTTTTATTTCCGCCGCTACAGGCGAAGGTTTTGGGGAGCTTTTTAAAAAAGTTAATCAGATTATTAGCCGCAAGTGGAAAGAACATCGCTTAAAAATACCGCAGAGTAAAGCCAATTTATTGCCGCTGCTTTATAGCCGCGCGCTTATAACTGGCCGCAAAGATAATGCGCAGGATATTCTGATTAAATTCCTCGCTACCGACGGTAATTTTAAGGCTATCCTTAAAAAACTGGAAGATTAGGATTAGGCTAGAGATTAAGCCAAATATTAGGCCGAAGATTAAAAGATTGTTTTTTAACTTCTATCAACGCCGTCAACTAGGCTGCTATATTTGGCGGGGACATTCCTTATAAAAGTATCGTCCGCCATTTTGTATTCTACCCGCCCGACATATTCTTTAATAAAATCTAAAATATATCTGTCAAAGGAAGCCAAAAAAGCTATTGGTATGGTTTCTTTACCATTTGGACCAAATTTATCTAAGCTGCCTATTGCGGAAACTATGGCGACAAGTTCGCCGGTATTTGTCATAACGCCTGATCCCGAAATACCTTGCCGTATCCCAAAATTCTCCGTATACAAATAGTGCATTTTTGGCGAGTAAAAAACAGGTTTTTTTGTGTTTAAAACCGCTCTTTTACCGTCCCAAATAGAAACAACGGAAATACTTCGCCTAAGCATTTTATGCGTTTTAGAATTAATGGCAAGTATGGGGGGGATATTTGTGCCGTTTGCCGCGCGGTGGTAAACATTAAAGTTTGGTATTCTGTTTAAAAAAGTTTTCTCCGATATCCACATATTTCTAGACGGGTCTTTAAAGATAAATTTGGAATCTTTAGGCGGGAAATACAAAAGGGCAATATCGTAAGCGGCATTTTTTTGGGCTACTTTGGCTCGGGCGTTTTTAAAAACTTTTGGAGTTGCGGTAGTGTGCGTTGTGGTTATACCCATCTCGTAATTAGGGCCAACTACCAAGCGGGCTTGCATACTGCAAACCTTATCGCATATAGGCTCAATACAATGGGCGGCGGTTATAAACCAGGATTTATCCAGCCTAACAGCTTGGCATTTACTGACGCTGCTTTTGCCGTGTTCGTTTATATTTATCTCGTAAGTATTTGTGAAATCGGCGGCTTCGTTGTAGCTTTCTTCGTCGGTTATTGTGATAAAATTGTTTTCCGCCGCCGCTAGCATTAGGCTTAGCGTT
>JAISHT010000040.1 GCA_031262415.1 Elusimicrobiota bacterium | reverse complement strand
CAATAGGGATAAACGAACAAATTATCAAAGCCTACATAGAAGCCCAAGGCAAAGAAGATTCAGGGCAAACTTTGTTTGAAACGGACTGATACCACGGGCGTGAGCCCGTGGAGTTTCATTTTATTTTTTACGATTTTCTTTAATATGCTTTCTTAAAGTGCCCATTGTTTGAAAAATAGCCTTGCCGTCTTGCATATTGTCAATTATAATGTCATAGTTTTTGCGAAGTATTATAACAAGCTCTATAGCGTCTAAACTATCAAGCCCCAAGCCTTCAAATAATGAAGAATCTTCGCCAAGGGCGTCAATATCAATGCCCTCAAGGCTAAGGTTGGCCTTTAATACTTTTTTTACATCGTCAAGAGAAGTTTTTATCATCTTTCCTCCATATATCATAGAAATTAAAATACTGATACGGATACTGCTTAACAAATTTTTCAAATGCCAAAGCAAAACGGGCTGCTTCTGGCTTATATGCGCTTATTTTTGGGCCTTTGTCTTCAACATAAAAATTATCCGCTACAACTGAAGATAATTTGCCCGCCCCCATAAAAGGGAAAAATATCACCAAAATTGGCGCGCCGCTTGCGGCGGCTATTCTATAAATTGAGGACGGCAGCGCAATATTTGCCCCCAAAAACGGCGTTTCTATTTTGTTTCTTGGGCTGCCAAATTCTCTATCGCCCATTACGCAAACAATACCCTTTTTTTCTAAAGCGGATAAAATTTCAAAACTACCTCCGCCGTAAGAGGTTGGGTCTATAAAATTTACCGTTTGCTTTGTACGGCCGTGCTCGTGAGCTTGCTTATCAACATCTTTATCATTGCGTTTATAGAGAACATATTTTTTACCATCAACAAAATCAAAGCTGGACATTGCGCTTGCCCATGCGCCCGCATGCGCCGTTATTATTATAAGGCCTTTATTTTTTGCGTGCAAGGTTTTAACTAAATCTTTATCTTCCTTAGAAGATAAAATCTCTATTTCGCCGCTTATGCCAAAGGCCGCCCTATCAACAAGCGTTTTGCCAAAAGTTAAAAATAATTTGTAGCAATGCCTAAATTTTTCAAAGAAATTTTTGGGCATAAACATCTTGTCAATATAAGGACTTGCCGTCTTGCGAAATTTTGGCACAAGCGTGTAAAAAGCAACCACAAAATACAGCAAAATATACGCTAAGCGTCTACCGCCTATTTTTATAAGCGCATAAAATACTTGATGTTTAAAGCGAGAGGCCGTACTGGCCCCCGTCCACTTATCTACCACTAAAAATTATCCCCTTTCTTATAAGTTTACCGACTAAAAAAACAATTATCCCAATAATTAAAGCAAATAGCGGCGCTACCACTAAAGAGCCTAAAACCCACTCCCATATCCGCTGGCCCGCTTGATAGCCAAGCGTTGTTAAATTAAACTCGGTAAGCCAGTAGCCGTGTCGCATATAATAGCCAACCATTATGCAAAGCGCAGGTATAAAAGGCGGCATTGCAAGTTTATCCATAGTCAAACTAACAGGGCGGTTTAAATTAAAATAACCTATGCCCGTTAGAAGACACATTGTTCGCACCCCGGGTAAAGCAAGGCTGCCCCAAAACACGCTCCACGCTGCGCTTATGCCAAGACGCTTTGGGCTTTCTTTAGCTTTAAGCTGCTCTTTGACAACTTTAAAAGGGTTTACTGGCGCAAGTTTGCCGTCTTCGCTCTTAGCATATTGCTGATAAGGCACCGGCAGCAAAGCCCTAATAGTAAGCTTAGTGTTAAGTATTGAAATACGCAAATTATCCTTAAAAAGTTTAAAGTGGCTTACCCGCTCTTCCCGCTTGGGATATTTTACGCTTACATCAACTTCTTCCACGCCAAAGCCCGCCCAAATTGCTTTTATTATTATTTCAACCTCAAAATCAAAATGCGTAGAATTGGGTTTAATATAATCAAAAAGCTGGACGGGATAAACACGTAGTCCGCTTTGCATATCAACAATTTTCTTGCCCGTTTGAACCCTAGCCCAAAAACCAGAAAACGCCCGCCCAAATTTTGAAGAGCCGGGCACATTTTCTGTATTAAAATCCCGCTTGCCTATTATAATAGAATATGGAAATTCTTTTGCCTTATCAATTAATTTAGGCAAATCTTTAGGGCAGTGCTGGTCGTCTGCGTCTATTGTTAAAATATGGCTGAAGTTGTTTTCTTTCGCATAAGCGGCGGCCGTTAAAATGGCTTGGCCTTTGCCCATATTATGGCTATGCTTTATAGAAATTGCCCCAAGCTCTTTTATAATTTGCTCGGCATTATCCGTGCTAGCGTCGTTTACAATTAAAATATCTTTATAGTATTCTTTAACTCCGCTAAAAACTTTGCCCAAAGTTTTGGCGTGATTATATAGCGGAATTACTATAAGCGGCTTAAGCATTAAGGGAACCTTCCCGCCATTTTTTACAAAAATTTTCAAAGAACTCAGGCTTTGCAACTAAAACTGTATTATGCCCCATATCAAGCATTAAATGCACGGAGCAGGCGGTTGTCATCAAGCGGTTTTCTTCGTCGTAAATTTCATACTCAAAATCTAAACGGGCGGCGGGGTTATAATGTAAAATGGCTTTTATGGTATATGTTTTATTAAACTCCAGCGGGGCCATAAAATCAACATAAAACTTTTTAAGCGGTATAGATGTTTTATTATTTGCAAAATCCAAATAACCAATGCCATAATGCCCGCCCAAAGCAACACGAGCTTCTTCAAAAAAACTTGCATAATTGCCATGCCACATAATGCCTAGCGGGTCAAGTTCGTCAAAGCGGACTTTGCGTTTAATTTCAAAGGTTAGCGGAGTGGGCGCATTTTCATCTGTTTTAAAATATTTTACTCTTGGCATAAACTCACCGTTATTTGGAATTTTGAGAGGATACTTTCTTCTTTTTTAATTGTGATATTATAAAGCCCGTCGGTTTCTTCAAGTATTAGTTGGACGGTGTCAAGCGGGAAAATTGGCGCGCTAAATTTAGCCTTTTTTACTGATTTTAATTTTACTTTTTTATTTTGCCTTGCCGATATTGTAAAAAGCGCAAGTTCTATTTGCACGACAGCAGGCAGCAGAGGGTACCCCGGGAAATGGCCTTCAAAGGCAGGGAAATCCTGCAAAAAAGTAAAAAAGGCCCCTTGCGGGTTTGGCCTGTAAATTTTTTCTATTGCATTAGTTATCTTGCTCATTTTGCTCCCACAAAACAATTTTTTTATTACTATCATTGTATGAAATTTTGCCACTGCCTAAATCTTCTTTTATTAAAGCTGATTTATTGAAGTAAAAATCCCGGTAAAATAAGCCCAAAGACTTTGCCGCCGCTTTGGGTAAAAAGTTTATTTTAAAATGTATAACAACGGTGTCTTTTGTTATGGTCATATCAAGAAGTTTTATGCCAAGCTCGCTTAATGTAATTATGCGGACTGCCGCGTCTATGCCTGCTGCTCCGTCCAAATTAGCCGCTACAGCATTAAATAGCATACTGCCGCCCATCTCGCCATAATATTGCCTGACTTGGCTAGCTTCAATATTATTTTGAGCGGCAAGGCTTTTATTATCATAAACAATTTTTGGGCCTGCGCTTATGCAACCGTCAAGTAAAATAAGAAAGAAAAGCGGAAGAATTTTTAATACTTTTTTTAATATCCCGGGCAACAGGTAAATACTTATCAAACTTGCAGTGATAATGGCAACTGTTATTGTTAGGCCTATTGCAAACAGAACCTTATGGCTTGCAAAAATTAGCGAGCCAAAACCCGCCAAACTTAATAGCGCGCTAGCCCCAACGGCTACCGACGGATATAAAGTTGTAGAAAGCGTATGTTTATGTATTATAAAAATGGCATAATCAACGCAAACTCCTATAATAAGCGGTATTGCAAAAAGCGAAAATATATTTATTTTTATACCAAAAACTGCGCATAAAATAAAAATCATACTTATGCTGCAAAGAACAGGTATAAAAGAAAGCAAAGCAAGTTTTAGGCTCTTTAATACCGCTAGAACGATGACAAAATCTAAAATAAAAATAATTGTTATTACAATAGCCAAAATATTTAATACTTTATGGAACAATTCGCTTTGAATAATACTCGGCGAAATTAAGGCGGCCTTGCCCGTGAAATTTGGCGGTATTTTAAATGCGCTTGGCGCAATATGGACAATTGCTATTTGGCCTTCAAACTCGGTAAACGGGTTATAGATTTTTGTAAGGTCAAAATTTTTTACTTGGCTAGCGGCGGGCGGTGTAGCTAGAGCCAAAAAATTATAAAAATTATTAAAAATATTTTTATCTATATCAAATGGGCGGATACTTTCTTCAATAATATTTTTTACTTGTTTTATTTTTTTAGCAGTCCAAAACTTATGCCATCTCTCAATATTTTTTTGCTGCTCAACGGTGGAAAATAAAATTTCAGATAAAGCTAGCGGCTGCTTAGCGGATTTTGACAGTGCCAAACTTTCGCTTAAAGCATCGTCTTTATCTTTGCCAAAAACAAATAACAGCGAGCCTTCGCTTGCCTCTTTGCCTGTTAGAGAATCAAAAACTTTTCTATCTTCTTCAAATTGCTTGCTAACAGTATTTAAAGAGTTTAGAGAAGAATCCAAATGTAAAAATTTAATGCTTACTAGTCCGCCAGCCAAAATACACACAATTAATATAACTGCCCAAAGCGGTTTTATGGCGGCAGGCAAGGTTAAATCTTTAACAGGTTTGTTTTGCAATTTAAAGAAAAGCGGCGCTACAAAAAATGCAATAAACAAGGCATAAATAAGCCCAAAAACCGCAAAAACTGCAATTTGTTCAAAAAGCAAAATGGTGCAAAAATACAAAATCACAAAAGAAATTATTGAGGTAAATGCGCTTAGCATAGTTGGGCGGGAAATGGCGCGGATAACGGCTTTTTCGCCCGTCTGCTTAGATGAGGCCAAGAAGGCATAGTAGACATAAATGCTATAGTCAATAGCAAGGCCCATGAGGACAGAGCCAAAACCAAGCGTAATGCCTGATAGGGCGCCAAAGCCAAAATATGTAAAGACAGCCGCAGGCATTAAAACTAAAAGCGGAACTGCGTAAATAAAAAGCGCATTTTTTTGCCTAAAGAAAATTAGAAAAATCGCCAGCATAGCAAAAATTGAGATTGCTAAAACTTTTTTGACATCTTTATTTACAATATCATTATTTTCCTGCGTATAACGAGCGGCCCCCATAGCAAAAGCGCGCGCGCTCGTGGGCAAAATTTTGTTTATGGAATTGACTTCTTTAATAATATTTACTGCGGCTTTTCTATCAAAAGAGTTTTGCGTATAGTCAAATAAAAGCAAAGCCTTTTTGCCGTCTTGGGAAACCAAAAAACCGTTATTGAAACTAAGCTCGCCTTCGCTTATATTAAGCGAGCTAAGTTTTTTGGCCGATATTGATAATAAACCTAAAGGATCAGCTAAAATAAAACCTTCCAAAAAGCTGCTTTGCGGGCCCATTAATTTAATTATATTATCCTGCATTTTTACTTTAATGGCGGCGGGCAAAAGCAGTTTTAAGGCTTCAGTTTGTACAGTCTCCGTCCACATAAAAGGCTGGTAATAATATAAGGAAAGCAAAAATTCTTTAT
>JAISHT010000023.1 GCA_031262415.1 Elusimicrobiota bacterium | reverse complement strand
ATTTTATTTTCTTTCATTGGTAAAATAAAACCCGGCCAAACAATTATTTCTAACGCCCATTTTGACACTACCAGAGCAAATGTTGAAGCCAATAAAATGGAAGCTTTAGATATCCCCGTAAAAGAAGCTTACGAGTTTGGCAAGCCAGGTTTGTTTAAAGGCAATATTGATTTGGCTAAACTCAAAAAAGCCATAAAAGATATTGGCGCAAAAAATATCCCGCTTGTTATTATGACTGTTACCAATAACTCTTTTGGCGGTCAGCCTGTTAGTATGGCAAATATTAGGGAAGCCTCAAAAATTTGTAAAGAGCACGGCATACCAATGTTCCTTGATAGCGCGCGCTACGCCGAAAACGCCTACTTTATTAAACTTCGCGAAAAGGGCTATGCAAATAAAACCCCGCTTGAAATTGCCCGTGAAATGTTCTCCTACGCTCAAGGTATGTGGATGAGTTCCAAAAAAGACGCAAGCGTAAATATGGGCGGTTTCTTAGCTTTTAAAGCCGATAATGATTGGACGCAAAAAGCCCGTGAAGAGCTTATTTTAGGCGAAGGCTTTTTAAATTACGGCGGTATGTCGGGCCGTGATATGGAAGCTTTGGCAACTGGTTTAATGGAAGGATTGGACGATAATTATCTTGCCTATAGGCTAGAGAGCACAAAATATCTTGGCGAGGGTTTAGAAAAAGTCGGCGTGCCGATAATCACCCCTCCCGGCGGACACGGCGTTTATATTGATGTAAAGAAGTTTTTGCCAACTTTTAATCAAGATAAATTCCCGGCGCAAAGCCTTGTTTGCCATATGTATAAAATGGGCGGCATACGCACGGTGGAAATTGGTATGTTGATGTTTGGTAAAAAAGATAAAAATGGCAAATGGCTGCCTGCCGATATGGAGCTTGTAAGGCTTGCCATACCACGCAAAGTCTACACCAAATCTCATTTTGATTATGTTATTGAGGTTATGGCGCACATTGCAAAAAACAAGAAAGATATTAAAGGTTTGGCGGTAGAATGGGCGCCGGCCTCATTATCTCACTTCTCGGCAAAACTAAAAGAAGTTAAATAATAAAGTAAGCCGCTAAGTTAAACAATAGACGCTTAAGTAAGTAATAAACGCTTAAGTAAGCAATTATTTTAAAAAGCCCCCGAAGAAGAAACGGGGGCTTTTGCGGTTTATAAGTTGTTAGATTTATAACCTATTATTTTGTAGAATATTTTATCTTAAATGAGGGGTATAATTATGACAGGTTTAACTAACGGTAAAAATCCTTTTGAAAATATAAAATTTATAGATAATGATGGTAATGAGCGATGGGCGGCAAGAGATTTAGCCGTTCTCCTCGGTTATGAAAAATGGGATAATTTTGAAAATACAATTGAAAAGGCAAAAATTTCAGCAAAAAACAGCAATATAGAGGAAGAATACCATTTTCCCGAGATCAGCAAAATGGTATCTCTGGGTTCCGGAAGTCAGAGGAAAATTAAAGACTATGCCCTATCTCGTTATGCTTGCTATCTTGTAATACAAAATGCTGACCCATCAAAACCGATGGTTGCTTCTGGGCAAACATATTTTGCCGTACAAACACGTCGCGCAGAACTTGCGGACTCTTTCCCACAGTTAAATGAAGACCAAAAGCGTCTGCAACTTCGCGATGAAATGAAATTTCACAACAAACAGCTTGCCGCTGCTGCGCGTTCGGCAGGGGTTGAAACGCCCTTTGATTATGCAATATTTCAAGACTATGGCTATAAAGGACTTTATGGCGGCCTTGGAATGAAAGATATCCACAAGAAAAAAGGGTTAAAAAAGAGTCAACAAATATTAGACCATATGGGCAGCACAGAACTTGCGGCAAATCTATTTAGAGCAACACAAACAGAAGAAAAATTGCGTAAAGATAAAATAAAAACTAAATCAAAAGCCAGCCAAACTCATCAAGAAGTAGGACGCAAAGTCCGTCAAGCTATAAAAAATATTGGCGGGACCATGCCAGAAAACTTGCCCACGCCTGAGGAAAGTATAAAAAAAGTAGAGCGTAAAATACGTAAACTTGAAAATAAAGATTAATTATTAACTAATATTTTTATGGATTAAAAATTAGGCGAATATTGAGACGGATATTTTGGGTTTTATTTTGCTGTTAAAATAAGTCTAGAAACAAGTCTTAAAATAGGCCTAAAAATAAAAGACTTTTTTTATTTTTTATGTTATTATCATTGTATAGACAGTTAAAAGTATTCCAGCCGTAATTTTGAGCGGCTGAATATTTGTCTGACAAAAAATTAAAAGAAGCGCCAATTATATCGGAGGATATGATGAAGATACCACAAGAAATACTACCTAATGTTACTTTTGCCTGCGGCCCAAGCCAGGGGCATAAACAAATAAGAAATACGCCGCTTAGCGAGACTTTTTTTGAACGCTCTCACCGCGCTGGCGATATTACTACAAACGGTTTTTATAAAGAAGCAACCGAAAATATTAAAAAACTTTTAGGCGTACCCGCAGATTATACTCTTATGTTCTATCACGGCGGCGCAACCCCAGCTTTGGATTCCGTCGCTTGGAGCTTGACTAAAGATTCTATTTCAGGTTTATCTTTCGGCTCGTTTTCAACCATGTGGTGCGACGAAATTTCTTTAAAATTACCTAAAGAAATTAAAAAAGATTTTAAAACCCCAGCCGCAGGCACCTACTTCCCGCAAGAAAAGCCAGATTTTAATGCAAGCCTCGTTATATTAACCCCCAACGAAACATCTAGAGGCGTGCAAATAACCGACGAATACTTAAAAGAAGCTTGGGAAAAGAAAGGCCCAGATACTTTAATTGCTTGGGACTGCACAAGCTGCGCAGGCGGCAGAAACTTACCGCAAGGCATTTGGGACGCAATGGTATTTTCTATGCAAAAATGCTTTGGCACAGGCGGCGGCAGCAGCGTTTTAATTTTAAGCCCCAGAGCCGTGGCAAGAGTTGCCGAAGTTGCTAAAACCAGAGTTATACCCTATACCCTTGATATAACCGGCGCTTTAGAAAAAGCCCCCAAATTCCAAACCCTTAACACCCCCAGCACCATTAATATTTGGATGGCCAACGAAGCCGCCAAAATTATGCTTGCCGCCGGCGGTATTGAAGCTATGGATAAACTTTGCCGCGCTCATTACAAAGCCCTTATGGATTTTGTTAAAACTACCGATTATCTTGAGCCTATGATTTCGCCCGAAGAAAATCGCTCTTATTTAACGCCGACATTTAGAATAACAGACCCTAAAATTATTGATTCAGAATTAAACGGCGCAATCAAAAAATCCGGCAAGGATTGTTTAAAAGACGGCATTGGCAAATACGGCAGCTATAAAGAAAATTCGCTGCGTATTTCTTGCTTCCCCTTTGTAGATTTTGACGGCACAAAGGAATACGAACTGCTCACCAAAACCATTGATTATGTGGTAAAAGAATTAAGAGCGGGCAATAAATAGGAGCTTTAGATGAAGATTTTAATAGCAGATAAATTCCCCCCGCATTGGATGGAAGAGCTCAAAAAAAGCGGCTTTGATATTGTTTTTGACGCCGCTTTGGACGAGAACACCCTATCCGACGCGCAAGCTAAAGAAAATGCGGAAGTTATAATAGTAAGAAGCACAAAAGTAAATGCTAAAACTATTGACGCCGCCAAAAACCTAAAGCTTGTTATCCGCGCGGGCGCAGGTTTTGACACTATTGATACCGCTTACGCCAAAGAAAAAGGCGTGGCGGTTTCAAATTGCCCCGGCACAAATTCTATAGCTGTCGCCGAGCTTGCCCTAGGCCTTATCCTTTCCCTTGATAGACGCATTGCCGATAATGTCGCCGATTTTAGGGCTGGCAAATGGAATAAAAGCGTTTACTCTAAAGCCAAAGGCCTTTACGGCAGGACAATAGGTATAATTGGCCTTGGCAATATTGGCCGCGAAGTCGCCAAAAGGGCGGCGGCGTTTGGTATGAAGATTGTCGGCTTTGACCCGTATCTAAACAAAGATTTAATTAAAGGTATGGACATAGCTTTAGTTGACGATATTTTAGAACTTGCCAAACAAAGCGATGTTATCTCCGTGCATACCCCGGCTGGCGAAAAGGGTTTTTATAACGAGGCCTTTTTCAATGCCATGAAAGCGGGCGCGTATTTTATAAACACTTCTAGAGGCAGCCTTGTTGACGAGGCCGCCCTCATAAAAGCGGTTGAAACAAAAGGCATTAGGGCCGGCATAGATGTTTATCAAAACGAGCCTAAGGCCGACGCTAAAGAGTTTATTGACCCAATAACAAAAGTTGCCGGCATTTACGGCACACATCATATTGGGGCTTCTACCGACCAGGCGCAAGACGCTGTCGCCGAAATGGCTGTAGAAATTATTAAAGAATTTGCCAAAAGCGGCAATTTCTTACATCAGGTGAATAAATAATGATTAAAGTTAAACCTTTTAAAGCTTTGCGCCCTGCTAAAGATGCGCAAAAAGTGGCTTCTTTGCCTTATGATGTTATCAACTCTGCTGAAGCTAGAGAGATGGCAAAAGGCAATGATATAACCTTCCTCCATGTTGACAAGCCGGAAATTGATTTGCCGCTTGACATCAATCTCTACGACGATAAGGTTTACGCTCAAGCTAAAATAAATCTTGATAAATTTATCAAAGACGGCGTTTTAATTGTGGAAGATAAACCAAGCTTTTATATCTACGCCCAATCTATGGACGGCAGAACGCAGTATGGTTTTGTAGTCGCCGCTAATACCGATGACTACGAGGCCGGCCGCATCAAAAAGCACGAGTTTACAAGAAAAGATAAAGAGGCCGATAGAACCCGCCACGTAACCACCTTAAACGCTACTACTGGCCCAGTATTTTTAGCTTATAAAAATGCGCCAAAGCTCACCGCAATTTTAGAGGAAACCGCAAAAACCGCTCCGCTTTATGATTTTACTGCCGATGACGGCATAAAACATACTGTTTGGAGAATTGCTGACGACGCTAAAATTAAAGAAATTGAGGCCGATTTTGCCGCGCTGCCGGCTTTGTATGTCGCCGATGGGCATCACCGCTCTGCTGCGGCTTTCAATGTATCCAAAGAACGCAAAGCCGCCAACCCAAACCATACAGGGGAAGAAAGCTATAACTTCTTTTTATCAGTAGTTTTCCCCGCCGAGCAGCTTTATATTATGGATTATAACAGAGTTGTTAAAGACTTAAACGGCAATACTCCCGAAGCTTTTATGCAAAAACTCAATAATATTTTTGACATAAAAGAAACCGGCGAAACAAAGCCAAAAGCCAAAAACAGCTTTGGTATGTATCTTGGCGGCAAATGGTATACCTTAACCGTTAAAAATCAATTTAACGGCGGGCTAGACCCCATTAAAAGCCTTGATGTAAGCATCTTGCAAGATAATGTGCTTGGCCCAATTCTTGGAATAGCCGACCCCCGCACTGATAAAAGGATTGATTTTATCGGCGGTATCCGCGGCACAAAAGAGCTTGAAAGATATGTAAACGAACTTGGCTACGCCGTTGCGTTTTCTATGTTCCCCACTTCTATGGACGATTTGATGAAAGTGGCCGACGCCGGTATGGTTATGCCCCCCAAAAGCACTTGGTTTGAGCCAAAGCTTAGAAGCGGGCTTTTAACATATCAGTATTAAGTTTTTGATTGCAAAAACATCTTAAATACCCTCGCCCAAACGGCGAGGGTATTTTGCACTAAGGGCTTACATTAAGCTAAAATATAAGTAGCGGTAAAATATCGGCATAAGTAGTGATAAAGGAGCAAATGTGAAGATAGGTTTTATCGGCGCAGGCAGGGCGGGCGTTTCGCTGGGTAATTACTTTAAAGCTAGCGGCTTAGAAGTTGCGGGCTATTTTAGTAAAAATTACCCTGCCGCTTCCGCTTTTAATTTTAAGAAATATAAAGACATTGCAAGCCTAGCCTCGTCGGCGGATTTAATTTTTATAGCCACGCCAGACGACCAAATCCCCCCCGTTTGGGCAGAGCTTAAAAAGCAGCCGCTTAAGGGTAAAATCATTTGTCATTTATCAGGGGCCAAAACTTCCGCAATTTTTAAAGGTATAGAAAAAACCGGGGCCGCAGGCTTTTCCACCCACCCGCTTTTTGTATTTAATAATTATAAAACCCCGCTTAAAAAAGTTTATTTTACCGTTGAGGGCAACGG
>JAISHT010000085.1 GCA_031262415.1 Elusimicrobiota bacterium | reverse complement strand
GCTTGTTTTTGTAAGATAGATTTATTTGTTGCATATGAGATATTTTAGATAATTGAGCCACACAAAAAACCCCGCGGCTCAATTATCCTAAAGTCTCATATGTCTTTGATGTTTTACATTGGGAATTAGAAAAATCCGAAAAATAAAATAAAAATACCCCCTGCTAAAGTTGAAGCAGGGGGCGTTGTTGCGTTAAAAAGCCTTAAATCCAGAGATTAAGCTTTGTCGCTTTATCTTGCTTTCTTACTTTAGGCTCGCCGACTAATTCTTGAATATAAATTTCGGCTACAAATACTTTTGTGCCAAGCGTTAAGTGCCCGCCCACAACTTCGCCGCTTTTTTTAGCCAAAGTTAAATTGGCAAAAATGTGCGATCTATTATCCATAATGCTTACATTGCCCATTAAGCTTAAAATTTCCAACTCTTCGGCTATTACTATTTTTTCGTGTTTCTTTTTAGCTTGGTCGTAGTAAGAAATTGTTGCATTTTCAAGTAGTCCAATACCGTTGATAATACCGCATTTTATTTGATTATCGTGGCAAAAGTCCGCAAGGGCTTCCTGCAAGTCTTTGCCTCTATTAATTTTGAAGATATAAGTTCTTCCTGTAAGATATGGTTTTTGTTCCGCCATTTTGCTTTCTCCTTTAAGTTTTTATGGTAAATTAGCGCCAAGAAGTTTTTTTAACTTCCGCTAAGTATTGTTTAATTTGCTCAAGTTGCCCCAAAGCGTCCATTTTGGCTTCTTTGTAAACATCTGCCGCTTTGCCGCTGGTAAGATATTTGCCTTGTTTAAATGGATATATTGAGAATTTTACGCCCATTTCAGATTTAAGCCAGCAATGCATTGTGGGTAAAGTAAAATCCGTTATAGCAATGGCTCGTTGCCTATCCGCTAACGGGAAAACACGCTCCTGCTCGTCTTGCGGCAAGAGGTCAAAAAGTTCCCTGCTGGCAACATAATAGGCATTAATTTCAACGCCTTCTTTTTTAAGCTCGGGCAAAACTTCTTGGACAAAAATTTCCCCCGCTCCTGCGCCTTGCACTACTATAACGCCGTCGGCAATCTCTTTATTTGCTTTTGTTAAAGAATAAACGCCGTTTTTAGCATTTGCTGCCTCGTCTGCGCCAAGTGCCTGCCTATTTGTAATTTTAACATTAGGGCGGGTAACAACTGGATACAAAACAGAAGGCCTATGCTCAAAAGCGGCCGCTAAGGCGGGCCAGACATCATTACCGTCAAGCGGAGTTAGCGAGATAGCGTCGCCATGCGGGAAATTTTCCTGTATAAGCTGCAAGGCCTGCGGGTCGGCGTGGGTTGGGCCGTCCTCGCCTGTAGGCATACCGGCGTGGCCGCAGAAGACTACAAAAGTATGTTTTGGGTTGCCCGTAGCCTCGTGGTAGCATTGTTGGCCTATGGCGTGCAAGCGGGCCGCTGTGTGCATCATAGGGGCGGTAAACGCCGCATAAGAGGCCCCAACGCCTATTTGGCGGCCAAAGGCTGAAACGCCGCTCATCACGGCTGAAAGGCCGTCCTCGCAAATGCCGCCGCTTGAAATCCAGTGGCTAGCTGGGTTTGTATGTTTATTATAAAGCCCTTTAGCATAAGGTTTTGCAATTGCCCCTGCGCCCGTAGAGCCAGATAAATCCGCCGTTGAAACTAGCATACTGCCGCCAGTCTGCTCGCCCATATAAGCCAAAGCGTCAGATAAAACGCCCCTTAATGTGGGTTTCTCTTCGTTTTTAAAGACAAATTGAGCAGGCGTATTTTGCGCCGTAAACTTTGTATAAAGTTCCTCGGCGCCTTCTGCTGCTGGTTTTCTGTTAAAAGCATTTAAGCGGGCAAGAGAAGACTGCACTTTTTTTGCCAAAGGTTCAAATAAATCTTTATTTTGCGAAATGGCTTGGCGGATAACGAGCAAAGTGTTCCAGAAATATTCTTCAATTGTATCTTGCGTTTGCTCGCCAGAGAAACGGGGCATTTTAACATTGAAAGTTGTTTCAGCCTCGGCAAGGGTTTTGTAAAAATCTTCGGAAGCAAATTTATGTCCGCTACCGTGGCTTGCTTTGCCTTCAAGGCCGTAGTGCCAGCCTTTTACCGTCCTATAAATTATAGCGGTTGGCTGTCCGTTGTTTAACTGCCACGCAAATTTTTGAGCGGCGTAAACCTGAGCAAAATCCATACCGTCTTCAACTTCTATAACATTAAAGCCGTTTATATAGAAAAGTTCTATCGGCCTCCAAGCGACATAATCGCCAGGTTTGCCATTTTCTGCGGTTACTCTATCGGAGTCAATAGAGGCTTGGTTCCAATCCAAATGCACAATAACATTATCTAGCCCGCTAGAGGAGGCTATTGCCAAGGCTTCCATAGAACGTCCCGCCGTCAAACCGCCCTCGCCTTCAATTATATTTACTTTGGGGGCAAGCTCGCCGTAAGCCGTGGCAGCGCCAAGGCCAAGGCCAACGCCAGAGCCCACGCCAACGCCGCTTGCGCCTGTTGACACTTTAATAAAAGGCGTTATTGGCACAGGGTGGCCGTCTAAAGATTTGGCTTTAAACTGTTTAAAAAGTTTTGTATTTGAAGCATTGGAATGCCTAAAGCCCAGCAAGTCCTCAAGCCTTAATTGGCGGGTTTCTTTTGCCATAAGCTCGGGGGCGTAATTTTTGGCGATTTCATTTCTCAAAGCGAACATAGCGTAAAGGCCTAAAGCTTTGTGGCCTGCGGCGTAAGTTAGGATATCGGCGTCTTCTCTATCGGGATTTTTAAAATCGTAAGAGAGCATATTGTAAACTAAATTTGAAACTATTCTGCCCGATGAAATACTGCCGCCCGGGTGGCCTGAAAGCGGGGCATAATTATATAAAATGGAGCAAAGAGCCCTATAAATAATATCAAGTGAAGTTAAATCTTTTAAATCACTTTGGGGTATTTGATAGGCAGAGTCTTTCATAATGTCTTTTACATCAAAATACTGCCCTTTTTTTGCGTCTAGCTTAAATTGCCCTGCTTCTACAGACATAATTTCTCCTTTTCTTTTAACGGCTTTTATTAAATTTTAATTTCAAATTTATTTTTAGTATTTTTTGCTTGCGCATTGCTCAATAAATAAAGCAACCAGCTTTTGCGCCGCATCAATATCTTTTTTGTTTGCCACTTCCACATTTGAGTGAATGTAGCGAACAGGAACGCTTAAAGCGCAGGCAGGCACGCCGCCATTGCTTTTTTGCATTGCGCTTGCGTCGTTTCCGCCTTTTGGCGATACCCTTAATTGATGAGGTATTTTATTTTTTGCGGCAATTTCCCGCAAGTGTTTAGCTAGGCCGCTATGCGCTATTGTTAAAGCGTCTACTAAAGTAATGCCTATGCCTTTGCCCGCTTGCAAAACATAATCTTGCGGGGTAACGCCGGGCACATCTAAAGCGCCGGTGGTATCAATTGCTAGCGCAATATCGGGGTTAATGCGCGCGGCCGCAGTTTGCGCCCCTATAAGGCCGCGCTCTTCTTGGGTGGTGAAGACAAAATAAATATCAACTTGCGGCTTTTTGGGTAATTGCTCCAAAAGTTTAATTAAAACATAAACGCCTGCTCTATCGTCAATGGCTCTTGCGCTGAAAAAATCCCCCCCAAGTTCTATTGGCTGCCTGTCTAAAACGGCAGGGTCCCCAATGGTGATTTTTTTAAATGCTTCTTCTTTGCTAAGGCCGGTGTCAATGAAAAGAGACTCAAGCGTGATAGGTTTAGCGGCGTCTTGCGGGGTAAGATAATGGGCTGGTTTTGAGCCTATAACGCCGTGGATAAGGCCATTTTCTTCAGTTTGTATAAGCACGCGTTGGGACAGTAAGGTGCGTGGGTCCACGCCGCCGGTGGTGATAAATCTTAAAAAGCCTTTGTCGTCAATATGTCTAATACGCAAGGCGACTTCGTCCATATGCGCAGCTAGCATAAGTTTTTTAAGGCCTTTGCCTTTTTTTAGGGCTATTAAATTGCCCATAGAATCAACTTTAACTTCGTCAACAAAAGGCTTTATTATTTTGGTAATTTCCGCCCTTAATAATTCTTCCCTGCCTGAAGCGGCTGGCAATGCGCTTAATTTAGAAAACAGCTTGAAATCCATATAACCTCCGAAAAATACGGCTATCCTAAGGCCATTGTAGCATATTTCCGCCTTAAATAAATAATAAACTACCACGGGCTTCCGCCCGTGGTTTTTTGTTAAAACTCAAACAGCAACGCTGTTTGTCCTTCCTCTTCTTTTCGTTGCCCTTCTATATACTTCCTTATTGCGGCCTC
>JAISHT010000031.1 GCA_031262415.1 Elusimicrobiota bacterium | reverse complement strand
ATTCGTATCTGTCGCCTGCCGTAACACGCAAAATTGGCAAAATTTTGGGCGTTGATGTTTTACTGCTTGGGGAAATTACTTCTTATCTGCCCGAGCAAAAAACGCTTGCTTATAATGTTTCGCGCCGCACGGCAAGCGAGCCTGTTTATAACAATCAAATAGTAAAAGATAAAGACGGCAAAGTTATAGGCGTAAACACAACTTACGCCGGCCAACATACTAGAAACGAAAAGGATATTTTCCCCGTAGAATACACCATTTATGCGCAAGTTGGCGTAGTGGCAAAAATGGTTGATGTTAACACGGCCGAAATTGTTTGGGTTGGCGACGCTACCCGCGAGGGCGTCAGCGGGCTAGACGCTTTAAACTCTATTGCTAGCGGCCTTATAAAAAGTTTTGATAAAATTGTAAAAAAAGCAAAAAGGACAAAATGAACCCGCAAGAAAACACAAATATTTCTATTGAAACCAAAGCCCCAACATATTTATTTGTTTTAGCGGCGGCGGCGGTATTTATTGTTGTGTTTTTTGCCATGCAACTGCGTGAAGTGCCGCTAGACGCAGGCGTAGTAAAAGCCATCTTGCTTGATGAAAGTAAAGAGCAAGCCAGCCCGGTAAAAAAATATTTTCCAAAACCATATTCTGTAAATGATTTAGCACGAGGCGACCAATGATAGATATAAAACTTTTAACCGCAAACCCCCAAGAATTAATTAGCCTACTAGGCGCAAGGAACCCAAAATACTCCAAACTAGCAAGCGAGGTTTTGGCCCAGCAAGAAGTTTATAAACAAGAGCTTTTTCAAGTAGAAGCTATGCGGGCGGAGCGAAACGAGCTTTCAAAAAAAATTGGCATTTTGCGCGCGCAAGAGGGCGAGGAAGCGGCAAAACGCTCCATGCAAACTGTTAGCAAAATTAAAGAAGAAATGCAGGCAAAAGAAGAAAAGTTAAAAACTTTAAAAAATAATATAGACGAGATTTTGGCCTCTATTCCAAATATTCCCGATGTTTCCGTCCCTATTGGGGAAGACGAAAGCGGCAATCAACTTGTAAAAGAAAATGCTTTGCCCATACCTAGTTTTAATTTCACCCCCAAAGACCATCACGAACTTGGCGAAAAGCTTGGCATTTTAGATTTTGCTACTGCGGCAAAACTTTCCGGCAGCCGCTTTGTTTTGCTCCGTGGCGACGGCGCGCGTTTAGAAAGGGCCTTAATCAGCTTTATGCTTGATACACATACAAAAAATGGCTACACGGAATTTATGCCGCCAGCCATAGTAAACGCTAGCGCGCTTTTTGGCACTGGCCAATTGCCAAAATTTAAAGAAGATATGTACCATGTTGATAGCGAGAGCGACCAATATTTAATATCCACCGCTGAAATACCGCTAACAAATTTATACGCTGGCGAAACTTTGCCCGCAAACCAACTGCCAAAAGCCTTCACCGCATATACGCCTTGCTTTCGCAAAGAAGCCGGCACTTATGGCAAAGATACTAGGGGCCTAATTCGCAACCATCAATTTAACAAAGTGGAACTTGTTTGGCTTTCTACGCCGCAAGAGTCTATGCAGATATTGGAAAAAATGACAAAAGAAGCCGAGCTCATTTTAGAACTTTTAGGCCTGCCATATAGACGGGTTTTGCTCTGCACTGGCGATATGGGGTTTTCCTCCGCAAAAACTTATGATTTGGAAGTCTGGTTCCCTAGCGAGGGTAAGTTTAGGGAAATTTCTTCCTGCTCTAACTGCACAGATTTTCAGGCCCGTCGTATGGGGCTGCGTTTCAAAAAAGAGGGCGAAAAAGGCACGGAACTTGTCCACACGCTTAATGGCAGCGGCGTAGCCGTTGGCAGAGCTTTTGCCGCTATTTTGGAAAATTATCAGCAAGAAGACGGCAGCATTATCGTCCCCGAAGTTCTGCGCCCTTATTTTGGCAAAGATAAAATAGAGGCTAATGTTTAAAAAAACCTTTCTTTCTTTTGCCTTGCTTTTAAGCTTTACTTTTTGCTCGGCCGCAGAGCTAGCCGCTAATGTTTTAGCTACGGCAGATAGCGGAGTTAGGGCCATTTATAACCTTGATTTTGACACTGCTAATTTCTACATCGGCAAACTATTAAAAGATGACCCCCGTTTCCCCATTGCGCTTTTTGGCAAGACGATGATAGAATGGTCCCGCTTTGAATATGAATTTGAAAAAAGCAACCCCGAGCAGGCAAAAGTTTTCCAAGCAAGTATAGAAGAGGCCATTAAAGGCATAGAAAAATGGGTTGAAGAGCATGGCGAGGACGCTCAAGCTTTTTTGGCTTTAGGCGGCGTTTACGGCGTAAAAGCACGCTTTCAACTTGCAAACAGACATTTTATAAAAGCATATTTTAGCGGCAAAAAAGGCCTTAAATATATGAATAAAGCCGCCAAACTTTCGCCCGATATGTACGACGCGTATCTTGGCGAGGGCATTTATCAATATTATGCCGGCACATTACCCGCCGTTGTAAAAATTTTGGCAAAGTTGGTAGTTAGCGGCAATGCAGATAAAGGCATTGAATATTTAAATATGGTAAAAGACAATGGCCGCTTTAGCGCAGATACCGCTAAACTTTTGCTTGTTGAAATTTCCATTGAAAGCGAGAAATACCGAAACCCCGCCCTAGCCGAGCAGTATATAAACGAAATCATTGCCAAATATCCGCAAAACCCGCTTTATAGATTTGTGGGCATAATAGCAGCTTATGAAAATCAAAATTACCAAGAAGTAATCCTTGGGGCGCAAAATTTTTTAGATAATATCGGCAAAGAAAAGTTTTA
The DNA here is from genome assembly GCA_031262415.1 of Elusimicrobiota bacterium. GTDB lineage: Bacteria > Elusimicrobiota > Elusimicrobia > Elusimicrobiales > Elusimicrobiaceae > Proelusimicrobium. Next base: position 1,436 of record JAISHT010000031.1, on the reverse strand, counting down.
TAATAAAATTTATACAGCCCGCTCCTACAGCGCAATAGGCACCGCTTATATGGCGCTAGGCGACTATCAAAAAGCAAAAGAAACTTTTGAAGCAAGCGTGTTGGCTACCAAAGATGAACCTTTAAGCCGCTGGCAACTTTGGAATATTTTTCGTCAAGCGCAAGTATGCGACGCTTTGGACGAGCGTAATAAAGCCCTTGACCTTTACAGCGAAATATTGAAAAATAAAGAAACATGGGGCATAGATGAAGAAGCAAAGAAAGGCTTAAAAAATCCTTTTACCTCGGGGGCTTACCCCGGCCATATGCCGCCGCCATAAAAATTTGTTAGTCTTATAAAAACAATAAGGAGAAATAAAAAATGAAAAAATTACTAGCCGTTTTAGCATCAGGCTTCTTGTTTAGCGCAGTTTCTTTTGCCCAAGATGCTTTTGAAGAAAATGCCGCCGAGCAAAAAGTTTGCTCTGCTTCCTTTGTCAATACTTTCAACACTCCACGCCACGACGGTATGGACTCTTTTGAAGACTTTGCCGAACACTTTGTAGAAAGAGGTTATGTTTGGCAAGATTGTATTAAACCTGTTTTAGATACAAAAAAAGATTCTTATGTCGTTTTAACCTCGTATATCAACGGGGCAAAACCAACCGCTTCTGAAATTGATAGAACCGTTCTTTCCGCCGTTGAGTTATATGAAGAGCTTGAAGATTATATAGAAGATTATCAAGAGCGCAGCCGCCAATACGAACGCCCGGAGAGGTTTATGAAAATAGACCTAGGCGGTTATCAAACGCAAAACCAATATATTTTGCGTAAATACAAAAATGAAACAAAATATTTTAAACCCAAAAGCAAAGACCCAAAAATTATAATTGAGATTAAATACGAAAAGGCCCCCGCTAAAAATAAAGTTGGCGAGGTTGAAGTTTTAGTAAAGTAAAAACTCTGTAAGTATTTTAAACGACATAAAGAAGCCATCCGCTTTAAAAGCAGCTGGCTTCTTTTTTAATATTTTGTATGACGTCAAAACTTCTATTAAATAATTGGCAAATTATTTATTTCGCAATATTTTTTGAAAGATTCTACAGTTGCTTGAGAGGTGCCCCGACATCTAAAAGAACCTGTTGATAATTTTTCATACGTCCCATTATTCCCCCCTTGCATTTTAAGATTAGCTGAAACAGTTCCCTGAGCAGCGTTATTCTGTGTTAATCCAATCATAAAATCATTACATATCCAAACAACAGGCCAGCCACTAGCAGAATAAGTGGCGCTTTGGTCTTCGCATCCTTCGGGTGGTTGCCACGCAAAGTCGCCTGGGCCTGAAGGAACTGTTCCTTTTCCATGAATAAGCTGATATTCTTGCAAAGCAGAAGAGAGATTGGACATTAAAACCTCAACCTTTTTCATCTTGCTGTTAAACACAGCTTGTTTATATTG
>JAISHT010000029.1 GCA_031262415.1 Elusimicrobiota bacterium | reverse complement strand
TATAATCTAAGTATGCAAAAGTTTAAACTTGTCTCGCCTTTTAAGCCTTCGGGCGATCAGCCAAAAGCCATTGATAAGCTGCTAAGTAATATCAAAGCGGGCCAAAACCGCCAGACTTTGCTTGGGGTTACAGGCTCGGGCAAAACTTTCACTATGGCAAATGTTATTGAGCGCCTTGGCAGGCCTACTTTAATAATGTCGCCAAACAAGGTTTTAGCGGCGCAACTTTACGGCGAGTTTAAGCAATTTTTCCCCGAAAATGCGGTTGAGTTTTTTATCTCTTACTACGACTATTATCAACCCGAAGCCTATATCCCTCAAACAGATTCTTATATAGAAAAAGACGCCTCTATCAATGACCATATTGAAAAGCTGCGCCTTAAAGCAACCAATTCGCTTTTAAGCCGCAAGGATACTATTGTCATAGCGTCCGTTTCGTCAATTTACAATATAGGCTCGCCTGAAAGTTTCCAAAAATTAAGAATACCTTTAAAAAAAGGCGAACTGCTTACAAGAACAGATTTTACAAAGCATTTAATCCGCATTTTATACGAGCGAAACGAAATGGAGTTTACGCAAGGCAACTTCCGCATACGAGGGCCTTTTATAGATATTTTCCCCCCCTATTCAAACAATGCTTTACGGGTTAATATTGAGGGCAAAAATATTTTGGGTATTTACGAAATTAACCCCGTCAGCGCCGATGTTATACACGAGCTTGACGAGGTTTGGCTCTCGCCTGCAAAGCAATTTGTATCTGACGACGACGGCCTTGAACCCGCCCTAGAATCTATCCGCAAGGAATGCGACGAGCAAATTAAATTTTTTGAAGCCCAAAACAAGCCTGTTGAGGCACACCGTATTAAACAACGCACCGCCTACGATATGGAAATGCTGGCGCAAACTGGTTTTTGCCCGGGGATTGAAAACTACTCCCGCCAGCTAGAGCAGCGCGCTCCCGGCAGCCGCCCCAATTGTCTGTTTGATTATTTTAAACGCTATGATGATTTCCTTTTAATAGTGGACGAGGCTCACGTCGCCGTGCCGCAAATACGGGGCATGTATAACGGCGATAGGGCAAGAAAGCAAATGCTTATTGATTTTGGCTTCCGCCTGCCAAGCGCGCTTGATAACAGGCCGCTAAAATTTGAGGAATGGGAAAAATTAATCCCCAGCACAATTTTTGCTTCCGCCACGCCCGGGCCGTATGAGTTAACGGTGTCGGGCAATAATATTGTTGAGCAAATTATCCGCCCAACAGGCCTTGTTGACCCGCCCGTTTTAATCCGCCCAGCCCAAGGGCAAATAGAAGATTTGCTTGCTAGAATACAAGAGAAAGTAAAAAAACGGCAACGCTGCTTAGTTCTTGCTTTAACCAAAAAAACGGCGGAAGATTTATCCTCTTTCCTACTTGAAAAGCAAGTAAAAGCACGATATTTGCATAGCGGCATAGAATCGCTTGAGAGAATTGATATTTTAAAAGAATTTACGCAGGGCGAGTTTGATGTTTTAGTCGGCATTAATTTGTTAAGAGAGGGCATTGATATCCCGCAAGTCGGCCTAGTTGCTATTTTAGAGGCCGATAACGAAGGCTTTTTGCGCAATCAAACAACGCTTATACAAATATCTGGTAGAGCGGCAAGAAATGTTGAGGGCGAAGTTGTGCTTTACGCTCAAAAACAAACGCCTTCAATAAAATACGCCGTGGCGGAAATGGATAGACGCAGAGCCTTGCAACAAGCCTATAATAAAGAGCATAATATAACGCCAAAAACCATACAAAAATCTGAAGTGGAAATGAAAGAATTTGAAAACAGAAGCAAATCTTCGGGCATAAGTTTAATACATACTTTAAGCGACGCTCTGCCCGCTGCAAAAAATATACCGCTGCTTATAAAAGATATTGAAAAGCAAATGACCCATGCGGCCGATAATCTTAATTTTGAACTTGCAGCCGAACTTCGGGACAGGCTTTTTGAACTTAAAGATATGGCGGTTAATTCTCCAAAAAAATCTAAAAAGAAAAGGTGAAAATATGGACTTTAAATTTACTATTGATAGAGTTGTGGAGCTTGATATAATCCCCTCAACGCAAGATATGGCCAAAACCTTGGCCGATACTTACCCCGGGGAAAATCTTTTAATACAAGCCACAAGCCAAAGCGCAGGCCACGGCCGTTTTGATAGAGAGTGGGACGCAGAGGAAGGCGGGCTTTATTTTAGCTTGCTGCTTAGGCCAAAAGGCGCAGAGAAAAAGACCGCTTGTTTAAGCGTTAAAGCGGGCGAGGCCGTGGCAAAAACTCTTAAAGAAATGTACGGCCTAAAAACAAAAATAAAACTGCCAAACGATGTTTTGGCTTTGCATAAAGGCGAGTATAAAAAAATTGCGGGTATTTTGATAGAAACATCGCTTGAAGAAGATAAATTAAACTGGCTTGTTATAGGTATTGGCGTAAACTTAGGCAATAATCTTTGCAGCAAGTTAAAAAACACCGCTACCACGGTAAAAGATATTACGGGGCAAAAGCCTGATGTTAAAGAGTTCCGCAATGCTCTAATAAAAAACTTTGCAGATAATTATATACAATGGCTAATGAGCAAAAGCAATTAACGCTAGAAGTTTCAAAAATTATAAAAAAATACAGCGCATATTTTGCCTTTACTGCGCCTGCTGTTTTTGAAGAAAGCGGCCGCTTGCTTGCTTCTCTTGTCGCCCCAAAACATTTAAATTATCTTAAAGAAAAAGCCGCTGTGCGGGCTGATATTAAACTTTGGTTCCCCGAAGTAAAAAGCATAATAATTTTACTACTGCCTTATTGGAATACTAAACAAGACGACAAAAAAACTGTTATGAAAAAGGCCGATTGGTTAGCATTGCGTCAAAAACGGGGCTTTAAACGGCCGCCGCTTGGCGCAAGTAAAAAAGGGCCGCAAGACACGGTTATAGTTTCCCGCTACATTTTGGGGCAAGATTATCACCTTAGCGCAAAAGAAATTTTAAGCAAAATTTTTGAAGAAATAAAACAATTAGACCCAAAAGCCGCCGCTAAATTTTTTACCGATACTTCCCCCGTGTTAGAAAAGGCTTTGGCTGTTAAGGCTGGGCTTGGCTTTCAGGGCAAAAACTCTCTCTTGATAAACGATAGGGCAGGGTCTTATTTTTTCATTGCGGGTATGGCGTTAAATATTGGGCTTGATGATTTTGTTAGCTATAAAAATATTGTTAATGATTGCCCAGAGGGTTGCGACTTGTGCCTTGCATCCTGCCCGACAAAAGCTATAAAACCGCAGGGCGGCATAGAGCAAAGTTTATGCTTGTCTTGCTGGAATACTCAAGAAAAAGCCCCCTTGCCGCCCGTCATAGAAGAGTTGACGCAAACATATGTTGAAGGTTGCGATATTTGCCAGCAAAGTTGCCCCTTTAACAAAATTGCCGAGGCCGAAATTTTACCGCAACTGCTCCCCCTTGTTTAGCCAAATAGAACTCTCTTAGTCCTTTTTATTAACTAAGGAATAAAAGCAAGACAAAAGATTTTTTAAACTAATGCAGGATCTTAAGAAGTTATTGGAATATTATTAATTTCGCAATATTTTTTAAAACTTGCTGCAGAGTCTAAGCTAGTCGTGTAGCATTCAAAAGAACCGTTTACGAATCTTGAATAAGATCCCCCACTTCCTCCTTGAATTCTAAGACTAGCGGAAACAGTCCCATTCCTAACGAGAGTGTTGGTTTTTAATCCAACCAAAACATCTTGCTGACATCTCCAAACAACAATCCAAGAATAGCTGGCGGTTTCATCTACGCATCCTTCGGGAGGTTGCCAACCAAAATCGCTTAGACCTGAAGGAACTGTTCCTTTTCCATGAATAAGCTGATATTCTTGCAAAGCAGAAGAGAGATTGGACATTAAAACCTCAACCTTTTTCATCTTGCTGTTAAACACAGCTTGTTTATATTG
>JAISHT010000013.1 GCA_031262415.1 Elusimicrobiota bacterium | reverse complement strand
CAAGGGCAGAGTTCACCCCATTTTAAGAATACGTCGCCCCCATTTGGGCATAGATTACGCCGCCCCAAGCGGCACGCCAGTTGAAAGCGTGGCAGACGGTATTGTTAAATTTAAAGGCCGAAAAGGCGGCTTTGGCAATTATCTAGAAATTGCTCACCCAAACCATTATGTTACTTGCTACGGGCATTTACTGCGTTTTGCTAAAGATATAAAAGTGGGCGCAAAAGTCCGCCAAGGTCAAACGGTTGCTTATGTGGGTTCTACAGGGCTTTCAACCGGCCCGCATTTGGATTTTAGGATACGTCAGGGCAATAAGTATTTTGATTTCTTAAACAGCAAGCAACGCAGCTCGGCCGCGCGCGAAATACCCGCCAGTAAAAGAGAAGAATTTAATAAAATAAGAGATAAGTATATAAAGATATTAAACGGCGACCAAGCCATAGAGGAAAAACCATGAAGAGAATTGTATTAACAGGCGGCCCCGCAAGCGGTAAAACAACCGCTATATCTATCTTGAAAGAAGAATACGGCAGTGATATAGAAGTAGCCATAGAAGCAGCCACTTTGGTTTATGGCGGAGGTTTCCCCCGAAATGACTCTAGCGCCCGCCATATTTATCACGCCCAGCGTATGATTTACGCCGCAACTAAGGAGCTTGAGGCCCTTGCAGGCGAGATTAACCCCCAAGCCAAATTAATTATGTGCGATAGAGGCACACTAGACGGCGCAGTATATTGGCCTTATGGGCAGGAAGATTTTTTAAAAAATCTTGGCACGGATTTAAAGACGGAATATGCCCGTTATTATGCGGTTATCCATATGTCCCCGCCAAAAGAGGCAAAGTATTATCAAAATACAAATGTCCGCACGGAAAGTTTGCAAAGAGCGTTAGAGCTTGACGAAGACTTTTTAAAACTCTGGTCAGGCCACCCGCGCCACATAGTTATACCCGAAAGCAATGACTATGTAAAAAAAGCTTTGATTGTAAGAAAATCAATAAAAAAAATTATTAATGGAGAGATATAAATATGTTTTTTGACTTCTTATTTAAAAACAAAAAAGCGGCTAAAGTCGCCGCTAAAAATGCCGAGGCTGCCGCCCCAAAGGACGCTAATGCCAAAGACGGCAAAGCCAAAGAAACGTTGGAAGAGCGCATTGAAAGAGAAATGCAGGCCTTGCCTTCAGCCATTAAAAGCAAAGTTAAAGACCCAAGCATAAAAGAGAAATTTATCCAACTAGCTAAGCGTATGGAAAGCGACGGCGTTGATATGAATTCCCCCCGCGCAATGAAGAAATGGGTAAAAGAGCACGAAAAGGAATTAAAAGAAGAGCAAAACGGCAAAGTGCAAACAGTAGTAAAAGGCGACGAGCCCGGCCGAAATGACCCTTGCCCTTGCGGCAGCGGCAAAAAATACAAAAAATGCTGCGGTAAATAATGCTTGCAAATAAAGCTTACAAGTAGTGTGTAGATAATTTCTAATTGAAAGCTGTTAAATGTAAAAGCCCCCTTTTCTTTTTCGGGGGCTTTTTATACGGCTGTTAAAAATATTTATTTATTAGACCTGCATATTAAACCGCATTACTAAATATCCGCCTTAATCCGCCTTAGATTCTGGGTTAAAAACTTCCACTTTGCCGTTGGCTATTTTGTAGCATTTATCAGCGTAAGCGGCGGCGTGCATATCGTGCGTAACCATTAAAACGGTAAGGCCCGCTTTAGCTAAAGCGGCAAAATCTTTAAAAATTTGTATTTTACGCTCGCGGTCTAAATTGCCTGTTGGCTCGTCGGCAAGTAAAAGTTTAGGCTCGTTAATAAGCGCTCTTGCTACTGCGGCCCTTTGCTTTTCCCCTCCGCTGATTGACGGCGGCATTTTATCTTTAAGCGGGGCAAGGCCCAAATTTTCAAGCAGTTCAAGCGCTCGTTTATTTTTATTTTTACCTTTTATTAAAGCGGGCATATTAACATTTTCTAGCACGCTAAACTCCGGCAAAAGGCCGTCAAATTGAAAAACAAAACCAAATTTATTTAAACGGAGTTTAGCCTTTTTATTTTCTTGTAAATGCAAAATTTCCTTACCTTCAAAAAGTATTTCGCCAGCCGTTGGGGTATCTAAAAGGGCAATAAGGTTAAGCAGCGTGCTTTTACCGCTGCCGCTTGGGCCAATAAAAACAATAAACTCGCCCTTAGCGGCGGTAAAAGAAATATTATCTAAAACATTAATATTTTGCCCGCCTTCAGTGTAAATTTTAGTGAGGTTTTTAATTTCTAAAATATTATCCATATCTTATAGCGTCCACAGGTTTAACTTTTGATGCTTTAAAAGCCGGGTAAAGGGCTGAGAGAAAACATAAAATATAGCTGCCGCCAATTACGCTTAAAACATCTAAAAACTGCACGGAAACAGGCACTTTAGTTAAATAATAAATATCGCCGGGCAACTCAACTATATTAAATGTTGATATGGCCCAGCAAAGTATCATAGCTAGCGCAAAACCAGCTAATATGCCTGCGCTGCCAATAAATAGGCCTTCTAGCATAAATATCCGCCTAATTTGCCTAGGAGATGCGCCCATAGCCCGCAAAATGCCAATATCTCGCAATTTTTCCGTGCCAAATAAAATTAAATTTGAAGTTATATTTAAAGAAGCCACTAAAATTATAAGCGAAAGTATTATAAACATCATAACTTTCTCAAGTTTTAGGGCGGCGTAAAGCGTGCTGTTTAATTGGGCAAAAGTTCTAACGGCATAGGAATAACCCACAATATTGCTGATTTCCTCTGCAACCTTCTCGGCATTATCAAGTTTATCAAGTTTAACAGATAAGCCCGTAACGCCGCCTTTGAGGCCAAAGAAATCGGCCGCCGCAGCTATATTTGTGTAGAGAATGGTATTATCAAACTCGTAATATCCAGTTTTGATAAAACCGCTAATTTTAAATTTCTTCATTTTTGGCAGGCCGCCGGCTATAGATTTTGGCGAAACTAAAACAACCTCGTCGTCAATATCTAGCCCCATTCTAAAAGCCAGCTCGCTACCTAAAACTAAAGGCGGCAGGGGGCCGCTGGTATCAAAAGAACCCTCTACTATAGATTTAATTAAATCGCTTGTTTTAACCTCCGCCGCAGGGTCAATACCACGGATAAGAACGCCTTGCGTTGCGTCCCCATAACTTAAAATTGCCTGCCCTAAAATATTGGGCGCCGCCGCCACTACATGGGGCAAAGTTTCAATAGCGGCTTGAAGTTTTTGGTAGCGGCCCTCTGGCATTTGCCCAAGCACTAAAATATGAGCCTGAGCGCCTATTACCTTCTTTTTAATATCGTTTTGAAATCCGCTCATCACAGCAAGCGTTGTTATAAGCGCAGCCACGCCCACGCATACGCCCAAAATCCCAATTATAGTAGTGATTATGGAAAATACGCCCTTGCTTTTTGATAGTAAATAGCGTTTGGCAATAAAAGTTTCAAA
>JAISHT010000005.1 GCA_031262415.1 Elusimicrobiota bacterium | reverse complement strand
AAACAAAAAAACCTATTATTTTACATTGCAGAAAGGGCGCAGGGGAAGAAGACTTTAGCGCATATGAAGATTTGTTTGCTTTGCTAAAAAACGCCCCGCTAAACGGCGGTATTATGCATTGCTTTAGCGGCCGCTATATAGACGCAACGCGCGCCTTGGACCACGGCTTTTTAATTGGAGCAACAGGCATAATAGGCTATAAAAAAAATAATGATTTGAGAGAGAGTTTTAAAAAAATAGGCCTTAAAAATATAGTTGTGGAAACCGATTGCCCCTATCTCCCGCCCCAAAGCAAAAGAGGCAAAAGAAACGAACCTGCAAATATCCCCGAAATTGCAGCTACTTTAGCGGAAATTTTGGGCGAGCCTTTAAGCCGTGTAGCTGATATAACCACGCAAAATACTACAAATATTTTTAAATTATAATTTGCGGACTACAGAGAGTAGCAAGGCAACTAGCAAAATTTACTATAGCCCTAGCGTTTCCAGAGTGCCGTCTTCCTTGCATATTTTTTGGCCGACATTGCCGCCAATACCAAAAAATTTAGTGCTAGCATCTAGATTATCTATATCTTTTTTGCCCTCGCCTCTGGCATCTCTATACTCTACAATGGTTTGATAGGGCACCCTTAAGTTCCACGGGATTTTGGGGTTGCTAAGCACAAAGACTCTTCTGTTGCGCGAGTCAATATGCACAACACGCATGCGAAACTCTTTTATCAAAGTTTCTTCTGAGCAGCGGGAATAACGCATAAGATAAAAATATTCCGGTATAGTAATTTCGCTATAGCCAGAAGCTAAAATCTTTTTTATCAAAGCCTCAAGCTCCGCTTGACCAGCGGGCGTCCGCTCTCCCGGTAAAAGGTAAGATTTATAACCTCTTAGCGCCCTTGTATAAGCTCTAAGGCCTTCTTCGGTAAGTTCGCCTCTTTCATTAAAAAGCGGTTTATTATCATAATCTTTAAGTTTAAAAATATCGCCCGGCAAAATATTTTTACTTAAAAAGAAATCTTTAGCGTCGCCAGATAGCTGGGTAATAAGCTCATTATAACCCGTTAAAGTGAGCATTTTACGCACATAAACTTTGCCGCTATCTCGCTCCACAATAAAACCGGGCGGAATTTTGCCGGAGTATTTTTGGGATAAATATTCAATGCCTTTGCTACGCTCGGCAACATACATTTTTTTTAAGAAAGCTTCGTCCTCGGGAGTATAATCTGTGGCGGCAGGGTCAATTAAATTACGCTCTTTCATATTAAGCAAAATTTCATCGTGGGTTAAAATGCCCGGCTCTAGAGCAATTAGTCTATCTCTAGCGGCAATATTTGTAAAGTCAACGGCTAGCGCCCTATTATATAAATCAACCGCCGCAGGTATATTGCCCTGATTTTCCTCGCAAATACCTTTGCCGACAAGCGCATTAATATTTGCAGGCTCCACTTTTAGGGCAACGTCGTAATACTGGGCGGCTTCTTTTAAATTCGGCTTACGCATAGAAATATCGCCAAGACGAGAGTTGATATACGCAGTATAAGGCGATTTTTTGGTATTAATTAAAGCGAGGGTTTTTTTAAAAGTTTTCTCGGCCTCGGCAAATTTGCCAAGTATCATTTGCACTCCGCCAAGGCTTATTAAAATATCGGTATTGGTGGGCGCAGTTTTAAGGCAGGCTTGCAAGGAATCTTGCGCCAAGGCGTATTCCTTTTCGTTAAAATATTCTTTGCTTTTATTTAAGCAATCCGTCCCCGCAGCTAGGCACGGCAGGGAAATAAAAAACAATGTAAGTGTTAAAAATAGTTTCAAGGTCTTTCTCTCCAGGTTTTTAAGAGGATACGCAACTTTTCTAATTTACTTAACTTTATCTTTTTAGCGCAAAAACGGCAAGGGCTTTTTTGTATTTTTTGCAAAATAGCCTCGTAGATATTGCCCATGGCTCTAGCCGCTAGCAAACTTGCAAAATCTTCTTTTGGCAATATTTTATGCGCTTTATTATAATAGTTTTGGGATTTCTCTAAAGCTAAAAACAATACGGCTTCTATTTTTGGGCTATCTTTAAGGGCCAAAACTTCCTGCTCCTCTATGCCCAAAGACTCCAAAGATTCTTTTGAAAGATAAATGCGGTTAATTTTAGCGTCTTCAAAGGCGTCTCTTACAATATTTGTCATTTGCACGGCATATCCCAAAGTTTGGGCGTATTCTTTTGTTTTCTCGTTTGTATAGCCAAAAATTTCTATGCACATAAGCCCGACAATGCTTGCAACCCTATACATATACCACTTTAAATCGCCAAAAGTTTCAAAGCGAACGGCAGGGCGCAGATCAGTTTCAACGCCGTCAATTAGGTCCAAAAAATACTTTTTTGGTATCTTAAAATCTTTTAGAACTTCCACTAAATCTTGCCCCAAAGCGGTTGTCGGTTTGGAAGAAAATACGGCTTCTATCTCTTGGCGAAGAGCAACGAGGCGGGCTTGCGCATCTTGATAACCCTCGTCAACAATATCATCAGCGTAGCGGCAAAATGCATAAATTACGCCTAGCGCCCGCTTTTTCTTTTTAGGTAAAAAGAAAAATGCTCCACCAAAATTTGATTTTTTATAAGCCTTATTATTTTGATTGTTTTGCATTGTTTTTATTTTACTAAATATCCCCCGCAAAACTGCGGGGGACACTTTTTAAAGTTTACAAAATTGCTGTTTTTTATTTATCTAGAGCCTTGATTTCATCAAGGATAACAAGCTCTCTAAATATTGTTTTAAAAGTCTTCTCAGACATATTTGTTATCATTTTTATAACAAACAACCCGCCGTCTTTATGCACTTCCTGCTTAAGTATTTCCCCGCCGTATTTGCTGATAGTGGCGTTTATAGTTTCAACAACAGTCCACTTAGGGTCGCATTTTATTGTTATAGAATCGTAAACTTTTACATGGTCAAAAGATGTCATAAGTTTACGCCTTACAAGTTGCAAGAGCAAGGCGGCCGCTGTAGCTACAAAGGCAATATCAAAAGCGCCGTATCCAACCGCCATACCAACGGCGGCAACTAGCCAAATACCAGCGGCCGTTGTAAGGCCAGAAATTTTATTGCCATCACGCAAAATTGAGCCTGCGCCCAAAAAGCCAACGCCAGCTACAATTTGCGCCGCAATACGGGCGGCGTCGCCGCCAAACCAAGCGGCGGAGTTTATGGAAAGCATTGTCAAAACGGTTGCGCCAAGGCAAATTAGGGTATTTGTTGCAAAGCCGGCCGGTTTATCGTGATACTGCCTCTCAAGCCCTATCAAGCAGCCAAGGAGAAAAGAAACCAAAATTCTAAGCAAAATATCATTAAATAAAATCATTTTTTAAGCTCCAAAGAAACGGCGTTTAAATAATACTCAGTATAACAAAATATATCAACATAATGGTTATACCGCAAGGCAAAGCTGCTTTGGCCCATTCTTTACTTTTTATTTTAAATTTTGCCGCGCAAATAATATTTGGGATATTGCCCGGTATCAAGAACCCGCCGGAAACTATTAAAGCGGTTAAGATATAAACAAGCTGGCTGTTTGTCATAGCCGGGGCAATTTCAGCCGCGGCTAAAGTGGCATTATCTAAAATGGCCGATATTGAGTTTGCCCAAAATAAAGCCCAAGAAGGCAGCTTCATAATAGTAGCCTCGGCTAGCGGCGTTAGGCCTTTGCCAAAGAAAACTAGCGCCATAACAAAAAGGAAAACTTTGCCCGCTCTTATAGCAAGATCTTTTGCGCTTTCAACGGGCATAAGGGCAAGCTCGTCATTATGTTGATTTCCGTCAATACGCACGGCAAGCATAGAGAAGGCCAAAAGGCCGGGGATAATTAACTTCCAAAGCAGATTAAATAAAAAGAAGAAATGCGCATAATGCGGCGCGCCCCTTAATTTGCCGGTTACTATTGTTGAAAGAGGCTCGCCAAGCGGGGTAAGCACTGCGCCCATACCTATTGCAAAGCAGCCCATTACTATTATATGCACGGTATCTTTGCGGTTAAGGCGAAGTGCGGCAATAATCTCGCACAAAACAAGGGCGGCGATTATAGCCGTTATAACGCTTGAAATTAAACCAAGGAAAAAAACTATAAAAAAGACTGTTGTTTTAAGGCCAAACTTCTTTTCAAAAAAGGTTATTAAATTGACTATTTTATCTTTAAATTTACTAAAGAGTAAACCCGTTATTAAAACCGCTAGAGATATTGCAATAGGCTCTTTTAATGCGTGTTTAATAAGCTCCCAAGACCACGCCCCCGTTATGCTTACCGCCGCCACGCCTAAGACAAATAAAAAGGCTTCAAGCTCCTGCTCCACTTTATGAGAAAGAAAAGGCACAAATAAAGCCAGCAATATTATTACGCTAAGTAATACCATAACAGTTAAAGACATTTTTACTACCTCCAAGTTTATTAGCTAAATTATATCAATTTTTTTAGTTTCTGCCGTTATTAAACTTTTATTGTTTTGTAAAAAACTTTTTGCTATCCTTTATATAAGTAATTATTATTAGATTTAACATTATACTTACTAGATAAAATAGGGGGAAATATGAGTTATTTAAAAAAAAGACTTAAAAAAGGGTTTACATTAATTGAATTGCTGGTAGTCCTGTTAATAATAGGGGTTTTGGCTGCAATTGCCTATCCGATTTATAGCAAAACTATAACCAAGGCCCGCGCGGCGGAAGCTATTAATTTATTAGAAATGGTGCGCAAGAAACAACTTGGTTATTTTGCTAGAAGAGCTACTTACTATCAAGATTTTAATGCCATGGGAGCAGTAACGACAAACGCTTCTCAAGAAAGGATAGGGGAAAGTCCAACTACATTAAAAATCAACAATTATACGCTTACGATGAACAATCACGACCAATGTGTTAGGGTTAACTATAAAAAGGGTAATACAGATTTTACTTTCTCCTCAAGCTATAGTAAAGCTGGCTTAGGGTGTAGCGGTAGCGTTTGCACTACATTTGGGAATAGAATTAGCGATTTAGATACAGTTTGCAATTGTGGTTCTGTACAATGTGAAGCTGGATTTGAATTAGAAACAGCTACCTGCTCCTGCCGTTGCAATTTACCTTGCCAAGAAAATGGCAAATGTTCTAACAAGGCACAAATACAAGAAACAGAGAGAGCTTGCCCTGGCGGTGGGGTACAAACAAGGGAATGTACGGCGAATTGTAATGGCGGCACCTGTGGAAGCTGGAGCCAATGCGCAACTATACCTTGTGATAGTTCTTCAAAGCCAGAGTCTACGCAAGAATTTGGCAATTGTGGCGAACAAACAAGGACTGTTACCTGTAATGAACAAACAGGTCAATGGGACATTGGGGAATGGGTAGAAACTAGGGGGCAAGGAGATTGCTCACCTGGAGATGTATTAACTTGTGTTGGTTCTAGTGGTTTTACAGGTGGCGTTAGAACTTGTACAGAATCTTGCGAATGGAACTTTTCTAGGTGCTGTAGCGCTAGCGCTGTTAGGGGTAGTTGTCTAGCACAAGGTAAATATTATGACAACAGCAACCTAGGCCCCGGTAATCCTTGTGGTGATTGTGTAAGTTGCCCGGAATACAGAGATACTATGTCACCAGTAAATGGAGTATGGACTGGTCGTGACGTGAATCTACGTTTTGATGGCACATCTTGTGAACCCTCATGCAAAATGCTTGATGGTACATGGAAAAAATGGGAAGATACTGGTTATTCCTACGGACTAATTGTTCCAGGTACTGGTGGCATTGAGAATAAAGTATACCCCCCTAAAAACGTATATTATAATCTTTGTCCAGAGTTTCCTGCCTATCAATGCCCATATCCTCGTCGTAATCGTAATGGAGATTTACTTCCGAGCACTTGCGCTTTTGGAATGGAAAAAAAACCTGATACTATTGCTCATTGCACTGGAAGAGCTTACTATATACTAAATGAATATTGTGGTAAAGTGGGCCAAATAGCATGTACTGCGGATTATCTTTGCGCTCCAGAAGTCACTGATGAAGCTATGGTTGGCCTAGGAGATCTTGAGGATCCATTAGGAACAAGACTATAAAAACATAGGGCTTTTACTCTGTTTTATATAAGAAAAGAGTTTTTAGTCTATTTTAAAACCCTCTTTGCAAATAATTTTGCAAAGAGGGTTTCTATTTAAAACAAACAATCTTTATTTAGCTATAAGCGTTAATTAATAACCACCGATAAACTTTTGGGTTTTAACCTTACCATCTTTAGTGGTTAGCCTTATAACATAAGAGCCTTTAGGAAGATTGTTAAAGCTAATATTACCAGCTTTAGAGGCGTCACCGCCAATTATGCGTTGCCCGCTAATATTAAATATATCATAGCGGCCTTTTACATCGCCCATACGCAATGCTCTTATTAAATCCTTCTGGGCTTGGTTTTCTATATCAGATAAAGCATTTTCGCCTCCAGGTTCGTTTTGGAAACAGGCATCCCCATCTTCCGTGACCAACTGAATCCTACTATAATCTCCATATGGCGTTCTAAAATAAGTCTCTCCAGCTAATTCAAATTCATAATTAAATTTTGCCAAAACCAATGCGCATATTGGCCACGCTGTATTTGTTGGAAGAAAGAGAACTCTTTCATATTCTACAGGTCCTCCTGGTTCCGATGGAATGTTCGCATTTTCTGCAGTTTTATGCTCATAGTTTATTCCAAGAGCAGTCAAAGTTTGGACAAAATCTTGAGAATCTATGGCATTGTAAAACATATCCCAAGGACTTATTTCCATATTAGAATCACTTCTGACAAGACCCGCCTCTTTAAGTTTATTAAGGCCATATTGATCAAAATTAAAAACATCCACTTGTGTATAAGAACCAATATCCACACCATAACCTGATAATATACTCATATGTCCCTGTTCTACATATGAAGGCCAATAACCATTTTCATCAGAGTTAGATGTGTCTGCCGAAGAGAAGTATACTGTTGAGGGATTGTTCCTATCGTAAACCACAAAGTTTACTGCCGTACCATTTACAGCATAAGCTTTGGCATTGTTAAGATAGTTTTGCAGGTTTGTTAGCCCATTGTAGTTGAATGTTGCTTGGCGAAATGTTTCACCAGAATCTGGGTTAAGAAAAATATTTGGCCTTATCTCTTCCCAAACAAGAGTATATGTTGTCGGATTTCTTCTTGTGTCTTTTAAATAAACTTGAAGTTTAGCATCCATATTGGCAAGATCAAAAGTATCTGTTTCGGGAGATCTCTTAAGTGTAAAGGTTTCTAAAAAAATCTCTCTTTCACCATCTCCTCCACTAGAACAATAGTGATCTATTATTGAAAATTTTGGATTGAGACCCCCAGGAGCTTTACTTTCATGCTTAATTACAATAGGATCGTTGATATTATTGCGTTTTTCAGCAAATTTAGGCACGCGTTGGGATACATTAACGCCGCCAACTTTAAAAGTGTCTACCCTAAAACTATCTGCTTTCTTTGCAAAAGCCGGTAAACACAGCGCCATTGCCAAAAGCGCTAAAACCGCTTTTTGTAGTTTCATATAACTATCTCCTTTTTATATTTAATGCGGCTGTTTACCGCATATATTAAAAGGTAGTTAAAAATAATTATATTGTCAAGATATTTTTAACAGAAATATGTTTTTATTTTTTAAAACTTGATGCCAAGTTTTAGCATTGCGCTTAAATCGGTCAAATAATCGGTATTAAATTTATCTTTATCGGCAAAAAAGCCATTGTAGCGGGTTTCAAAACCTAAGATAAAAATATCGTTTAAATCCGCCTCTAGCCCAAGGCCAAAATAAAAAGCCGTGCCGTTAGAAGTTTCAGTGCTGGTCATACCAGCAAAACTGCCGCTACCCTCAAACTTGCCTTTATAATGAGTTAAGCCAAAACCAATGGGGAAATATACTCTTGTTTTACTAGAAGGCATAATATTAATTTTACCAGCTAGCATTACATTATAGCGTTGCCCGCTTGTTTTAAGGATATTATCTTGCAAAAGCGTTTGGGTTCTTATTTCCGCCTCGGAATAATTTGCGGCGTTAAATTCAATGCCCAAACCAAAAGCGGGGATAAGGTAATACATAAGCTGAGCGCCATAAGTCAGGCCCATATCGCCGTATTCAACGGTTGC
>JAISHT010000072.1 GCA_031262415.1 Elusimicrobiota bacterium | reverse complement strand
AAGAAGAATATAAATGGCAGGCTAAAAATCAGGGGGATTTTGATAAATTAAAAACGGCCCTTGCTTCAACTGGCCTAAAAGCCACTCCCGTAAAACTGCTTATTTTTGATAGCTATTTTGACAGCCCAAACGGCGAGCTTAGCAAAAACAAAACTGCTCTTCGTCTACGCTCCTGCTCGGGGCTTTATGAAATTACTCTAAAGAGCAAGACCGCTATAAAAAACGGTATGGCTTGCCGAAGCGAAGACACTATTACCCTTGGCAAAATATCCAAAACAAAAGCATTTGCCCTGTTTAAGCAATTTTTTAGGGAAAACTGGCCGGGGCTTGGCTTTCCAAAACAACTTTTTATAATAAAAAATAAACGGGAACTTTTCTTGTTAACTTCCAAAACTCTAAGCGCAGAACTAGCTTTTGACAATTGCAATATTTTGGTAAAGGACAAAAACATAAAACTGTTTGAAATTGAGCTTGAATATAAAGACGGCAGCAGGGAAGAATTTAACAAACTAGCCAAAACGCTAAGCCAAATTAGCGGCCTAGAATTTGCAAAAATATCAAAAGTAGCGACGGCGGTTAAGTATTTATGATGGGCGCATTACTAGCTTTTATTTTTAGCGGCGCCGCGCCGGGCGCGGGGCAAATATTTAACGGGCAATATTTAAAAGGCGCCATTATCGCCATAATTTATATTTTTGGGCGTATGGTTTTTTTGCCGCTTTTAATAAGATTTTTAAATTTGAAAGATGAAACCAAAATATTAAAGTTTATGTATGGCTTTAATATTTTTTATATTGTTTTTTTGATACTCGCCATTATAGACGCCGTCTATTTTGGGCTAAATACGCCGCACACTATTAAAGGCGGCGTTTACTCTGCCCTGCTGGCTTTTGTTTTTAATGCGGCGACAAAAGGTATGCGTAGCCAATTTATCGTCAATGCTATGAGCGGGCGGGTAGACTTGGCAAAATACCTTATCATTAACAAAAAAACGCAAAATAAAGCAGCGCAAAACAAAAAAACGCAAAATAACTCTAAATAAATTATGGAATATGTCCTCTTAAGCATCATTATGATAATTGCAGGTTTTTTAGATAGCCTTGCCGGCGGCGGCGGGGTTTTGCGTTTGCCCGCATATTTGGCCTTTGGCGTTAACCCAATTATCATTTTAGGCACTAATAAACTGGCTTCAACTATGGGGATTTTCTTCTCGGCCTATAAGCTAAAAGACCGCTTGAAAGTAAGCAAAAAATTAACAAGAACGCTTGCGCTGCTTGCCTTTCTTTTTGCCGCTCTCGGCGCGGCCATAAGCCGCTTAATTAATCCAAATTATCTTAAATTTTTAATAATTGCCGTTATACCTTTTACGGCGTATTTAATGCTTTCAAACAAGCAACTTGGCAATACGGAAACAAGGCGTAAAATTGGCATAAAAAAATCAAACAAAGCGGCTAAAATAATTGCCTCTTTAGTTGCTTTGTACGACGGTTTTTTAGGCCCCGGCTCTGGCACTATGTATGCGGTGTTTCTTACAAAATATGTCGGCTTTGATTTAGTGCAGGCGACAGCCATGGCAAAAGTGCTTAATTTCTGCTCAAACTTTTTTGCGCTTTTATTCTTTTTGTCTATCGGCGCGCTAAATATTAAGCTGGGGCTGGCTATGGGCGTATTTAGCATTATCGGCAATTTGCTTGGCGTTTATGTGGGCAAACGCCACGGAGCAAAAGTTATACGCCCGTTGATAATTTTTGTTTCTTTCTTGATAATTGCCAAATTTATATTGGATTATTTTAAAGCCTAAAATTATTTTGCCGCAGCGGCTTTGGGCTTGGATAAAAAGTTTCTTCTTCTAATTTTATTTTGTTATAATATTCTTAATCACTTACATAAGGAGGCTAAAAATGGCTTACAAAATCAACTCTGATACCTGCGTAAACTGCGGCGCATGCGAACCGGCTTGCCCTGTTTCAGCAATCTCTGAAAAGGACGGCAAAAGGGTAATTGACGCAGAAAAGTGCATTGACTGCGGCTCTTGCGCAGGCACTTGCCCAACAAGCGCAATATCAGCCTAAAATAAACTTTATATAAAGTAAAACCCCTGCTTAATTTAAGCGGGGGTTTTTTGTTTTTATAGATTACAATTAGTTAACGCTGTCTTGCGTCGTAGTTGTTTCCTGATACGCTATAGCGTCGTCAATAGGGTCGGTATCGTTATACATCAAAAATGTTGCAAAAATAAAAGCTATTAATAAAACCAGTAAAGCAAATAATTTGCGGTGTTTTCTAAAATATCTTTTCATAATCTTCCTTTAAATAATTAATTTAAGCAGCAAAATATTAAAACAAAATATTAAAATTCCTGTTTTAAAGCCCAATCAAAAAAACCTCTCCATTGTTTATAAAGGCCTTGCGCCTCTAACTTAGAAAGCGAGGGGGAAAAAGTTTCAAAATTATCCCCGCTATGCCAAGCCTCCGTAGTAAAACCAGCGTTTAAAGCCGCAATATAGGCCGAGCCTAGTAAACTTGTTTCCTTCTCTTCCCGTCTTAATATGGGGGCTTGTAAAATATCGCTTTGCAAATTAAGCAAAGTTTTATTTACGGACAAGCCGCCAGAAGCCTGCAATTTTTTAACTTCAAAGCCGGCATTGTTTATATAAAAAACAATATCAGCCATAATAAAAGCAAGCGAGCGCATGGCCCCGCTTACAATATCTGCCGCCGTGGAATTAGGCCGCAAGCCAGTTATAACCGGCGTTGTATCAAAATCCCAATACGGCGCGCCTAGGCCGCCCAAAGCGGGCAAAAACCAGACGGGGTTTTTGGCGGCGGCAATAGTTTCGTCCAAATTATTTTGGTCAAAATTTAACCCCAAATTTTTAAGCCAAGTAAAAATTGAACCCGCCGCATTTATTGGGCCTTCAAGCAAATAATCGGGTTTTTTATCAAGAGAGTTCCACGAAACTGATGTCAAAATTCCTTTTAAGTCCGCCGCCACGCCGCCTATATTTAAGAGGAAAAACGCCCCCGTGCCATAGTTAAGGCAAGCATTGCCCTTTTCCAAAACGCCTGTAGCGGCCAAAGCGGCCTGCTGGTCGCCTGTGCAAACTGTTATGGGTATATCTTTGTAAAAGCCAAAATCGCCTGCGCTTGGGCGCACTTGCGGCAAAATGGAAAGAGGTATAGCAAAAGATTTTGCTATATCGTGGTCCCATTGCATTTTATTTATATCAAAAAGCAAAGTGCGCTGGGCAAGAGCTGCGTCGCAAGCAAAAACTTTGCCCTTGTTAAAATGCCAAATTAAATAAGACGCAACCGGCCCGACAAGTAAACGCCCCTTATGCAAAGCCTCTTTAACGGCGGGGTAATGTTTAAGGCACCACTGTATTTTTGGGGCGGAGTAATAAGGAGTTTTGTATAGGCCCGTTTTGGCGTGTATTTCTTCTTGCGCGGTAGGGTTTTCTATAGACTCTAATCCCGCTCTACCATCTATCCAACTAATTGCCGGGCATAGCGGCTGGCCTGTTTGGGCGTCCCACAAAACTATTGTTGAGCGTTGAGAGGATATTGCCATAGCCTTAGGCTTTACGCCCAAGGGCAAGGCTTTTAAAACTTCTTCCAATGCTTTTATTTGCGTTTGAAGCAGTTCGCTAGCGTCGTATTCGTAAGTATTTGCGCTGGCTTTAAAATTAAGCGGCGCGCTAGCTTTGGCAAGCGTAAGGCCCGTCTTAGCGTCAAAAGCGGCCGCTTTTGAGCTAGAGCTGCCTTGATCTAGCGAAATTATAATTTCTTCTTTCATCTAAAATCAGTCCCCTATTTTTTTGCAAATTAATTTTAAACTTTCAACTTTAGTTGCTAGCGAGTTTAGTTTTTTTTGTTCCTCTGCCGTCAGACTTCCGTTAGTTAGCAAAGTTTGCAATGCGCTTAAAGTTGGCCTTAAAACTTTAGGCAAAAGGTTTAATTCTTTTAAAGTTTCTACAGTTTTTTCTTGGTCTTTAAATTCTATTTTATTTATTTTTTCTAGTTCCGCCTGATAATGTTTGCCAAAATGAAGATTAAAATTATTTTCTTTCATCAAGGTTTTAATTTCTTTGCCCAATGTTTCAACCTGCTCTAGGGCCTTGCCGTAAGCGTCAACTTTTTGGGTTAACTCCTCAGTTGGGGTTAGCGGAGCGGCTTGCTCTTTGGGTAAAGGGGCAGGCTCGGCCTCCTGCTTAGATAGTTCAGATGGGGACAGCTGCCACACGGGGCACATGGGCTTATAATCGCACCAGCGGCATTTGGTTTCGCCCGGGTCGGGGGCGAATTTAGCCGCCTTGATATTAGTTGCAACTTGCAAAACGCCGGCCCAAAAATCGCCAATTTCTTCTTTTGAAGCGGGCTGAAAACTTTGGGCTTTAAGCGTCGGCAAATGGTAAAAAAGCATACTAGCAACTTGAATATTTTTTGCAGACGGGTCGCGCGCTAAAACAAGCTCGCTAAGTTTGGGGTTATTGTCCATAACTTTTTGATACATCATTAATTGGTCCGGCTCGCGAGATAATGTTTTGCCTGTTTTATAATCCAAAATTGACACTTGCCCTTGGCCCAAATAGTCAATGCGGTCAATTATGCTTATGACGCTGAGGCCGTCAATTTGAACGGTTGTGCGCATTTCAGTTGAAAGGGGATTTAGCTTTTCGGCCTCGTGCTTAGCGTAGTAGGCTTTTATTATTCTAACGCCTTCTTGGTAGCCTTCTTGCTCTTTTAATTGGCTGGCATATCCCTTAGCTTCAAAAGAAGTGCTATCCCAATCGCTCTTAAAAAATTTTAGGGTGGTTTCTAAGGGGGGGAAAGCGGGGGCGGCGTATAAATATTCCATAACTTTATGCAAAGCCGTGCCGAAGGCAAAATAGTATTTTTGCCTCTCAGGTATTTTGTCTATATAGCGGAATTTATACTTCTGCGGGCATTCTTTATAAAGCCCGAGTTTAGAATAAGAAAAACTTAATGCAGACGCCATTTATAGCCCCCAAAACAAAGATTAGCTATATTCTAGCATTTATTTATGACAGCCTTAGCCTAAAATAGCGACGGCGAGCATATAGCTAAAAGCCGCAATGGCAATACAGGCCGGTATAGTGATAACCCACGCCCAAACTATCTTGCGGGCCACGCCCCAGCGCACGGCGGAAAACCGCCTAAACGAACCTATGCCGACAATGCCGCCCGTAATAGTATGCGTTGTGCTAACAGGTATGCCAAGCCACGACGAGATAAATAAAGATAATGCCGCGCCGGTTTCTGCGCAAAAGCCGTCTACAGGTTTAAGCCTTGTAACTTTTTGGCCCATAGTTTTTACTATGCGCCACCCGCCAGAAAGCGTGCCCAAAGCTATTGCCGCTTGGCAAAGAACGATTATGCTAACAGGTATAAAGAAGCTATCTCCGCCGGCAAGCCTTGCGCTTTCGCTTGTAGTTAAAAAGAAATCGCGCACGACGCTTGCGCCCTCGGACGCGCCTGAAAGCCCGCCAAAAAGCAACATTGTTATAATACCCATAGTTTTTTGCGCGTCATTGCCGCCGTGGCCAAGACTGTAAGCGGCGGCCGAAAGCAACTGCCCTTTGCGAAAGAGATGATCCACTTTAAAAGGATTAGCTCGTTGAAACAGCCTAAATACCACAGAAGCTATAAAAACGCTGAAAAACACGCCCATAATCGGCGCAATTACTATAAAAACTACGGTTTTTATAATACCGCTTGAAACTAATGCGCCAGGCCCGGCTTTAATTAATGCCGCGCCAATTAAGCCGCCGATAAGCGCATGGGAAGAGCTTGAGGGCAAGCCCCACCACCAGGTAAGCAAATTCCAAATACAAGCGCTCATTAGCGCGCCAAAAACTAGGTTTGTATCAACAATGGAAATATCAACAATGCCGCTGCCTATTGTTTTGGCAACTCCCGTGTGGAAGACAAATAAGGCGACAAAGTTGAAAAACGCCGCCCAAATTACCGCAAATTTTGGGGATAAAACCCTAGTTGAAACGATTGTAGCTACAGAATTTGCCGCATCGTGAAAACCGTTTAAATAATCAAAGAAGATAGCTAAAAATATTAAAAATATTATCCAAATCATAAAATACCCTTAATTATTTTTAACAATTATTGATTCAACAATATTCGCCGCTTTCTCGCACATATCCGTTACGGTTTCGGCCGTTTCCCAAATTTCTTTTTGTTTGATTGCAAAAAGCGGGTCGGTGCTGGCGTCGTTTAAAAGCACGGATATGGCCTCGTCCCTGATATCGTCGGCAAGGTTTTCTAGGCGATTAATTTCAATACATTGTTTAAGGGTTTCCTTCATATTTTTATTGCTGCGAAGCGATGTTATTGCAAGTTTTAAAGCTTCAACGGATTTTACAATAATCTCGGCAAGTTTTTTGGTTTCGTCGCTTGGCTCGGTTATTTTATAAAGATAAAGCCTGTTTGTTATAAGGTAAAGGCCGTCAATAATATCATCAAGGCAGTTTGCAAGCTCCAAAATATCTTCTCTATCAAATGG
>JAISHT010000065.1 GCA_031262415.1 Elusimicrobiota bacterium | reverse complement strand
CACCGCCACGCCGATAGCGGAATCATACTTTAAAGATATTGAGAGAGGTATAAAGATAGGTATAAAAATCAAAACCTCTTCAGACATACCAAAAGTAGCCCCGCCTATAGAAAACAGCAACATAGTTGTGGGAATATAAAACTTACGCCAGGAAGGATTTTTTGAAAAAATCAAGCCCGCCCGCTTTATAGCGGCGGTTATTGCGCCTGTTTTTTCAATAATCATAAAAGAGCCGCTAATAATCAAAAGGAAAGCCATAATACTGGCAGCGGTAGAGCGACCAAAAGCTTCCATAGGCGCTTTTAGCATATCAAAAACAGATTGTGGGGAAGATTCTATGTAGTGGAAAGAGCCTTCTACTAGCACTGCCTTTCCGTTAATAACTTCTTTTTCGTATTTGCCTGCCGGAATAAGCCAAGTGGCTATTGCGGTAAGCAAAATAATTGATAGTAGTATCAATGTTGTGTTAAATTTTAGTCTGGCCATTTTTGTTAGTGGGTAACCTCCTGACGCAATGTCATTGTTATTTAATTTAAGCGCAGGGCAAAAATACACCCAACGCTTTCCATATATTTTACTAAAATACATCGTTCTTTTGGTAAAATTTATTTATGCTATATATTGTTCCAACACCCATAGGCAATTTGCAAGATATTACTTTGCGCGCGCTAGACGCTTTAAAAACGGCGGATTTTATCCTTTGCGAGGATACCCGCCACACCGCCCGCCTAGCTGATAGCTACGCACTTAAAGCTAAACTTGTGCGCTATAACGAAAATGACGCCTCTTCAATAGAGCGTTGTTTAAATTTGCTTAAAGAGGGCAAAAAATGCGCTTTGGTATCAGACGCTGGTACGCCTTGCATATCAGACCCGGGGTGGAGGCTTGTTCAAGCCGCAAGGCAAAATAATATTAAAGTTGAAACTTTGCCCGGCCCAAGCGCATTAACTTGCGCTTTAAGCGGGGCGGGCATTAGTGGCGGCGGTTTTAGTTTTTTGGGTTTTATGCCCAGAAAGCAAGGCAAAATTGTTAAACTTATATCAACGGCTTTGTTGCTTGATAAACCGGTTGTTATTTATGAATCGCCTTACAGAATAATTAAACTGCTTGAAATTATAGAGAGTAATTTTGGCTCAGAAGTAAAAGTTATTATAGCTAGAGAGCTTACTAAAACTTTTGAAGAATGGATAAGCGGCCTTGCAAGCGAAGTTATTTTAAAACTTAAAGAGCGCAAAAAAATACTTGGGGAATTTGTTGTAATTTTAGACGGCAGGACTAAAGAAGACGCAAAAGAAAACGAAGAGGAAGATATATCATAGGGGTAAACACAAGGGGGAATTTATGGGGGGAGTAGCAACTAAAATTTATAGTTTAAAGGCAATGGAGCCAAAGGATATTAAGGCTTTGGCCCTCGGCCTAAAAAACGGCAAAACAGCCGTTATGGCGACAGATACTGTATATGGCATAATGCTTGCTGCCAATACAAGGGATAATTTAGAAAAACTAAATAAAATCAAAAATAATCCGCCAAATAAATACGCTCAGCTTTTGTGCGATTTAAATCAGGCTTTTACTCTTGCTAGCGTAGACGATAATTTTAGGAAAGCCGCCTCTTTGTGGCCCGGCGGGCTTACAATTGTGGCCCGTAGCTCAGAGGAGGGCGGCAAAATCAGCGGCGTAAATACCATTGGGCTAAGAGTGCCGGCAAGCAGTTTGATTTTGGATATTATAGGCATTATCGGCGCGCCGCTTTATGCAAGCAGCGCAAATCTGCATAATAGAGCCGTGTGCGAAACAGAGGCCGCTGTCTTAGCCCTTTTCAACGGGCTTGTTGATTTTATAGTGCTTGACGGCAACCGCGCGTCCATTCCTTCAACCGTCATAGATTTGGCTGGGGAAGAGCTTATTGTAAGAAGGGCGGGCGCGCTTGAGGATAAAATAAAAAAATTACTCAGTTAATTAAATAATTGCTAATATTTCTTATGCTTGGATACATTATCTCTATTATAATTTGCGCTATTTTTGTCTTACTAGTTAAAAAAATGTATGACTTTAGGCGACGCGCGCAAAAGTTGCTTTACTCGCAGGGAAAATATTTACAGCAAATTAAAATTTTGCGCTCCCAACTTGCCGATAGAGTTAAAGTCCTTGAAGCTATGGTGGATAAACTTGCCTTTGACAATAAAGAACTTGCCCGCCTAAATGAAATGAAGTCAAAATTTATGTCTATTGTCGCCCACGATTTAAAACAGCCGCTTACTTCTATTCAAGGTTATACTTCTATTTTAAACAACGATACTTTGGGCAAAGAAGACCAAAAAATCATAAACAGCATACTTAAAGCCGCCACAAATATGAACCATTTGATGAGCGATTTGGTGGATGCTTCTATGATAGAATCGGGCAGTTTTCAAATATCCTCGCAGGAGTTTAATTATAACGAGCTTATTGACGAGGTTTACACTCAATATAAAGTGTTAGCGGATACTAAAAATATTATTTTTAGGAAAATTGATATTCCTCTTGCTATCCAAATTAAGGCCGATAAATTTAGGATAAATCAAGTTATCAGCAATTTAATTAATAATGCTTTTAAATTTACGCCCGAGGGCGGAATAGTTGAAATACGCTACTGCGTGGAAGATGTTTACCTAAAAACCGTAGTCAGCGATAATGGCGCCGGCATAGATACATTTGACCGTATGAAGATTTTTGAGAAATTTCAACAAGCTCAAAATCTTGATGAAGAGCATAAAAAAATGGGCTGGGGGCTTGGGCTGGCTATTGCAAGCGATATTATCAATGCGCACAAAGGCTCTATCGGCGTTGATAGCGCTGGGCCCGGCAAAGGTTCTTCGTTTTGGTTTTTGCTCCCTTTAAAATAAACTTGACCTAAATTTTATATACTTTATTCTATGGAACTTATTATAAATATAGACGGCGGCAGCCGTGGCAACCCCGGGCCGGGTGCATCGGCTTGGGTAATTAAAGATGCTAAAGGGCAATTGCTTTTGCAAGATGGTTTATTTTTTAAACAATGCACAAATAATCAGGCCGAATTTATGGCTTTAAAATGCGCGCTTTTAGCCGCGGTAAAACTAAAAGGCTCCGCTTTAAAAATATTTTCTGATTCTCAACTGCTGGTTAAACAATATCTTGGCGAATATAAGATAAAAAATCCGCAACTTAAAATTTTGATAGATGAAATTCATAGCCTTGCCAAAAGTTTTAAAATTGTAAACATTACCCATGTGCCACGGGAGCAAAACAAACAGGCCGACGCTCTTTGCAATGCCGTTATGGACGAGCGTTTGAAGTCAAATGCCAAGCCGCCTTTTAAATTTGCCGAGTTTAAAGAGCAAGCCGTTCAACCAAACCTTTTTGATTTAAATAATTTGTAAAATATAAATATGGACTGGGAAGCCGCCCAGCTTGCTTTGCAAGCTGGGAGGAACTTCCGGACTCTTAGGGCAGAGCGCCGCGCGAAAGCGCGGGAGGGCGGGGCAAGACCCCCGTCCGACGGAAAGTGCAACAGAAAATATACCGCCCCGCAAGGGGTAAGGGTGAAATGGCGGGGTAAGAGCCCGCCGCGCAAACAGCAATGTTTGCGGCATGGTAAACCCCGCTTTGAGCAAGGCCAAAACTCCGATGTATGGCCCGTACGCTACTAGGAAAGTAGGCCGCATAGATAAATGGCTTCCATGCGTTTTACGCAGACAGAATCCGGGGTATAAGTTCATATTAAACCGCCTGCATTAATGCAGGCGTTTTTGTGTTTTTTTGGATTATTTTCTCTTTTTTGATCGCCTGCGGCGAGCTTTTGCTGGGTTAGTTTTTGGCTCATTATGCACATAAAATAATTTTTAGTTCTTCTTATTTTCGCCTCATATAAAAGCGCAAAAAACTATTTTTGCT
>JAISHT010000064.1 GCA_031262415.1 Elusimicrobiota bacterium | reverse complement strand
AATTGCTTATATGGTTGCCGGCCTTACCAAAATAGACAAGTTAGAAAATACTTCAACCGACGAGGAAACCGCAAATAACTGGCGTAAAATGCTTATTGCAGTGTCGCACGATATACGCATTATTTTAATTAAACTAGCCGATAGAACCCATAATATGAAAACGCTTGACGGCTTGCCGCCTGAGCGTCAAAAAGAAAAGGCTCTTGAAACTTTAAACCTATATGCGCCGCTTGCGCAGCGTCTTGGTATGTTTAGCCTTAAAAATAAACTGGAAGATTTGTCCTTTAAATATTTGCACCCCGATAAATATAAAGAAATTGTTGAGGGCGTTGCTAAAAAAGCTAAAGACCTTGATAAAGCGCTTGCCGCCTTTAAAATTGCGCTTGACGAAGTTTTAAACAAAGAAGACGTGCCGCATAGGTTGCTTGCCCGTGTTAAAAACAATTATTCCATTTATAGAAAGATGCAAAAACAATCCGCCTCGTTTGACCAAATACAAGATTTGCTTGGCGTAAGAATTATTACAGATAGCGTTTTGGATTGCTACCGCGCGCTAGGCGCATTGCACGCAAATTTCCGCCCGGTATCAGGCAGTTTTACCGACTATATTGCTATGCCTAAAATCAATATGTATCAAAGCATACATACCACCGTATTTTTTGAGGGTACGCTTGTGGAAGTGCAAATACGCACAGAAGAAATGCACCGCACTTGCGAATACGGCATAGCGGCGCATTGGCGCTATAAACTTGGCAGTAAGGAAGACCCGCATTTAGACGAAAAACTAAACTGGATACGCCAGTGGATAGAGTGGCAGCGGGATTTAACCGCTCCACGCGAATTTATTGAAAGTTTTAAAACCGATGTAGACCTTAGCCAAATATTTATTTTTACGCCAAAAGGCGAAGTTAAAGTTTTGCCAGAGCATGCTACCCCGCTTGATTTTGCCTATCTTGTACATACGGAAATTGGCAATCACTACAGCGGCGCATTAGTCAACGGCAAAATGGTAAAGATGAATAGCGAGCTTAAAAGCGGCGATATTTGCGAGATACAAACCCGCAAAAATACCGAGCCTAAACTCCAGTGGCTTGACGCTGCCAAAACTGCTAGGGCCAAAAGCCACATAAAAACATTTCTTAGAAGTAAAGGCGTTGAAATATGATACCTTGCTGGTATTGTAAAACCCCCATTGACCAAACGGATAATTACTGCCGCTATTGCGGTAAAGGCCAAGGCAAAAGAATACCGTTTTACTACAGGCATTGGGGCGTGTGGTTTTTGTTTTTATTTATAGGGCCTTTTAATTTGTGGTTTATTTACCGCTCCCCATTAATAAGCAAAAGGTGGAAATTAATAGACACCGCCTTAATATTGTTTGTTTCAGCCTGGTTCTTTTGGCTGTTTTATAGGGCGGTGTCTAATATAACAAATATGTATACTACGTTGCTTACGGGCAATTTTTAGTTTACTTTTTTAGCTTACTTTTTCCAATTTACTTTTCTCTAACCTACTTTTTTGCCTCTTTTTTACTATCTTTTTTTTCGCTTTGCGCATATCCAACAGGGTGGTTAAGTATTAATTTGGTATCCGCGCCGAGCTTTAATAGTTTTGCTATTTTTGCCTTGTCCATAGGCATAGTGCCGCGC
Source organism: Elusimicrobiota bacterium (assembly GCA_031262415.1). Lineage (GTDB taxonomy): Bacteria > Elusimicrobiota > Elusimicrobia > Elusimicrobiales > Elusimicrobiaceae > Proelusimicrobium. Next base: position 965 of record JAISHT010000064.1, on the reverse strand, counting down.
GCTACTGTGGCTAACCCCATACCTGATGCAAAGAGATAAATATTTTCCGACACTATACCAGCGTCAATATAAGGATATGTTGCGTCTTCTTTGGCTTTGGCTGTTATAAAAATAATAACAGGCGCTTTATCTTCCCCGCATGACTCTTTTGTAATAAACTCTAGCATATGCTTTTTTGCATTGTAGAAATAAGCCCCGTTTTTATTGCAAACATATATATCAATTTCCCGCAAATCCATGGCGGTTGCATTGGTGCGTTTGCCGTTTGGGCGGTTTACGCCGGTAGCGGCCCAAACCAAATTTGCAAGAGTTTGGGTATCAAGGTCTTTTTTGCTCCAATCTCTAACTGATTGCCGCTCCGATAAGGCCTGCATTATTGTTTTGCCTTTAGTAAGCTGGGGCGCGGGCAGTTTTATATTGTTAGTTTTTTGGGCAGCAAGCGCAGGTAAGCAAAAAAAGCAAACGGCCAGCAAAGCTAAAAATAATTTCTTCATTTTAACTTCCTCCTTTTTTCTTTTTATTATACAAACTCTGTTAATTTTATTTTGTGTTTTTTTGCGTCGTCTTTGCCGTAAATTTTAATTTTTTTGCCACTTCGGATACTTCTTGCCCTAACGGGCAAAGCTTGCCTAGTGTATACCTCGTGTCAAATAAAAGTTAAAATTTCCAGGCAAATACTTGCAAAACTATTTAGTGTCTTTTGCGCTCCTTTACAATTTTTCATACCGTACTATTCTTTCTGCCCCTCTTCCATCATCATATATATTATTGTAGCTGGTCTAAAAATGCGACCACAACTTTTTGCTATTAATTTTTTCTTTTTCTGCCTTGCTACGCTTTATTCTCTTTTTGATCGCCTGCGGCGAGCTTTTGCTGGGTTAGTTTTTGGCTCATTATGCACATAAAATAATTTTTAGTTCTTCTTATTTTCGCCTCATATAAAAGCGCAAAAAACTATTTTTGCT
>JAISHT010000008.1 GCA_031262415.1 Elusimicrobiota bacterium | reverse complement strand
AAAACAATTTTTTACTAAGCTAGGTAATCCCGTTTTGCAAATTAAATCAAGCGAAAAACCCAAATATCACGCCGCTTGCGTTATGCTAAGCAATTTAACCGCCGCCCTTGCGGCTAGAGCAAGCAATATACTGGCCGAGCAAAAAGTGCCAAAGCAGGCTTGGGGGCAACTCTTTTTAGCTAATGCTAAAAATATTGCCACGGCAGGCGTAAAAGACGCTTTAACAGGCCCGCTTGAAAGGGGAGACGCCAAAACAATAGCTAAAAATTTAGCCGCCTTATCTGGCATAGATAGAGAAATTTATATAAAATTATCTAAGGGCCTTTTATCAACAGCTAAAGAAAAGAACCCCAAAAAAGACTATAGCCAAGTAAAAGAAGTCTTGAAAAATAAAAACTAATGAAACACACTATCCAAACTCTTAAACAGCAAAAAGCTAAGCAAGAAAAAATTGCTATGCTTACCGCTTACGACTATACCACCGCCAAATTGATGGACGAGGCCGGCATAGAAGCCATTTTAGTGGGCGATAGCCTCGGTATGGTTATGCTTGGCTACGAAGATACTTTGCCCGTTACGGTTGAAGATATTATCCACCACACAAAAGCTGTAGCTAGAGGTGTTAAAAATGCCTTAATTGTCGCCGATATGCCTTTTATGGCCTATCAAAGTTCTGTGCGTTTAGCCCTAAAAAATGCGGGTAGGTTGATAAAAGAAGGCAGGGCAAATGCCGTGAAGCTAGAGGGCGCAAGAGCAATTTTACCGCAGGTAAAAGCCTTGGTCGCCGTCGGTATACCCGTTATGGGTCACTTGGGGCTTACGCCGCAGTCTGTTAATATTTTTGGCGGATATAAAGTGCAGGCTAGGCAAGAAGACGCCGCCGCCGCGCTAATTGTTGCTGCTAAGGCTCTAGAAAAAGCGGGCGCATTTGCAATTGTTTTAGAATGTATTCCCACTGAAGTCGCCGCCAAAATAACCGCCGCAGTAAAAATCCCCACCATTGGCATAGGCGCAGGCAAAGAATGCGACGGGCAGGTATTAGTCTATCAAGATATGCTCGGCCTATACGACGGCGTAAAACCTAAATTCGTTAAGCAATTTTTAGACGGCGGCGTATTGTTTAAAAAAGCTTTTAAAGAATATATAAAAGAAACCAAAAAGGGCGTTTTCCCCTCCAGCGAGCATTGTTTTAAAATGCAAAATAAATCAACTAAGCAAAAGGGGCAGGGTTAAAAATGCCGCAGCTAACTACCACCATAAAAGAAACTAGAGATATTGTAAACGCCTGGAAATCTGCAAGCCTTAGCATTGGTTTTGTGCCAACTATGGGTTATTTGCACGAGGGCCACAAAAGCCTTATCCGTCAAGCGGCCCAGCATAATGATAGAGTTGTGGTAAGTATTTTTGTTAACCCTATACAATTTGGCCCCACAGAAGATTTGGCTAAATATCCAAGAGATTTAAAAAAGGATATTGCCGCTTGTAAAGAGGCTGGGGCGCATTTAGTTTTCCACCCAAGCGTGGAAGAAATGTACGAAGATAATTTCAGCACCTATGTTGAAACTTTGGGCGTTAGCGACGAGCTTTGCGGCAAAAGCCGCCCTTGCCATTTTAAAGGCGTGGCCACAGTAGTGGCAAAACTTTTTAATATCATAGGCCCAACAAGGGCGTATTTTGGGCAAAAAGACGCCCAGCAAGCCGCCGTAGTGCGCCGTATGGTAAGAGATTTAAATATGCCGCTAGAAATTATCACTTGCCCAATAGTGAGAGAAAGCGACGGGCTGGCCTTAAGCTCCAGAAATATCTATTTAAACCCGCAGGAGAGGCTGGCCGCTTTATGCTTATCTCGGGCGGTTTTTAAAGGCCAAAATTTAATTGCAAGCGGAGAGCGGGACGCAAAAAAAATAGAAGAAATTTTAAAAAGAGAAATACAAAAAGAGCCATTAGCCAAGATTGATTATTTAAATATTGTATCTTTTGATACAATAAAACCAATAGAGAAATTGCAAGGCAAAATACTTTGCGCTTTAGCCGTCTTTATAGGCAAAACAAGGCTTATTGACAATTTTATTTACGAGGTAAACCCATAATGCAACTTACAATGTTAAAAAGCAAATTACACAGAGCTACCGTAACGGGGGCGGATTTAAATTATGTCGGCAGCATAACAATTGACGAAGATTTAATGGACGCTAGCGGCCTGCTTGAATACGAAAAAGTGCAAGTTGCCAATATCACAAATGGCAAACGCTTTGAAACTTATGTTATAAAAGGCGAGCGTAAACTTGGCCAAATTTGCCTAAACGGAGCGGCGGCCCATTATGTGAATATAGGCGATAAAGTTATAATTATGGCCTATGCTTTGCTTGAGCAAGGCGAACTTGCCGCATTTAAACCAAAAATAGTTTTTGTAGACGATAAAAACCGCATAAAAGAAATTGCCCAAAGCGAAATCCACGGCGAAATAAAAAATTAAGCCCAATAGTATTAAACGGAAGTTGTCATATTTCCTGGTTGTTTTTCATTAAAAAAAGTCCATTAAAAAGCCCCCAATCTTAACGAACGGGGGCTTTAGTATTTATAAATATTACTGCAAGGCTTTTATTTATAATATTCTACATATGCTCAAGCTTAAGGGTTTTTGTCGTCATATCAGTTAAGACGCTTGGGCCAAAGAAGTTAATTGGCCCGGGGTATATATAATATTCCCCCATAGCCCATTTATCTCTATTTTTCAAAAGATATTTAAATGGCCCGCCTTTAAGATCAACAAGAGCTTTTTTGATAACGGGTTTTTCCTTGCCTTTTCTGCGCTCAATATTCATCATCATAGTTAAAGGTATGCCGCCGCATTTCCAATCTTTGGGGTTTTTAATAAGCTCTCTAACGGAAGATAAATAACCGCTGCATTTGTTTAATGCCAAAATAGCGGCGGTGTAGCCAAGGGCGTAGGTATAGTTAGCGTCAAAGTTTGACGGTATGCCGCAGCGGCCCTCGTAGCCAAAGAAATGCTCAATAGTGGTAAATTTACCTTTAAATTTGCCTTCCTTTCTAAGCTGGGCAAGTTTGTGATGGAGCATCTCAATTAAAAGTTTTTCCGTCTGAATTAAGGAAACTTGCACATTGCCGTGCGGATCTCTATCCATCATAAGCTGGGTTGCTATGCCGTGTGGAAGCGAGGTCATAAGCGTAGCTAATTTTTTTGGTAATTTGGAAATTACAAATTCCTTTTTTTCTTCAATTGATAACATTCTTGCAAGTTGCGGTTCGTTACCCGCAAGTATATCGTTTAGGGCGGAGATTAGTTCTTTTACCTCGGGGATAAACTCAATTAAACCCTCCGGCACTAAAACAACGCCAAAGTTTTTGCCAAGTTCTGCTCTAGCTACAATTACTTTTGCAAGCCA
>JAISHT010000091.1 GCA_031262415.1 Elusimicrobiota bacterium | reverse complement strand
TTGGTTATACGAAAAAAGAGGCGTCTGCAAAAAAAGAAAGTTTTACCGTCGCTATAATGCAGCCAAATACTCATAAACTGCTTTTAGAGGGCGCGCCTGCGGCCATTGCAAGAAGTATTACAAAACAAATAAAAGGGCTTGAAGGCAAGGGCGCCAAATTTATTATTTGGCCGGAAAGTTCTTTGTACGGCACATTCCAAACGGGCGATTTTTTTGATTTTATGCAAGCCTCTTCCGTCGCCCTTAATGCTTATCAACTTGTCGGCAGCGCATACGAGGACGCTAAAGGAGATTATGTATCTGCGGGCCTTTTCGGGCAAGAAGGCATTTTAGATGTTTACCACAAAAATAAACTTGTCCCTTTTGGGGAATTTTTGCCGCTAAATAATATTTTTGGCGGAGTTTATAAAGATTTGGCCGTAACCTCTTTTACAGGTGATTTTTTGGAAGGCAAAACTGCCGCTAAAGTTTTTGAACTTGACATAAACAACGGGGCAAAAACCAATAAATATAAATTTGGCGCAAGCATTTGTTTTGAATCGCTTTTTCCAAATATTTGGCGCAAACAAGCGCAAAACGGGGCGCAATTTTTTGTTAATATATCAAATGACGGCTGGTTTGGGGACACTGCCGCGCCTTATCAGCATTTACGCATTAATGTTTTGCGCGCGGTTGAAAACGGGCGAGCAATTTTACGCTCCGCCAATACGGGGGTATCAGCGTGGATTGACGAGCGGGGCAAAGTGCGTTTTCAAACTGCTCTTAACACGCAGGCAACAGCAGTTTTCTCGTTTAATTTTCAGACGGATGCTAAGAAAACTTTTTACACTCTTTACGGCGATATTTTTGCCATAATTTGTTTAGTAATTTCTTTAAGCGCGCTTATTTATACCATAGTTTTTTTAAATACGGGGACTTATGATTGAACCTAAAGACATAGAGCATAAAATAACCGACCTTGCCTCTAGGCTAGCTAGTATTGCCAAAATCCAGCATCTTGACGCAAAGCAGGCGGAACTTGCCGAGAAAGAAAAAATAAGCTCTGCGCCGGATTTTTGGAACGATGCCGATAAAGCCAAAGTAATCGCCAAAGAAATTGACGCTTTAAAAAATGATATTGAAACATACTCTCGTCTAAAAAACACGTTAGAAGACAATAAAACTTTGCTTTCTATGGCTATGGATTTGCACGATGAAAGCGAGCTAGAAAACATAACAGCCGCTCTAACTAGCCTAGAGGCCGAGCTTAAAAAAATTGAATTTAAAACCAAACTTTCCGGCCCTAATGATAAACTTAATGCTATCGTTAGTATACACGCAGGCGCAGGCGGCACGGAGTCTTGCGATTGGGCGGATATGCTACTTCGTATGTATACCCGCTGGGCGGAGCATCAAAACTTTAAAGTTACCATAACCGATATTTTGCCCGGCGAGGAAGCAGGCATAAAAAATGTAACGCTTTTTATAGAAGGCCCGTATGCCTATGGTTTTTTAAAGAGCGAAAACGGCGTGCATCGCTTAGTGCGTATTTCGCCTTTTGACGCTAATGCAAGGCGGCATACTTCCTTTGCTTCTTTAGATGTTTTGCCCGATATTGAGGCCGATGTAAACATTGAAATATTAGATAAAGATTTGGAAGTTTCCACTTATCGCTCCGGCGGGGCGGGCGGGCAAAATGTAAATAAAGTTGAAACCGCCGTTCGCATTTTACACAAACCTAGCGGCGTGGTGGTATCTTGTCAGGTGGAAAGGTCGCAACTGCAAAATAAGCAGCGCGCGCTTAAAATGCTTAAAGCAAAACTTTATGAAATGGAAATGGATAAAAAACGCTCCGAGATGGAACGCCACTACGGCGAAAAGGGCGATATAGCCTGGGGCCATCAAATCCGCTCTTATGTTTTTATGCCATATCAGCTTGTAAAAGATTTACGCACAGGTTATGAAACTTCAAACATACAAGGCGTTATGGACGGCAATCTAACGCCTTTTATGGAAGCATATCTTAATTTTAAAGCAGGTAAATAATGCTCGGCCTTTATTTGCATATTCCGTTTTGTAAATCAAAATGTTTTTATTGCGATTTTGCCTCTTTTGCGGGCCAAAATTCTTTGCAAAAACCTTATGTAGAAGCCTTGCTTAAAGAGGCCGCCCGTTATAAAAACCTAAAGCCAAAAACTTTATATATCGGTGGCGGCACGCCAAGCGTATTGGAAGTGGCGGAGTTAAAAAAACTTTTAAACGGCATAACAAAAATCTTTGGCCCAATATCTAAATTTAAAGAAGCAACCTTTGAAGCTAACCCCGAAAGTATTACTAAAGAAAAATTAAATATACTAAAAGATTTTGGCTTAAACCGCCTAAGCCTAGGTATGCAAACAACGCAAAATAAACATTTAAAATTAATAGGCCGCGCGCATAACCGTAAGCAATTTTTTAAAGCCTATACTTTGGCGGAAAAATATTTTAATAATATTAATGTTGATATTATTGCCGCCTTGCCAAAGCAAACTTTGCGCGATTTCCAACTTGTTTTAAAAGAAACTGTTGCCTTGCAGCCAAAGCATATTTCAGTATACGGCTTGCAGGTGGAGGAAGGCACAAAATTATACAAAGATAAGTTTAGCGTAAACGATATTTTATACCGCAAAATGCTGGAAGCGACCTCAAAATATTTAGGCGAAGAAAATTATAAACAATATGAAATATCAAATTATGCTAAAGCCGGACACGAAAGTTTGCACAATATTAATTATTGGGAAAACGGGCAATATTTAGGCCTCGGCGTAGCGGCGGCAAGTTATTTAAAAGGCAAACGCAGCCAAAACATTGCCGATATTAAAAGCTATATATCCAAAATTAACAATAATGAAAGCCCTATTGTTTTTAGCGAAACGCTAAAAGGCAAAGCTAAAATTGGCGAGCAAATTATACTAGGCCTACGCAAACTTGACGGCATTAACCCAACAAAAACAATGCTTAAATTTTTTGATACGGATTTTAATGAGCTTAAAAACCAAGGTTTGTTAATAAAAACGGCCAAAAACCTGCGTCTTAGCGACGAGGGCAAATATCTTGCAAATGCCGTCTTTCGCTATTTTGTGGAGCCATTTTAAGCCAAAAACAAGGCCGTTTAACAAGCTAACAAGGATTTTAAAAATGAAAATAACACCTATAAAAACAGAAATTTTTAAAGCAAAACAAAATTTGCCTGCATTTATTTTTAAACATTTGCCGAAGGTAAAAGAGGGCGATATTATTGCAATATCTTCAAAAGTAGCGGCCTTGTGGGAAGGCCGCCTCTCTCCGATATCGCAAAAAGAAAATTTGATAAAAAAAGAAAGTTCTTTTGCCTTAAAAACCGCTCTATGCCACTTTACAATAAAAGACGGTATGGTTATGACAAATGCAGGCATAGATGAATCAAATATAAAAAATAAAATAATTTTATTGCCGAAAGATTCTTATAAAACGGCCGCCAAAATCCGCGCGGCTTTAATGAAAAAATATAAAGTAAAAAAACTTGGCGTAATTTTAACCGATAGTATGATTTTGCCGCTTAGGGCGGGCGTTATAGCCGCAGCGGTTGGATACAGCGGCTTTGATGGCGTGGCAGATTATAGAGGCGCAAAGGATATTTACGGCCGCAAATTAAAAATGACTTTGGTAGATATTGCCGATACTCTAGCCAGCGCGGCCGCCTTAATGATGGGCGAGGCCAGCGAGCAATGCCCGCTAGCTTTAATAGAGAACGCCCCCGTCAAGTTTAGCGCAAAAAGTATTGCCGCCACAAAAAAAGAAATAAAATATCCGCTAGAGAGCGACCTTTATTATCCTTTCTTTAAGCCGTATTTAAAAAAGAAGCCGCAAAATCCGCAGCTAAAAAAGAAAAGCATTAAAAATTAGGCCCAAAAAGCAATTTTAACCCGTTAAAATTTTACTTGATAATTTAAGGCGGTTTCTATGGCTTTTATGGCGTAGGTATCCGTCATACCGGCGATATAATCCGTTATTATTGTGGTGGCAAGTTTTGTGTCGTGTTTATAGATATGCCCCATGGCTTGCAAATAGTGCCCAAAAGTTTTTGCGGTTTCCTTTTCTTCTTTGTGATATCCGTCAATAAAACCGTATTTATCAAACAAGGCTTTGTAATAATCAAACAATTCCAGTAGTGCCCGCTGCAAAATATTTTTTTGCTCAACCATCGTTGGGTGATTGTAAATATATTTGGTGTTGAAATTGCGCAGCTCAAGCATTATTTCAAATTTTTCTTCTGAAAACCCTATATAATCTTTATCTTTTGAGTTGTTTATTAAATCCAAAACAAGCGTGTTTATAATTTCACCATTATTTTCCCCAAGTTCTTTTTGCACTATAAAAGGTATGTCGCCCGGCGTAATAATATTGTTGCGAATAGCGTCCTCAAGGTCCCGCCCAAAGTAGGCTATTTTATCGGACAGGCGCACAATGCAGCCCTCGTAAGTAGAGGGTAAATGCGTGCGGTCGGTTATTTTTTCTAACTCGTTAGGCGTGGGGGCGGGTTTTAGTTTATTGTTTTTAAAATCCTCCCCGCAGTGGCAAATAATGCCGTCTTTTACGGCATAGGTTAAATTTAAACCTTCGCCATAATTTGCCAAGTGTTCCACAACACGGTATCCATTAATTTCGTGCTTAAAAGATAGCGGCTTAATTTTTTCGCTTAAAGCCCGCTCGCCCTCGTGCCCAAAGGGCGGGTGGCCGAGATCGTGCGCTAGGCCAATTGCATAAGCCAGCTCTTCATCAAGCTGCCAGTTTCCACTTTGGTTTAGGCCTTTACAAATGCTTTTGGCAATTGTCGCCACATGGAGGACGTGTTCTATACGGGTGCAAATATGGTCGTTATCGGTGGCGGCAAAAACTTGCGTCTTGCTCTTTAGGCGGCGAAAGGGTTGGGAATGCACAATCTTCGTCTGATCGCGGAAGTATTCCCCCCGTAAATCAGGCGGCAGCGGACTTGTGCGTTTTTTATATAATTCATCGCCAAAAGGATTTTTGTTCATATAATTATTATAATAAAATAAGAGCTTAAAACTTTTAAGAGGTGTTTATGAAGAGCATTGCAATTTACCCCGGCACTTTTGACCCGTTTACAAATGGGCATTTGGATATTGTAAAGCGGGCGGCCGCTATTTTTGATAAAGTTGTGGTTGCAGTTTTGATTAATGGCGCAAAAAAACCCATTTTCAGCGTTGAGGAGCGGGTTAGCCAGCTTAAAGAATGCCTTAAACCTTTTGCTAATGTTGAGGTGGAAAGTTTTGACGGCCTGCTTGCCGATTATATGACAAAGCGTAATATAAATGTGGCCATACGCGGCCTTAGGGCGGTTAGCGATTTGGAGTATGAATTCCAAATAGCCCACACAAACCGAATGCTTAAAAAAGATATGGAAACCGTTTTTTTAATGCCCAGCGCAAAATATACTTACCTTACTTCCACCATAGTGCGCGAAGTTTACAGCCACGGCGGCCGCATTAAAGATATGCTGCCCGAAAATGTAGAGCGGGAGTTGATAAGGGTTTACGGCGGTTAGCTGCCGGGTTTTTGTTTTTAACAAAGAAACAGTTTTCTTGTTGAATGGAGACGGATATGATAAACAAAACATTGGCAGTTTTTGAAAATTTTAAAATAAGACGGCACTATGACGAAAAGGCCGATAAGTGGTATTTTTCAATTGTTGATATTATTGCCGTTTTAACGGAACAGATAGATTATAAGAAAAACCGAAATTATTGGAAATGGCTGAAGAACAAACTTAAAGAAGAAGGCAGCGAGTTGGTTAGCAATACTAACCAACTGAAAATGCAATCGGCGGACGGCAAATATTACAAAACAGATGTGGCTGATGTACAGCAGCTTTTGCGGCTTATTCAATCCGTCCCCAGCCCAAAGGCGGAGCCGTTTAAATTATGGCTCGCAAAAGTGGGCTATGAGCGCATACAGGAAACGGCAAACCCGGAAATGGGTTTAAACCGCGCCCGTGCAAATTGGAAAGCGCACGGCCGTAGCGACAAGTGGATACAGCAGCGTATGACTGGGCAAGAAACCCGCAATAAACTGACTGATTATTGGCAGAGCCACGGCGTTAAGGAATCCAACGAATTTGCAATTTTAACGGACATAATACACAGAGAATGGGCTGGCCTTACTGTAAAGAGCCACAAGGCATTAAAAGGCCTTAAAAGCCAAAACTTGCGTGATCATATGAGCGAGGCGGAGCTAATTTTTACCGCACTGGCGGAGCTTACCACGCGCCAAATAGCGGAAAATGTAAACGCCGAGGGCCTACACGAAAACAAGAAAGCTGGGAAAGAGGGCGGTAAGGTAGCCAAAACCGCTAGACTAGTATATGAAGAGAGGACAGGCCGAAAGGTAATCACTGGCAACAACTTTCTGCCCGTCGCAGATAAAAACAAATTGGAAAATAAATAAATAAATTATACACCAGCCCTGTTATATTGCCGCCATTATATTGCGTCCCTTCCAGGGTTGGTAGGAATAGTGTTATCCATTTGTTTTTTATCTTTTGATTTAAGATAGTAATTTATATTATCCAAAGGAACAAAACCAATTTCTCCCTTTTTGTTTAAAAAGACAACACCGTTTGAGGTGGTTTGTATTATTTTTATATTATGAATAGGTGTATTTACTGAATTAAAGTCAATGTAGTCCGAATAGTTTTCTGATTTTTTTATCCTTTCCCCAGAACCAGTTCCAAGTAAAAATACCATTACGATAATAAAAAAAATAAGATTCTTAAGATTATATTTTGTAGTTTTATTTTTAGGGCCACATAGGGTTAGCATAAGAATGAAAATAAGAAAAAATACAAAAAGAGAAGAATCCCAATGATTTGCTAATAATATTGCTCCTAGTAGGAATATTAACAATATAATTACTAGAGCATATATTCGCATGTTGTCAACTGTAATGTCTTTTTTTTTAAAAAACAAATAAACAATTCCTGGCAGATATAACAGCTTAGCTAAAATAAAGAGAAATAGGATAGATATTATTATATTTGGAAAAAGAGAAAAACTTATTTTTAAAATATCAAATATTTCAAGGTGAAAATAAGTGAAATCAAAAAAAGTTATAGCTGCAAAGTAGGCAAAAGTATAAGTTGTAGATAAAATTAATGAAATCAGAAAACCTAAAATAGATATTTCTGTTGCTTTTGATAAAAAATCCCATATTTTGCTTTTTTTATTTTCTTCCATATTTGAGTACCTATATTTTGTCGCAGAAGAGGATAGATGCAGCTATTCCAGCTACCCGCGGCCGATTTTTTTGCTAATTTCTTCCATACTTAAAACAAGTAGCGTAGGTCGCCCGTGCGGGCAATGCAAACCGTCGTCACAATTCTTTAAATTTTGCATTAAGGCGGCAGCCTGCTCCCGCTCCAACTGCTCGCCAGCCTTAATAGATTTTTTGCAAGCCATAGTGGCAATTAATTTATATTTAAGTTCTTTACTTGCTTTGTTTGGATTGCCTGCAACGGCGGCAAATTGCAAGATAAAATCTTTCAAAGCCTCGTCTTTAAACTTCAAAATATTAGGCACGCTGTTAACAAGCAAACTGCCAGCTGAAAAGCGTGATATTTCAAAACCAGCCTGCTCCAAAAAATCTTGCCAGGCAAGCAAATTTTCAATTTGGCTTGCCGCCATTTGCACGGTAAGGGGGAACATCAAGGGCTGCCGCTCGGTATTTTTATTTTCAAGAGAGTTTAAGTATTCCTCAAAAAACACACGCTCCTGCGCGGCGTGCTGATCAACCAAAACCAAACCTTGCGGATTTTCAAAAAGCAAATAACTTTTATGCAATTGCCCAATATAATTATACGGCGGCCGCCACCAAGCGGGGGTGTTTTTATCAGCGGTTTCGTGCGCTAGCTCTTCGGAGGCGGAAGTAGTTGGCTCAATAGCCGTATCGTTTTTTGGATAGCAAAAACTGCCGTCGCTTAGCGTAGGCTCTATATTATATTTTTTGGGGTCCTCAAAATCCCGCATTTCAAAAGTAGTCGCCTTGTTTTCTATATTGGCGTTTAAAAGCAGGCTTAAAGCCTCGGCAGTTGTGGCTGGTTGCGTAGCGTCCGCCGTATCGTTAAAACCATATAAAGGCGGCACGGGTGGGATATTTACAGGCTCCTTGCTAGCTGGCGGCAACGCAGCAGTATTGTTTTGCGCAGCCACAGCGGCTAAATTAATTTGCTCTGCCCCGCTTTGGCTTAAAATTGCGCTAGAAAGTTTGCGTTGCAAAAAGTTAAAGACCTCGGACTCCGCCACAAATTTAATTTCTTTTTTTTGCGGGTGAATATTTACATCAAACTCATCTGGCGGCATTTGCATAAATAATACGACGATAGGGTGCTTGTCCTTTGCCCTATAAGGCTGATAGGCCCTGTAGACGGCTTGTTGCAAAATTTTTGCGCTAAGCGGGCGGCGGTTGATAAAGAAAAATTGCTCGTCCCGCGCGGCGGTAAGCTGGCTTGCGGGGCTGATAAAAGCTTTAAAATTATATTTTGCGTCCT
>JAISHT010000084.1 GCA_031262415.1 Elusimicrobiota bacterium | reverse complement strand
CGGTCAAATGCCGCTTGTCAGGCGCATTCCTAAAAGCGGTTTTTCTAATGCCTCATTTGCCGTAGTTGGCGAATTTGTTAATATAGGTTCGCTTGATAAAAAGTTTAAAGCGGGCGACGAAGTCACCCCTGAAATTTTGAAAAAGAAAAACCTTATTAACAAAACTAATAAAGTCAAAATTTTAGGCAATGGCGAAATTAAAGCCGCGCTTAAAGTAACGGCCCATGCTTTTTCAGCCAGCGCAAAAGCTGCTATTGAAAAGGCCGGCGGCACTGTTATAGTCTTAGAAAAAAAGACTAAAGTTTTAACTAAAAACGTAAAAAAGGCTAAATAATGGATAATAATCCTTTGGCAAATATGCTGCAGTCGCCCGAACTCCGCAAAAGAATACTTTTTGTAATTATTGCGCTTGCGGTTTATCGGGTGGCTGCTGTTATCCCAATACCAGGTATCAATGGCGAAGCTATAGCGGCTTTCTTCAAACAGCATCAAAGCGGAATGTTAGGGTTTCTTGACATTTTCAGCGGCGGCGCTTTGGGAAGATTCTCCATATTGGCTTTGGGTATCATGCCTTATATCAATGCTTCAATTATTATGGGCTTGGTAAAAGGCGCGCATATCTTCCCCGGCTTAGATAAATTGAGCAAAGAAGGGGAGTATGGCCGCAGAAAAGAAAATCAAATAACCAGAGTTTTCGGTTTGATTTTAGCTTTACTGCAAGGGTTTGGTCTTACAGTAGCAATTACAAAAATGTCGGCGCCGGGCGGGCTCGCTATAGTTATTGACCCGGGGTGGACTTTTATTCTTACCACAACGCTCACGCTCGCGGCAGGCACTATGTTTATTATGTGGCTTGGCGAGCTTATTACAGAAAAGGGTATCGGCAATGGTATTTCAATTATCATTTTTGCCGGTATAGTTGAGCGTTTGCCTTCAGCTATCTTTATGTTAATTGAGCTTGTAAGAAGCGAGGAAATGCAGCTCCTTACAGCTTTAATAATCATAGCTATGGTTGTGGTAATTATGGGTTTAGTAGTGTGGCTTGAAACGGCTCAGCGTCAAATCCCCGTGCAATATGCCAAGCGTATGGTTGGCAATAAAATGTACGGCGGGCAGACAAGCTATCTTCCTTTGAAGATAGACCAATCTGGCGTTATTGCGGTTATCTTTGCCATGTCTGTTTTATCTATGCCGCTTACAATAGCGCAATTTATGCCTGAAGCTCGTTGGGCTCAAATAGTAATGGAATGGATGGGCCGCGGGCATATTACCTATATGCTGCTCTATGTTGGTTTAATTATCTTCTTCTGCTATTTCTACAATTCTATGACTTTCAACCCGAAAGATATGGCGGAAAATATGAAGAAATGGGGCGGTTTTATACCCGGTATCAGGCCGGGCGAGCCAACTAAACATTATATTGAATGGGTTATGAACAGGATTACGCTCAGCGGCGCTATATTTGTTGCCGCCATAGCAGTTTTGCCTGATTTCTTAAGAGCAAAATTTAATGTCCCATTCTATTTCGGCGGTACGGCTTTGCTCATCGTAGTCGGCGTTGCGCTGGATACCGTCGGCCAAGTTCAGGCCCATTTGCTTGCGCATAATTATCAGCCGTTGATGAAAGGCAAAGGGATTAAAGGACGCTGGTTCAACGTTGGCGAGTAGTTTGCGGCGTCTTTTGCGCTCTTTTACAATTTTTCCTTATGCTCGGATACGAAGGCGCTACGCGCCTGCATAAGCGTATCCCTCGCAACGGATAAAATTGAAAATAGCGGCAAAATACTTGCAAACTAAAATTTGCTTTTAAGTAGTTTTAAGTTTGCAAAATAGTTTATAGCGTTCTTTGCGCTCTTTTACAATTTTTCCTTATGCTCGGATACGAAGGCGCTACGCGCCTGCTTTAAGCGTATCCCTCGCAACAGATAAAATTGAAAATAGCAGCAAAATACTTGCAAACTAGAGTTTGCAAAACAAAGTCAGAAGTAGTGAGTTTGCAAACTAAAGATGATTTTAAGTAGTTCAAAGTTTGTGTCGTAAGCGCAAACTTTAAAATGTGTAAATAGTTGTTAACAGTAAAAACACATTAATAAATTTTTTTGAGAGGCGTTGCAAATGAATGTAATCTTGTTAGGCTCGCCGGGTGCGGGCAAAGGTTCGCAAGCGGTAAGGCTTAAAGATGAGTTTGGTTTTAGGCACATTTCCACGGGTGATTTAATCCGTGCGGAAATTGCCGCCGCCACGCCGCTTGGGAAGAAAGTTGAAAGTCTTGTAAAGCAAGGCAATTTGGTAGCTGATGATTTAATTTTTGATTTACTCAAAAATGCGCTCAAAAGCGAAACAAGAAGCATTGTTTTTGACGGCTTTCCAAGAACCATAGCGCAAGCTGAGGATTTGGATAAATATCTAGCGGAGCAAGGCAAAAAAATGGATTATATTTTGTCCATTGAACTTACTGACGAAGAGGCCATTAAAAGGCTTACTTCAAGAAGAGTTTGCAAAAGTTGCGGCGCCGTTTACAATATTTATTGGCCCGACTATAAAGGCGTCTGCACAAAATGCGGCGGCGAACTTTATACCCGTGCCGACGATACTCTTGAGAGCGCTAAACACAGGCTTGATGTCTTTAAAAAAGAAACGCAACCATTGCTGGACTACTATGGCAGCAAGCCGGGGTTTGTAAAAATTAACGGTCTAGGCGCGCTAGAAGAAGTCTTTGCTTCTATAAAACAAGCATTAAACTTAATAAAATGATAGAATTAAAGAATAGCGAAGAAATTGAAAAAATGCGCGCGGCCGGTAAAATTGTTGCTAAGGTTCTTGCAACTATGCAAGTTGAAGCAGTGCCCGGTGTATCTACTTGGCAGCTGGATCAAATTGCAGAAGAAATAATACGTGGCTGCGGCGCGGTGCCGTCGTTTCTGGGTTATGGCGGGTTCCCCGGGAGTATATGTGCTTCCATAAACGAAGAAGTTGTTCACGGGATACCTTCCAAAAACAGAATACTTAAAGAAGGCGATATTGTTGGTATTGATGTTGGCGCCTATTTAAACGGTTTTCACGCTGATTCAGCGCTCACCGTACCCGTAGGTAAAGTTTCAAGCGAGGCTAGTAGGCTTCTTACATTAACAAAGAAGTCTTTGAACAAAGCACTAGAGCTTATAAAGCCCGGCATACATCTTGGCGATGTACAGCATGCGGTGGAAACTTATGCTACGGCTGGCGGGTTTGGTATAGTCAGAGACTATTGCGGACATGGAGTAGGCCGTAAATTACACGAGGATCCAAGCATTCCTAATTTTGGCAACAAGGGCACAGGCCCGGTGCTAAAAGAGGGTATGACACTCGCGATAGAGCCAATGCTCAACCTAGGTGGGGACGACGTAGAAGTTTTAGATAACAATTGGACTGTGGTTACAACAGACGGCAGCTATTCTGCCCATTTTGAACACACAGTCGCAGTAACGCAAAAGGGATACCTTATACTTACGGCCTAATGCCGTAAAATAAGCTTACCCGAGAGCAGAAAGATAACTAAGGAGGCTTTAGCCAATAGGCCAATATGAGTGATAAGATAGAAGTAGAAGGTCATATATTAGAAGCTTTACCAAACGCTATGTTCAAAGTTGAAATAGCTGGCGGCAAAGTAATTCTGGGGCATATCTCAGGTAAAATGAGAATGTTCCACATCAGAATATTGCCTGGGGATAAAGTTAAATTAGAACTTTCTCCGTACGACTTAACCAAAGGTAGAATAATCTACCGGGAGAAATAGATGAAAGTCAGAGCAAGTGTAAAAAAGATATGTCAGAAATGTCAAGTTGTTAAACGCAACGGCGTAGTGCGCGTATTATGCAAAGTAGCAAAGCATAAACAGCGCCAAGGTTAATTAACAGGAGTTTTAACGAATTATGGCGAGAATCGCAGGTATAGATTTACCTAAAAACAAAAGAATAGACGTAGCCTTGCAGTATGTCTACGGCATAGGTCCTAAAGTAGCTAAAGAGATTTTAGGCAAAGTCGCCGGGCAAATAGAGGCCGCGACAAGAGTCAAAGATTTAACCGAACAGCAGGCCGGTTTACTCAACACCATCTTACAGAAAGAATACAAGGTTGAAGGTGAACTTAGGCGTGAAGTGTCGCAAAATATTCACAGACTCATTGAAACTGGTTCTTATAGAGGCAACAGACACAGAAGGAACCTCCCCGCGCGCGGGCAGAGAACCAAAACCAATAGCAGAACTAGACGCGGCCGCAGAAAAACAGTGGGCGCAAAAGTAAAAGCAGCATAAAATTTAATAGGTAAAAAACAATGGCAGAAGAAATAAAAAAAGAAACCACAGCTGCAGCGGCGCCAGCCGCCAAAGCGGAAGTTGCCCCCAAAGGCAAAAAGAAAGCAGGCAAAGCACCCGCCCATGGCGTTGTGCATATTAGCTGCTCGTTTAACAATACAATCGTTACCGTAACAGATGATAAAGGCGGCACGATAGTATGGTCCACCTCAGGCTCACACGGCTTTAAAGGTACAAAAAAAGGCACCCCGTTTGCCGCGCAGATTACTTGCAATAAAGTAGCCGAAAAGGCCGTTGCGCTAGGTATGAAGGAAGTTGCCGTTAAAGTATGCGGCCCCGGCCAAGGCAGGGAAACCGCCGTCAGGGCTTTGCAACAAGCAGGCCTTACCGTTACTTCAATTAAAGATGTAACCCCCATACCGCATAACGGCTGCCGCCCGCCGAAAGCCAGGAGAGTATAATTATATGTCAAGATACACAGGACCAAGCTGCAAAAAATGCAGAAAATTATCTGCTAAATTATTTTTAAAAGGCGCAAAATGCTATAGCAACTGCGTTATGGATAAACTTGCTTCAGTTAAAAAAGGCCGCGGCCCCAGGAAACCAAAACTTTCCGAATACGGCGTGCGTTTATATGAAAAACAAAAAGCAAGAATTATTTCAGGTATGACGGAAACTCCGTTTGCCAATCTCTTCACCAAAGCTACAAAGGCTACTGGGCAGACTGGCGAACAATTCCTTAAATATTTGGAAACAAGGCTGGATAATATTGTCAAGAGAGCGGGCTTTGCCTCTTCTTTAAGAAGCGCAAGGCAGCTTGTTTTACACGGACATATTAAAGTTAACGATAAAGTTGTAAATGTTCCTTCCTATCAAGTTAAAATTGGCGACAAAGTTGCCATTGACGCTAAACTCGCCGCTGGCGTAGTGGTAAAACAAGGTATGGAAGAAACAGAAAAACGCGGGCTGCGCCCAAGCTTTTTAGAATATGATTCTAGCAAGAACACAGCCACGTTGCTCAGATGGCCCGATAGAGGCGAAAGCAGCTATCCTGTCAATGATCAGCTTATAGTTGAACACTATTCCAAATAATTTGGAGGAACAATGGCTTTTGATAATTTAGTATTACCCAAAAACATTAAGGTAGAAAATGAAAGCAACACTTACGGCAAGTTTGTAGCGGAGCCTTACGAATCAGGCTTTGGCCACACTGTCGGCAATTCTTTAAGGAGAATTTTGCTTTCAGGCTTAGAAGGCGCCGCCGTTACCGCCGTAAGGGTAGAGGGCACCACGCACGAATACAGCACCATACCTAATGTAAAAGAAGATGTTATCCAAATCCTTTTAAATCTCAAAAAATTGAGAGTTAAAATGGAAGGCAAAAACAGAGAATATTTAACGCTTGAGGCTACAAAACCCGGCGTAGTTACCGCTAAAAATATAGTGGAAACTGACGGCGTTGAAATCATCAATAAAAACTTGCCTATTGCCACCATAGAAGCTGGCGGCGCATTGCGTATGGAAATTGAAATTTCCAAAGGCAAAGGTTACGCAGAGGATTCTAGCAAAGGCACAAGGCCTGCCGGTTTTATGCCGATAGATTCTATCTTTACGCCTATTTTGAAAGTCCACTACGATGTGGAGCCTGCTAGAGTAGGCCAAAAGACCGACTATGATAGACTTATCCTTGAAATCACCACCGACGGCACTTTGGACCCTCGCACCGCTCTTCATAAAGCGGCAATTTTGCTTTCTAAATCACTTCACATCTTTACAATTGAAGGCGCAGACCAAATTGAAGAAGAGGAAGAGACTATTGCCCCGGAAACGGCAAACGATAAATTAAACGACATTTTAGACCAGTCTGTTGATTTTATTGAACTTTCATCAAGATCAGTTAACTGCTTGAAGTCCGAAGGCATCAAGACAGTTCGCGATTTAGTTGGCAAAACTGAAGCCCAACTAAAAATGGTCAAAAATTTTGGCCAAAGATCGCTTGATGAAGTTAAAGCAAGATTAGCCGATATGAAATTAGAGCTCGGCATGAAATTTTAAGGCGCAAGCCGTTAGGAAAGGAGTAATTTTTAGCTATGATTAAGAATACGGGACATCGTAAACTCGGCAAAACCACAACCCATCGCAAAGCAATGCTTGGCAATATGGCTGTTAGCGTGGTTTTACACGAAGAAGTCAAAACCACCGTGCAAAAAGCAAAAGAAGTAAGGCGTGAAGTTGACGGCCTTATCACTTTAGCTAAATCTGGTGATAAACTTGCGCTTAAAAACGCAGTTAACAATGAAGTCGCTTACAAAAAATTAGTGGAAGTTTTGTCCGAAAGATACGCCAAAAGGGACGGCGGTTATACCCGCATCTATAAAGCCGGTATCAGAAAAGGCGATAATGCGGAAGTAGCAATAATTAAATTGGTGGAATAAATGCTGATAGATTATTTAGGCGGTCTCTTATCCAATGATATGGGTATGGACTTAGGCACTGCAAACTGTCTTATTTATGTTAAAGACAAAGGCATAGTGCTTAGGGAGCCTTCCGTCGTGGCTTTGGATAGAGACACGGGGGAAGTTAAGGCCGTAGGCAGCAAAGCCAAGCAAATGCTTGGTAGAACACCCGCAAATATAGTAGCAGTACGCCCTATGAGAAACGGGGTTATAGCTGATTTTGAAGTAACGCAAGAAATGATACGCTACTTCATTAGAAGCGTACATACAAGAAAAAGCCTGCTTAGGCCAAGAATTGTTATAGGCATACCGTCTGATATTACAGGCGTGGAACGCCGCGCAGTGGAAGACGCTGCAAAACAAGCTGGCGCTAGGGAAGTTTATTTGATAGAAGAGCCTATGGCCTCTGCCATGGGCGCAGATTTGCCCATTACTGAGCCGCATGCAAGTATGATTGTAGATATCGGCGGCGGCACAACCGAGGTTGCGGTTATATCGCTAGGCGGTATGGTAGTGGCAAAATCAATTGACATAGCAGGCGATGAAATTACTGATTGCATTATCCAATATTTTAGAAAGAAATATAATTTAATCATCGGCGAAACAACCGCCGAAGATGTAAAAATTAATATAGGCTCAGTCTATCCTTTAGAGGAAGAAAAGACCATGGAAGTCAAAGGGCGCGACCAGACGCAAGGCCTGCCCAGAACCATGACCGTTACCTCAGAAGAAATTAGGCAAGCCCTTTTAGAACCCGTGCGAGCAATTGTAGAAGTGGTTAAAAGCACTTTAGAAGAAACTCCGCCCGAATTAGCCGCTGACCTTGTTGATAGGGGCCTAGTCGTCGCTGGCGGCGGTTCTTTGCTACGCGGTATTACTGAGCTTATTAAAAAGGAAACGGATATACCTGTTCACAGGGCGGCCGATCCTTTAAGCTGCGTTGCTCTAGGCACTGGTAAATATTTGGAATTTTTGGCAGACGGTAAGTTTAAAAAGACATTGTAATTTTAGGCTAAACTATAAAGCGGGTGCTTCTCACAGAGGAGTATCCGCTTTTTCGTTTTTTAAAGCGTTTGGAGCGGTTAGTTTGTATTGAGTTAAGTTGCAAACTATTTTATAAACTTTAAGGCATATTTTAATGGCTGAGAGAAATAAAAAGAAAGAGAAAAATTATAAAGGACAATATTTAAAAGCGTATCCAATATTTTTTATTGCGCTTTCGCTTTTAATTATTTTGCTTCCTTTGGAAACGCCCGTTCGCTCGGCTAGGGTTCTTTTGTCTTATATTTTTATTCCGCAAATTCGCGCGGCCCACGGCGTGGCAGAATATCTTAACGGAGTTAACGATACAATAAGCTCTCTCTTACAAGTGGCCGATGAAAACACCGTCCTTAAAGAAGAAATAGCCAAAAATCAATTACAAAACGCTCAGTTCTCGCTTTTAGAGGCCGAGAATGCCCGCCTAAGCCAAGCCTTAAGTTTGCCTAAACAAAGACGATTTGAGGGCATTTGGGCAAAGGTAGCTTACCGCGAGCCTTCCCGCCGAAGCACCATAATAGTGGATAAAGGCGCGGCAGACGGCGTTGAGCTTCGCTCCCCAGTTATTGCGCTTGAGGGGGGGCAAGTCGGTTTAGTTGGCAAAATTATTGAAGTTAATCCGCAAACCGCTAAAATTTTACTTAGTAGCGACGAGGATTTTGCCGCCGCCGCTTTTTTAGAAAAAAGCGGGGCCGAAGGCTTAGCAACGGGCGATGGCTCAAATGGTTTGCAGGTTAAATATATTCCGCTAGAAACAAAATTGATTGAAGGCGAAAAAATTTATACCTCTGCCTCTAGCGCGCTTTTCCCCGACGGTATTTTAATTGGCGCAGTAGAAACTAGCGGGCTTGATAATTTGCCCTCTTCGGCGGCTTTTTTAATGCCAAAAGTTAAGGCGGCAGTTGACCCAAATAAAATAAAAGAAGTGCTTATTTTGCCATCTCAAAAAGGCAATTTGGGCCTTGGCGGTAATTAAAATGCTAAAACTTATAAATGCTTTTTTAATTTTTATCGTGGCGACTATAGCGCATTGGTTCGCTATAGAAATTTTTGCGCCTTTTGATATTAATGTGGGCGTTATGTTCGCCTTCTCTCTTGTTATGGCCTCAGTATTAAGCGAGGGCGCAGGCTATACATTTGCTTTTGTCAGCGGGCTCTTCCTTGATTTTTTTGGCAATGTATTATTTGGCGGCTGGGCTTTAACTTTTACTTTAATGATGATAATTTTTTACCAGATAGACGATAAAATAGATTTCAAAGATATTGGCCCGCAGTTTGTAATAACTTTATTTTTAAATATGGCTTGCGTTATTTTATACGGGCTTTTTGGCAAAATTTTTACCGGCGAATTTATTTGGCAAGGCTTTAAGAGTTTGCTTTTAGGCTCTTTCCTAACAGGCGTTTTGCTGCCTCTTGTATATTTACTTGTGCTACGCTATTTAGCATTCGCTCCTTTTGTGAAGATAAATGAAAAAAACAAAACAATTTTTTAATCCTAAAAGGCTTAGTCGTTTATTAATTGCAACTTATATTGTGGCTATAATAATAGGCCTTAGATTAATTGATATACAATTTATATCTCACCGTAAATATACTGAAGCGGCCGAGCAAAACCGCACGCAAATAATCTACCAAACTGCTCCGCGCGGCCGCATTTTAACAGAGGACGGCAAAGTCTTGGCGGGCAATCAAGCGGCGTTTAGCTTGTATTATATCCCAGCGGCCGAGCCTACTGCGCAAGAATACTTAAACACATTAAGCGGTGATATTGCAAAATATCTTGACGCTCCCCAAGCAGAAATTTTAGCCAAATTAAAAAGCGCAATTAAAAGCGGCAAGGCCACTATGCTAGCTGGCAATATCTCGCCCAAAAAAATATTTTCTTTTGCGGAGTTGCAGGTTTATTACTCCGGCCTTTATGTCGTTGAAGAAACAAAACGCTACTATCCAAACGGCGCATTTTTGGCGCATTTGCTTGGTTATATGGGAACCATGGATAATGCCTTTTGGCGCAAAAAAGGCAATACTTTGGATTATCGCTTAAACTCAAAAATAGGCAAAAGCGGTATAGAAAAACATTTTGAAAAAGAGCTAAAAGGACGAGACGGCGGCTTAATACTTGAAGTTGATTATATGGGCCGCGTTAAGCAAAAAATAAGCGACGCTAAGTGGCGAGCGGGCGCAGATATTTTTACAACTATAAATTATGATGTTCAAAAAGCGGCCGAAGACGGCATAAAAAAATCTTTAACTGGCCGTGGGGCGGTGGTTGCGCTTAATCCAAGAAACGGCGCAGTTTTGGCTATGGTATCCTCGCCAGATTTTGACCCTAATATTTTCTCGCCCTATAGCGATTATGCGCTTGCTTTGCCAAAAAAAATACCGGAATATAATTTGGCCATACAAGGCCTTTATCCGCCGGCCTCAACTTTTAAGGTTATAACTGCGCTTGCCGCTTACGAAACCGGCCGCCTTAACCCCCGCGAAGAAACAACCTGCAATGGCAAAATATATATGAACGGGCGGGAGTTTAAGTGTTGGCACCGTCACGGCGAGCATATTGATTTTATGGAAGGTATGGCGCAATCTTGCGATGTTTATTTTTACGAGCTTGGCATTAAAGCTGGCGCATCTCATATAGAAAAAATGCAGCGGCTTTTTCGCTTTGGCCGTCAAACGGGCATTGATTTGCCCGGCGAGAAATCGGGCAATATTTATGGCCCAAGCAAAAGGGCCCGCAATAAAACTTATTGGTTTGGGGGGGATACTCTCAATTTATCTATAGGACAGGGGGAATTGCTTCTAACGCCTATACAAATGGCTAATTTTGCCGCTACTTTGGCAAATAAAGGCAAAATATGGCGGCCTTATTATATTGACCATATAACAGATTATGCGGGTAAAAATATTTTTACTGAGCAGCCAAAATTAGTTGCAGAAGTTAAACTTAAACCCGGCGCATTTGAGCTTGTTAACGCCGCATTAAAAGGCGTTGTTGATAATGCTACAGGTAGAGGCGCAAAAGTCAACGGCATTGATGTTTACGGCAAAACAGGCACGGCTCAAAATCCGCACGGCGATGACCACGGCTGGTTTATGGCCTTTGCCGCCCGCCCCGGGCAGGAGCCTGATTTAGCCCTTGCCGTTTTTGTAGAATTTGGCAAAGGCGGCGCAGGCGCGGCGGCTCCAATTGCGCGCGAAATTATTAAAGCCTATTACGGCTTAAACAAAGGGAAGAAAAATGGCAATTAAATTTTCTACAAGTTCCGAGCAGAGTATTAAAA
Source organism: Elusimicrobiota bacterium (assembly GCA_031262415.1). GTDB lineage: Bacteria > Elusimicrobiota > Elusimicrobia > Elusimicrobiales > Elusimicrobiaceae > Proelusimicrobium. Next base: position 11,710 of record JAISHT010000084.1, on the reverse strand, counting down.
GGCGAACAATTGATTATGTTTTGCTCGCCGCTGTTGCTTTGCTTGCGATGGTGGGGTTTTTGATAGTAGTTTCCGCCGTTAGCGGGCTTTCTTTTGGGGGCGAAGTCGTCAAAAAACATCTTATAGCTTTGCCGCTTGGCGCGCTTGCATTTTTATTTGGCTGGCTTTTTAATTATCAAATTTATAATGAGCAGTACAAAGCGCTTTACGCTATGGTTTTGGCTTTACTTATCGGGGTTTTGGTATTTGGCATAGTGTCGCGCGGCTCAAATTCTTGGTTTAGGGTTGGTTTTTTGTCTATGCAACCAGCAGAGTTTTGCCGCATAGCTACGATACTTATAGCGGCGGCATTTTTGGCAAATCATCATAAAACTATTAAGGAATTTAAAACGCTTTTGTATATTGGGTTAATTGTTTTGCCTATTTTTGCTTTGATTATGAAGCAGCCTGATTTTTCTTCAATAGTAGTTACTGCGCCTGCTCTGTTGGTTTTACTTTACGCCGCCGGAGTTAATACTTTTTATTTTGCGCTTATTTTTGCATTTGCATTGACGGCGGGTATTTTCCCGATACTGTGGACTTTTATTTCTATGAACCCAGCCTCAATAGAAAGCAGTAAAATTTTATATCTTGTTTGGCAGTTATCTCATAGCTGGGTTTATATAACGGGTTTTTGCTTAATTATTTTGGCTTTATGTTGGTTTGTTTGGTGGGGGTTGCGTCAATTTAGGCTTTATGTGCCTGTGATATTTTTGTTTATTATGGCGGGCATTATTTTAGCGGGATTTTTTACGGGGTTACTCGTTGATAAACAAATAAAGCCCTATCAGCGTAAAAGAGTAGAAGCGTTTTTGGCCCCCAAATCTGACCCAAAAGGCGCGGGCTATAATGTTTTGCAAGCGCAAATAGCTATGGGTTCTGGCGGAGTTTTGGGTAAAGGGTTTTTCTCCGGCACGCAATCTCGCCTAGGTTTTGTGCCAGAGAGGCACACAGATTTTATCTTAGCCGTGCTTGGGGAAGAGGCGGGACTCCTTGGCACGCTTGGCGTTTTGGGGCTTTATATTATTGTGCTTTGGCGCATTGCTTTAATAGCGGCTTTAGCCAGCGATAGATATGGATATCTTGTGTGTTGCGGCATTTTTGGCATATTTTTAACATATATGATAATCAATTTTGGTATGCTAATTGGAATTTTGCCAGTTGCGGGCATACCTCTGCCGTTAATATCTTACGGCGGCTCTAATTTAGTTGCCAGCATGTGGGCTTTTGGGGTAGTGGAATCAGTTTATAAACGCAGGCTTACGGTAATAGCCTAGCAAATGTGCTATGATAAAAGCAGAGACAATTTTTAAGTATAGGATAAGGTTGAGTAAAGATGCAAACTCCATAACCACCCATGAGTTTAGGCGGGTGCTAAAGGAGGCTTTAGCGGCAAGCGCCTTGCCTTGCGCCAGCGTAAAAGCGGGGCCCCGTTTTAATTTGGCTCCCGGCGCGCAAGTTGGCCAGGCAAGTTCAAGCGAATACGCTGATATTTGCTTGTCGCAAGAAGAAAGTGTTGAAAATATAAACCTAAAATTAAGCCCGTTTTTAAAGGGCGGTTTTAGGATTGAAGAGATTAAGGAAGTGCCGTATTCCATAGCTTCAGTTGAAAATTTAGCCTCTTATGCAAAATATCTTGCAAAAGGTATCAGCGGTAATATTGAAAAAACCGCCTGTGCAAAAAAGATAGAGGTTGAAGTAGAGCAAAAAAATGGTATGCGTTTGCTACTTAATATCCGTCCGTTTATTTACAGTATAAAACAAACGAGCGGCCTAGAAGAAGTTGAAATTATAGTTAAGCTTGAAGTCCTTAGAAGTATTGGCCTTGGGCAGATATTGGCGAAGTTGCCCGGCCTTGAAGTCAAGGAAAAAGAGCTTTTTTTAGAACGCATTGCATTGCTTTGGCAAGCCAAAGACGGCAGCCTGCTTGCGGTGTAGTTGGAGAAAATAGAAAAATGAAAAATCTTTCAGATAATCCAAAGGTAGAAGTATTAGTTAATACTTCCTTTGAAGAAACAAGGATAGCCATCTTAGAAGATGGCGTGCTTGCCGAGCTTATGTGGGAGCGTAGAGGCGCCCTAAATATAGTCGGCAATATATACAAGGCGGTTGTTGAAAATGTTTTGCCTGGTATATCAAGCGCTTTTTTAAATATTGGTTATGAGAAAAATGCATATCTCTACATTTCCGATATTATTGAAGGCGATAAACGCCCTATAGATAAAATTTTATATAAAGGGCAAGAAGTTATTGTGCAAGTAGTTAAGGACGCTATTGGCACAAAGGGTATGAAGGTTACTATGGATGTTTCCTTGCCCGGCCGCTATTTAGTGCTTACGCCTAATCAAAAATTTGTCGGCGTGTCTAAAAATATTGAAAATGACGACCAGCGAGAGAGGCTCAACGCTACTGTTAAAAAACTGGCTGAAAAGCACCTTGAAGGTATGGGCTGCATAGTTCGCACCGAGGCCGAAGAAGCCAGCGAGGAAGAACTTGAAAAAGAAGTCAAATATCTTTATCGTCAGTGGAAGAGCATAATAACTAAATTTGAACGCGGCCCAGCCCCGGCTTTGCTGCACGAAGATATGGACGGCGTCTTGCAAGTATCGCGCGATATTTTATCAGAAAATGTAAAAGTTTATATGCTTGATAATCAAAAAGATTATGAGAAAGTTGTTGATTTCGTTGCCAAAATCTCGCCTGAATTTAAAGATAGAATTAAGCTATACAAAGGCAAAACGCCAATTTTTGAAGCGTTTAATGTAGAGCCGGAAATTGATAAACTGCGTCGTATAAAATTGCCGCTTGAAAATGGCGGCAGTATTATTATACAAGAGGCCGAATCGCTCTGCGCTATTGATGTTAATACCGGCAAATTTACGGGCAGCAAATCGCAAGAAGAAACCGTAACGCAAACCAATATTGAGGCCGCCTATGAAGTGGCCCATCAACTGCGGCTTAGAAATATCGGCGGCATTATAGTTATTGACTTTATTGATATGAAAAAAGCCTCAAACCGCCATAAAGTGGTTGACGCTTTAAACGACGCCGTAAAACGGGATAGAGCAAAAATTAGAATTTTGCCAATAACCCGCCTTGGCCTTGTTGAAATGACCCGCGAGCGCAAAAAAGAAAGCACGGGCAGCCTTATAACCGAGGAATGCCCCCAATGCCACGGCAGCGGCAGGGTGCTGTCTTCAGAGAGTATACGCATTAAAATACAGCGTGAAATTTACGACTTAACTCAGGGCCGCCCGGGCGGCAATTTGCGCTTAATTGTTCACCCATTGCTTGCTGATTATATTAAGCAAAAGCAATCGGCCATAGAGCATAATATTCACCGCAGCTTAAAAGTTCAAACGGACCCGCAGCTTGCGTGGGAAGATTATAAAATTGTAATTGAGTAAGTTTTTAACACAAACAAAAGCCCTCGCTAAAAATTTTTAGCGAGGGCTTTTGTTTGTATTGCGTTTAATTGCGCAAGTATATTCTTAGACGGTGTTTTAAGAAAAGATTGACGGGGGGGGGGCGAAATATGTTAAACTTTTAGTGTCATTTAAATATGGCTAATTAAAGGGTATTTAAAAACTGGAGGGAACAAAATGAAAGAAGAAAAAAGAAATAAGTTGATAAGTAAAAAGAAGGGTTTTACGCTAATAGAACTATTAGTAGTTGTATTAATAATTGGCATACTTGCCGCTATTGCTTTGCCGCAATATAGAAAAGCAATATTTTCTTCTAGAATGAAAGAAATGGAGATGGCCTTGAGAACCATGGATACTGCCTATGCGGAGTATCAATTAATACACGGCAAGTCCGTGCAACCGCTTGTTCCAGAGGATGTTTCAATAACCTTGTCGTCTGATTGTACTAACATAGGCAATGCAAGTGGTTGGGGACTTAGATTTGGTTGTAAAAACTTTTCTGTTGGCTATACTACTAATATCAATAAGCGTCAGAGCAGTGCTTATTCTAACTGGACGCCCAGAGTATATCTTTATTTTGAGAACGGCAAATTTGTTTGTAGACAATCTTCTATGGATGAGTATCCAATATATAGAGAGTATTGTGAGAGAATGGGTTACCTTTGATTAGTTCTTTCTTTACAAAACATTTAATCAAACTTTCGGATAAATTTTAATAAATAAGTTTTAAACAATTCTCCAATAACTCTGATATTGTTCTCCACTTGACGAATTGTCTTTACAAACTTTAGTTCCCGCTTCGGCATATCCATAGCACCAAATCCCGGGTTTGTTTTTAAAAACTATTAAGTAGTAAGCAGAGCCATACGGCAATCTTATAGCTAAGGCAGTGAGTGCATCCGGTATGGAAGCATATGTCCCGTATAAAAAATATTTAGTCTTTATCCTATTTTTATCATCAGTCTGTTCTCCAGGAATTTCTATATCTAAAGCAGTTATATCTTCCGTATAGTTTCCTGTAGCTAGGCGGTATCGTTCATTAGCAGAAGCTATTATTTTTATATTTGAAATAGCTTCACTAAGGCGGCTTTTTTCAACAGCCTTTTGATATTGCGGCAAGGCAATAGCGGCAAGTATGCCGATGATTAAGACAACTACTAATAATTCTATTAAGGTGAACCCAGTTTGTTTTATGATTTTTACGGCAGTAATTTTGCGAGAAACTAATTTATAGACAGACAGACAGACAGACAGACAGACAGACAGACAGACAGATACTATCCTCTTTGTAGCATTGTTTTGTTCATTATTTAATAACATAACAAACTCCTTTTATTAAGATAATTGTATTATATATATACATATTGCGCAACTTTACATCAATTATATAATAGCAAAAAAGAAGAATTACTGGCTTTAATTTGGGTTGGCGTCGTCGTCAACACGTAGCATAACATTGCCGTTAATGTCTTCCAAAAAATAACCTCTCTTTGGCGTAAATTCAAAGCAATACAAATCTTTAACTTCTTTAAAACCAAATTTATTTATTTTAGCAAGCAGCCAAGTTTCGTCCTTATTTGCATTTTTTAAAGCGTCGGGTATAATTTCGCCATTGTCTATTAAAAGGAAAGAATCGTGGATATTTTTGCGTGTCGTGGCCGATATGCTGCCATCAGTTTCCAAAATAACATCGTCAACATCAGATAAATAAAAAATATCTTTACCCCGTAGCAGAGATTTTAAAATTTCGGCGTCAATATTATTTTCCTTCATTTTTTTTAAGTCAAGCACGCCGTCTTTTACTAAATATTCCGTAGTGCCAAACATAAATTTGCTGATAATATTATAGCGGGAAATTGCCCTTACAGCAAAATTAAGCGCAGCCCAAACAGCTATAGCAAAAACGAAATACCAAACGCTTAATTGCTGGTCGTATATCACGCCGCTTACCATAGCGCCTATAACAAAAGCATTTATAGTATCAAGCGGCGTTAAATGCGAAACTTGCGTTTTGCCCAAAACTCTTAAAAAAATCAAAATACAAAGCATACAAATGCAAAGCGATGATATTATTGATAAAAACATATATTCCCCTTTCTCTTCTTAATTTCAACAAAATTTCAACAAACAAAAATTCTTGCCATTTAAAAAAGGGCCCCAATTAAGGGGCCCTTTCAAACTCTTGTTATTTTATTTTTGCGCCTTCTTCAAGGGCTTTGCGGTTAAGAGCCAAAGCCTCGGGCTTGGCCCGTTTGAAGACTTTCTTCATCGCGCTAGCAATAGCGTCAATGGATATTGCGCCCGTCAACCCTGCAAAAGTGCCAAGAGCAACTAAGTTTGCGGTTTTTAAAGAGCCAACCTTTTCAGCAATTTCGCTGCAAGGCACATAGACTACTTTAATATCCGTTCTTGTCGCTTTGGTTTTTACCAGAGATGAGTTTATGATAAGCAACCCGCCTTTTTTTACCAAAGGTTCAAATTTTGGCAAGGAAGGTTCGTTCATAATAATAGCGGTATCGGGCAAAGCTACAACGGGGGTAGCAACTTCGGTATCAGTAATAACTACCGAGCAGTTCGCCGTCCCGCCGCGCATTTCTGGCCCGTAAGATGGATACCAGCTAACAGCTTTACCTTCTACAAGGCCAGCTTGGGCAAGCAATACGCCGGCGGAAACTACGCCCTGCCCGCCGAAACCTGATATTCTAACGCCTTGATACATATTATTTGCCCTCCTGTGTTTTACCTTCGTCTTTAAAGACGCCAAGGGGATATTGCGGCATCATTTTTTCTCTTAAAAAGTCCAGCGCTTTAATAGGTTCTACGCCCCAGTTTGTCGGGCAAATAGAAAGCACTTCAACAAAAGAGAAGCCAACATTATCAACTTGGTTTTGGAAAGCTTTTTTAATAGCTTTTTTAGCCTTAATTACATTTGGCGCGCTGTCAACGGAAACCCTTTCAATATATTTAGGGCTTTTTAGCTGAGATAGCATTTCAGATACATTAATAGGATAGCCCTGCAAGTCCGGGTTTCTGCCTTTGGGGCAGGTTGTGGCAGGCTGGCCGACTAAAGTTGTAGGGGCCATTTGTCCGCCTGTCATACCGTAAATAGCATTATTGATGAAGATTACAGTAATCTTCTCGCCACGGGCGGCGGCGTGAATAATTTCAGCCATACCTATAGAGGCCAAATCGCCATCGCCTTGATAGGAGAAGACAATGCTATCAGGTTTTGCTCTTTTAATACCGGTTGCAATTGCCGGGCCGCGGCCGTGCGGGCCTTGGATAGAATCGCAATCAAAATATTTATCTGCAAAAACTGCGCAGCCAACCGGGGCGACTATAACCGTCCTGTTTTGTATGCCTAGCTCGTCAATAACTTCGCCGATTAAGCGATGCACTACGCTGTGTCCGCAGCCGGGGCAATAATGGGTTGAAATATCCACTAAAGATTTAGGTTTATGCGTTATGGGGTTCATAGTAAGGCGCCCTCCTTGCTGGGCTTATTTTCAGGTTGATGGCAGCCAAGCGTCGCTTTATCTGCTAAAGATTCAAGGTCAAAAAGTTGTTCTTTTTTACCTGTTAAAGCAGATTCTATGGCAACGGCAATATCTTCCGCTACGGGGAAGAATGCGCCCGGGCGTGCGTGTAAATACACGGGCACTTTGCCATCAACGGCCAATTTAACATCTACAATCATTTGGCCAAGGCTCATTTCAGGGCATAATATACATTTAACCTTTGAAGAAAGCTCTTTAATCCTTTTTGTTGGGAATGGCCACAAGGTTATAGGGCGTAGTAATCCAACTTTTATACCTTTTTTTCGGGCGATATTGATAGCTTCAATACTTGCCCTTGCAGAGATGCCGTAAGCCACTACTAAAATTTCAGCGTCTTCGGTAAAACGCTCTTCGTAGATAACTTCGTCCCTTTCAATTAGGGCGTATTTATCTGCGCGTTTTAAAACCATTTTTTCAAGTTCGCCCTCGCCCAAAGCGTAAGAGTAAACCATATTGCGTTTTTTGCCTTCCGCCCTTGCGCCGCCAATGGACCAGCATGCTGGTTTAAGAGCAGCGGGTTCAACGGGGTCAAAATCAAAAGACATACCTTCCATCATTTGGCCCAAGATACCGTCTGCAAGTATCATAGCTGGCATACGATATTTTTCGGCAAGTTCAAAAGCTTTTTTGGGGAAGTTTGCAAGCTCGTGCACGCTAAATGGGGCAAGAACAATTAATCTATAATCGCCATTACCTCCGCCACGGGTTGCTTGTATATAATCGCCTTGAGCGCCGGCGATATTGCCTAGGCCGGGGCCGCCTCTCATAATATTAGCGATTAGGCAGGGCATATCTGCGCCGGCCAAATAAGAAATACCTTCTTGCTTCAAGCTGATACCCGGGCTTGACGAAGAGGTCATAGAGCGTGTGCCAGTTGCGGCCGCTCCGTATAACATATTAACAGCGGCGATTTCGCTTTCAGCTTGCACGAACGCTCCGCCGACTTCTTCCTGCCGCCAGGACATATATTCCGGCACTTCGTTTTGCGGCGTTATAGGGTAGCCCGCAAAGAACCTACAACCGGCTCTTATTGCGCCTTCCGCCAAGGCTTCGTTGCCTTTCATTAAAACTTTTTCTGACATATTTAATAACCTCTTTATTTATATACTGTGATAGCTAGATCAGGGCAAACTGTGTAGCACATAGCGCACCCGATGCAACAATCTTGTTTGGCCAGTTTGGCGGGGTAATAGCCCGTCTTGCTGAAAGTGTCCGACATTTCTATACACTGCTTAGGGCAGGCTTTTGTGCAAAGTTTGCAACCTTTACAGCGCATTTCATCAACTTCTATTTTAGGCATAACAATCCTCCTTATCCTTAACATAAGTATAACATTTCTTTAGCCTTTTTTTACCATACATTGTTAGGGGGTTTTTATGCTTTCTATAAAACGCAAAAAACACAGTGAAATACCGCAACGGTAAATTGCGAAAACATAAAAAACACAAGAATTGTGTTTATTTGCGCGAGGATAATCTCAGACGGTATTTTAAATAATGCTTGACAATGGGGGGGGGGTATTATGGTAAAATTAAGTATAGGTTGTTTATGCCTAATTAAAGGGCATTTAAAAACCTGGAGGCTAGAAAATGAAAGAAGAAAATTATTGCGTCGTAGCAATGCGAAGACGAACAAAAAGAAATAATGTAGTAAATAAAAAGAAGGGTTTTACATTAATAGAACTATTAGTAGTTGTATTAATAATCGGCATACTCGCCGCTATTGCGCTTCCGCAATATAGAAAAGCTGTGTTTAATAGCAGAATGAAAGAAATTGAGGTGGCTATGAAGGCATTGGATACTGCGTATATAGAATATCAACTTATCCATGGGACAAATAGCGCTCCTGCTAATTTAGATGATGTTACTATAGGGTTGCCAGATAGTTGTGTTAATTTGAATACCTCTGGAGACGGCTGGCTATTTAGATATAGATGTAAAAACTTTAGTGTCGGGGTTACTAGCTCTGTTGCTACTCGTTCAATGACGGCTACTACAGAGTTTCAGCCTCAAGTATATTTTGATATGCGCAAAGGTCAATTTTCATGCCGTACATCGTCTATGAACTCAAATCCAATATATAAAAACTACTGCGATAGAATGGGGTATCCTGCTACACCGTAGTTTATTAATCAATCCAAATTAATAGTGTGAATAATTGGCTTTGCTTTAAATTTGTAGATATAAAAATTGCCCCCTTGATATAAGGGGGCAATATAGTTTCAAGATAAGTCCGAAATGTGCTTTGAGCTAAAACAAAAGTCTATACATATTTTTTAATATTATCTATTCTTTCGCCTTCAAGCAGGTTGACTAAAGGCAAATCAATAGTAGTATAAGCGCCCGCAGGCATACGCAGGGCCGCCCGCGCGCAAGAAACCATAAAGTAAGCCGTTGCCCTTGGGTTATTAACCGTCATTTGGAATTTGGCTTTAGTCTCGCCTTCTTCCATTTCTATTAATCCGCCGTGGCTTGGGGTTTTATAGGGGGCTAAATCCTGCACGGTTTCTACAATTAATTCATCGTGGGCAAAGTAATTATCAGCCTTCATAAGTTTGTAGACTTCGGACTCAGGCAAAGTGCCGTCAAGTATAACATACACATGCCTTTTGTGCTTGCCCATACCTAGATGCAAAGTCATAGAAATTGCGTCTTTTACGCCTTTAATTGAGCGGGCTACAACGCTATGGCCCATAGACATACCCGGCCCAAAACTTGTATAAATTTTTGCTTTTGGAGCCAAGGCTTGGAAGACGGCTCTAAGCATACTATCGGAGCCCGGGTCCCACCCGGCGGAAATTACTGCGGCTTTTTTATTTTCTTTTGCAACAGCGTCAAGCATTTGGACGGTTTGGGCTACTTTATCGTGTATATCAAAGCTATCAACCACATTTACGCCTTGCTCTAAATAGTATTTTGCAGCCTCCGGCATTTGTTTGGAGGGAAGGCACAAAATGGCAATATCGGGTTTTACTGGGAGTTGTGAAAGGCTTTCATATTGTTTTACGCCTTCAAACATTTCAGGCGATGCCTTGCGCCTGATAATGCCTACGCACTCAAAATCATTACTTTCTTTGAGAGCTGCCACGGTATATTTACCGGTATTTCCTAAACCAACTACTATAGCTTTATGTTTCATATTTAAAATTTTAGCAAATTTTTTATTGATAATTAGACCAAATTACAATGCTATAATTAATTTATGAAAAGATTTTTAACTTGTAGCTTTTTAATTGGCCTAATATCCGCCGCAATAATTAGCGCAGGCTGCAAAGCTAAACCGCTAAACTATGGCAATAGCGGGCGGGTTATTGTTGCTTTTGGCGATAGTATAACCGCCGGCTACGGCGTTAGTAAGCAGGAGGCTTACCCAGCATTGCTTGCCAAACTTACGGGGCGGCAAGTTATAAATTTAGGCGTATCTGGCGAAACGGCGGCCCAAGGCCTTAATCGCATTGAAAGCATAAAACCCTATAAGCCTTATATGGTTTTGATAGAATTTTCCGGCAATGATTTCCTTAAGCGGCGGCCGCTAGCGGAAACCGAAAAAAGCCTGCTTGATATGGTTGAGTATGCGCAAAAACAAGGCGCAATTGCCGTTTTGGTTGAAACGGGCGGAAACTTTACGCTAAAACCCTATAAAAAAATGATGAAGCAAATAGCTAAAGATAAAGAGGCCTTATTTGTCCCCGCTATTATGGAGGGGATACTTAACAAAAGCTCGCTAAAGGCTGATACCATACACCCAAATGCGGCGGGTCATAAAATAGTGGCGGGTAGAATTTTTAAAACAATTAAACCCTATTTGTAAAGGATTTAAGGTTTATAAAAGACGGAAAACTTTATAAAATAAAGAGAAGTTTGCAACACATTCAGGCAGAAAAAGCTGGTATAGATTTTGAGTAGATTTTAATACGAAATAAAAATATTTTACAAAGCGAGGTGCATTATGAGCGAAGCCTATAACAATATGAGAGCATTTTGGTTAGATGTTAGTAATCTTGAAAATAAACACGGCTTGCAGGCTGTGGGTAAAGATGAAATTTTGATTGCCGGCACGGAATTTTGTATGAAGGACCATAACGGCCAAGCTAAAAACATTTTAATAGCCGGCTCCGTCTTGGGCGACGCCAGTATGTATTTTGAAAATAATAGCAAAAGCGGCATTGGCGGCTTTTTGGGCGGCGGCAGCCAAAAAGCGCGGGATTTAACGGCAAAACTACTTGGCGAGGCCGCAAAATTAAGCGGCGAGATGATGCAGGCTGATACTTTAAAACTACCCTCTGAGCCAGCTAAAATAACTTTGTTTGCCGTTTCCAAAAAAACAATTTTTTATGTTGAAGTTGAAGCCTTGCAAATAAGCCGCCACGATAACCCTTTCTACAACTTTTTTGCCTATACACAGCAGTTAATTAGCGTGTTTAGAGAGCAGGAAGAAGCGGCAGCCAAAGCAAAAGGCGGCGTTGCAAGTAATGAGGGTGGAGCTGACGCAGGTGGTGCTGATGGCGAAAATTCTGGCAGTAAAATAGCCGCTGAAAGCGGCGGCAATATTACTGGCGCAAATACATTAAGCATAGACCCTGACGAAAAAATCGCCCACGGGTAGTGGACATAATAAAAGACCTATACTTAAAATAGGTCTTTTGACCCTTGTGGTAGAAAGCTGTTTTTTTTACATTTAAATATATTG
>JAISHT010000083.1 GCA_031262415.1 Elusimicrobiota bacterium | reverse complement strand
TCATCGTCGCAAGGTAAAGAGAATGCCCCGCCGCCAGAAGAGATAGAGCGTGAAATTTTCCAAGGCAGCGAGGGGGCGGAATTTCACGGTATGCAAGTATCTGAGCACGAGGAAGGTTCCGCCAGCGGACACCGGCCCAGCGCTATTGAAAATGAAAACAATTTAAAGCGGCTTTTTTCTAGGACAACTCGCTCTACAGAACTGGATCCGCCGCCCGGCTTTTTTGCTTCTTTAACAAATAATTACCTTGTGCATAGGGAGCAAGTTCAAGTAACGCCAGAGCTTAAAACATTGCTTGATAATATCCACGGTAATTTTGTTTTAGACATTATCCCGTTTTCGCTTTTCTCTAAATTTGAAAGAATATTTTTAATGCTTTTTAGAACTAAAGAAAAATATACAGGTTTTACCTCTAGGCCGCCTTGGTCTATAGCCACTACAAATATTGAAGAGCAGTCAATTTATATTATGGAAAATAATGAATTTAACTCTAATTTTGTGCACGAACTTTCCCACATTTATTATGACGGTTTTTTTAAGCCCACTATAACCCCGCTTTGGCTTAGCGAGGGTTATGCAACTTATATGCAAGTTAACGCCCAAACGCCCGAGCAAAGGACATGGATTAATCACGGCCTTAACACTTTTTTAAGCGGCGAATATATAGCTTTTGACGAATTTGTCAATGCCGAAAATCTAAAATCATATCAACAAGACGATGTTTTGCTTTGGTATGTGCAGGCTTACAGCGTTATAAATTATCTCTTAAAAACAAAAAGTAAAGACGAGTTTTATCAATTTTCCAAAAACTTAAAAGACGGTATGCCAGTTACTAGGGCAATGTATAGGGCTTATGGTATGCCTTTTAATACTTTAAGCGCGCTTGAGCACGCTTGGTATGCCGATTTGATTAATACCGCAAAACAAGAAAAGCGGGGGCAAGGTTAATATGGAGCAAGCTAATATGCAAAACCCCAGCCAAAAGCAGTGGAGCCACAGCCCAATACTCGCAGCCGAAATAACAAAACTTTTAATAACAAAGCCAAGCGCCGTCTATCTTGACGCTACTTTAGGCCTTGGCGGACATACGGCTTATTTTACCCGCCAGCTATCTGCTGGTGGCATTATAATAGGTTTAGATAAAGATAAAAACGCCATTTCTATGGCAGAGGCTAAAGTAAACGACGCTAGGTTAAAAACTTTTAATTTAAGCTATTTGCAAGCGGGCGAGGCTTTGGCAAGTCTTGGCATTATGGGAGTGCAGGGCGCATTATTTGATTTGGGTTTAAGCTCTTATCAGCTTGACGACGGCGCGCGTGGTTTTAGTTTTTTAAACGACGGCCCGCTTGATATGCGTTTTGATAATGCTAAAGGCATAACGGCGGACGATATTGTAAACGCTTGGCCTGTTTCAAAAATAGAAGAAATTTTGCTTAAATACGGCGAGGAGCGGGCCGCTTCTAAAATAGCTTTGGCAATTTTTCAAGCCAGAGCAAACGGGCGTATTGAAAGCACTTTTCAGCTGGCAAAAATTATTGAAAGCGTTCTTCCTAGGCAAGGCAAAACTCACCCCGCTACAAAAACTTTTCAGGCATTAAGAATAGCCGTTAACGACGAGCTTAACACCGTTGAGGCCGCCCCAAAAATTTTGCCTAATATCATTTTGGCAGGCGGACGAGCGGCTTTTTTAACCTTCCACTCAACCGAAGATAGAATAATAAAATACGGCCTTAAAGAACTTACGCAAAGCGGCAATTGGCAGCTTGTAAATAAAAAAGTTATTGAGCCTACTTTTGAAGAAATCAAACAAAATCCCCGCGCTAGAAGCGCAAAACTGCGTGTTATTGAGAGGCTTAAATGAGGACGCTTTATTTAATTTTAGCCATAGGCATTTTTTTGCTGCTTCTTTCTATGGAGCGGGTGCAAAAAGAAAAGACGGGCCATCAAGTCGCTATGCTTATGGAAGACTTGGCGTTTAAAGAAGCCCGCAATCAATATTTACGCTATAAAATAGGCATTTATAAATCGCCCGCTAAAATAATGGAAGCCGCCGTGGAAAAAGGGCTGTTGCTTACTCCGCCGCAAAATATTATTGTTATTGAGGAAATTAATGACTCCAAGAGATAGAATAAAACTTTGCGGTTTTCTCTGTTTTTTGCCTGCTATCGTTATAGCGGGGCGGTTGTTTTATTTGCAAACATTTCGCCACGACGAGCTCGCAGGAAAGGCCGAGCGGCGTGTATATACGCAAACGGCGGTTGATACTGTACGTGGTAAAATTATGGATCATAGCGGCATTGTTTTGGCCGAAAGTCTACGCACTTACGCTGTAGCTTTAAGCAAAAAAAATGTAAACAATCGGGAAGCTCTTTTTGGCTCCCTAGTCGCTAATTTAAATTTGAAAAATGCGGATTTACAAAAACTTTGGCGGGAGAAGAAAAATTTCTTTTATGTCAAAAAAAATGTAACCCCGCTGGAATATGAAGACCTTGAAGCCGATATAAAAGCAAAACATTTGCGCGGCGTTGAGGTAGAGCCCGAGCATACAAGAATTTATCCCTTTGACGGTATTGCGCAAGATATTATAGGGGCCACCAATTCCCGCAACAGGGGGTTATCTGGGGTTGAACTTATGTTTAATAAGGAGCTTTCCGACGAAACCCACTCCAAACGTGTTAAGCGTGCAAGGCGGGGGGGCATTATTTATGATAAAAGCCAAGTTGAAACCCCGCAAGTGGCCGATGTTTATTTAACAATTGACGCCTTGGGCCAATACTACGCCGAAAGCACTTTAAAAAAATATGCGCAGCAATATAAAGTAAAAAGCGCATTTGCCATAGTGCAAGACCCGAGTACCGGCTATATTTTGGCGGCGGCCTCCTACCCCGCTTTAGACGGCAGAAGTTTGCCATTTCAATTTTCATACGAGCCGGGCTCAACTTTTAAAACTATTGCCGTTGCCGCCGCTTTGGATTCTGGCGCAATAAAGAAAAATGATACCTACAGCATGGAAGATAATAAATGGAAAGTTGACGGCATAACTATACGAGATCACCAAGAAAAAGAGAGATTATCGGTTAGCGAAATTTTGGAAGTATCTTCAAATATCGGGGCGGCAAAAATAGCGCACGCTTTAGGAGCAAAGACAATGTATTCTTATATCAAAAAATTCGGTTTTGGCGTGCGCAGCAATGTCGCTTTTTTGGGCGAGACCGGCGGCATTTTAAGAGACCACCCTCGTTGGAAGCCAATTGACACTGCCAAAGCGGGATATGGATACACGGTATCCGTAACGGGCGCGCAGCTTATTGGGGCGTATTCGGCAATAGCTAACGGCGGCACGCTTATGCAGGCGCATTTAGTTGATAAAGTAAAATTTACTAATGGCGAGGAAAAGAATTTATCTAAACCAATAAAAATAAGACGTGTGCTTGATGTAAACACTACGGAAATTTTAAAAGAACTTTTAACTAATGTTGTGGAAAAGGGCACAGGTAAGCCTGCCAAAATAAAAGGCTATTCTGTAGCCGGTAAAACAGGCACGACGGAAAAATACTCGCAAGACGGCAAATATTCGCACACTTCGCACATTGCTTCTTTTTGCGGTTTTGTGCCGGTGGATAAGCCAAAATTTACAATACTTGTTGTGCTTGACGAGCCTGAAAGGGCTCTATTTGGCACGGTTTCAGCGGCAATATTTTCTGAAATCGGCAATAAATTTTTAAATTTATATTCCGTACCTCCGGACCAGAAAATTTAATTAGGAGAATTAATCAGGAGAGTTATGCACCTTAATATCACTTACGAGTCTTTGGCAAAAATTATTGAAGGCAAATTAATATCAAAAACGCCAAAAGCTATTTTTAAAAAATTAACAATTGACACAAGAACCTTGCAGACGGGCGACGCTTATTGGGTTATAAAAGGCGCCCGCCTTGACGGCCACGATTTTATAGATGAAGCCATAAAAAAAGGCGCAGTTTTAATTATTTGCGAAATTGGCCGCGCTAATCTAGCGCAAAACCAAAACATAAGTTTTATTGAAGTAAAAGATACTCTTAAAGCCTTGCAGGCCTTGGCTTTATACCACCGCCAAAACAGCGCAATAAAAATAGCCGCCATAACAGGCTCTAACGGCAAAAGCACTACAAAGCAAATGCTTATGTCGCTTACTTCGGCCGCCGCCAAAACTTGCGCCAGCGCAGGCAATTTTAATAATCAAATAGGCTTGCCGCTTTCTCTACTGGAAATTACTTCAAAAGATGTCTTTGGCGTTTTTGAGCTTGGCGCATCGCACAAAGGGGATATTGACGAAATCGCCTCGCTAGTTCGGCCAGATGTTGCTGTTATTACAAATATCTCGCCTGCGCACTTGGAGTTTTTTGGCGATATGGAAACAATTTATCAAACTAAAACTGAAATTATAAAGTGGCTAAACACCTCCGGCTTTTTGGTTTATAATGGCGACGATATTTTGCTTCGCCGTTTAAAAACCGCTTACCGTGGCAAGGCAATTAGCTTTGGTTTTGGCGACGGTATGGATTTAAAGATAGATGATGGGGGGGATAATTTCGCCTTTACCTATAAAGGGGCTAAATTTAGCTTCCCGCTTAAACTAGAGCGACACAATAAATTAAACGCCGCCGCCGCCTGCGCCGCCGCCATAGCCCTAGGCCTTTATAAAGACCAGCTTGAGAGGGGGCTTTCTACCTACACGCCTATGCCAATGCGTCTTGAAGAACATCAAAAAGGCAAAACAAAATTTATTTTGGATTATTATAACGCCAACCCCGCTTCTATGGAAAATGCGCTAGATTTTTTAGTTAAAAACTCGCCGCCGCACACGGCGGTGCTTGGCGATATGCGAGAGCTTGGAAAATATTCAAAAAAATATCACGAGGACTTGGCCCGTTCAATTATATCTCACGGCATAAAGACGGTTTTTTTAGCGGGCGAGGAAATGCGCCCCGCCTACGATATTTTAGCCAAAGATAGTAGCGTAATGGTAACATATGCCTTAGATAAAAACGATTTGCTTGCGGATATTAAAGCCGCCGCCAAGGAAGGCGGCACGGTGCTAATAAAAGCCTCGCGCGCTTTAAATTTTGAAGATATTTATAAGAATTTATAAAAACATATAAAAAATAACAAGGAGTTTTAAAATGCTTTATTATTTGTCCTATTTTAAAGATGATGTATCAATATTTAATATTTTTAATTACATAACTTTCCGAGCGGGCGGGGCGGTTTTAACCGCTCTAATAATTGCGCTTATTATCGGCCCTAAAATAATTGCAAAATTAAGAGCTTTAAAAATTGGGCAAGTTGAGCGCACAGATGGCCCGCAAAGCCATTTAGTAAAAAGCGGCACGCCGACGATGGGCGGCGTTATAATCATAATAAGTTTACTAGTTTCCGTTTTGCTTTGGGCAAGGTTAGATAATCGCTTTATCTGGTTGCTTGTTTTTGTGTCTGCAATGCTTTCTTTAATTGGTATTTACGACGATTATATAAAACTTGTTCGTAAAAACCCCGCCGGCGCGTCAAGCCGCTTAAAACTTACCGCGCAGCTTTTTACGGCTTTTATCGTCGTCGGCTACCTTGGCGCATATCCGCCAAATGGGGATTTTACAACTGCGCTAAGCATACCTTATTTAAGCAGTAAATTTATTATAAATATCGGCGTATTTTATTTCATAGTGGCTATGCTTATGATAATAGGCTCCTCTAATGCTACAAACCTTACAGACGGCCTTGACGGGCTGGCCTCAGGCAGTATAATTTTTTGCGCAGCCGCTTATGCGCTTTTTGCATATTTGGCTGGCAATATGGTATTTTCGGAATATCTAAAAATAATTTATGTAAACGGAGCGGGCGAAATTGCCGTATTTTTGGCTGCGCTTATCGGCGCATGTATGGGATTTTTGTGGTATAACGCATATCCTGCGCAAGTTTTTATGGGGGATACAAGCTCGCTATTTTTGGGCGGAGTTATTGCCACCTCGGCAATATGCGTTAAGCAGGAATTAATTTTGCCAGTTGCCGGTGGTATTTTTTTGATAGAAACATTATCTGTAATTATTCAGATGGGTTATTTCCGCGCGACTAAGGGCAAAAGATTTTTTAAAATGGCGCCGCTTCATCATCATTTTGAACTTAAAGGCATTGCAGAGCCAAAAGTAATAGTGCGTTTTTGGATAGTGGGCATTGTGCTTATGCTGCTTGCTTTAGCGTCGCTCAAAATTAATTAAATATGAACAAAGTATTTGTAGAAAAAGGCCCGTTAAAACGCCGCAAGAAAATAGGGAAAGAAAAGTCGCTATTTATGCCGCTTGATAAAACCCTTATCGCCTTGACGACGATGCTCGTTTTGGCGGGGCTTGTTTTTACTTATTCTTCAAGCGCATTTGATTCTTTGGCCTATTTCAAACGCCAAATTATTTTTGATGTTTTGGGCATTATAATAATGCTTTTTTTAGCGCAAACTTATACTAAAATCCAAAAAATGATAAAGCCTGTTTGGCTGCTGTTTATAACTTGGATTTTGCTAATTTGGGTTTTGTGTTTGCCCGAGGCGGCTAATGTGCATCGCTGGATTAATTTAGGTTTTTTTAATGTTCAGCCGTCTGAAATTGCTAAAATGGTTTTGATAATTTACCTAGCCTCTTTTTTAAGCAAAAAGAGCGAGGCTGATATGGATTCTGTGCGTGTCCTTACGCCAATTTTATACAGTCTTATAACAATAGGTTTAATTGTGGCGGGTAAAGATTTGGGTATACCGGCGCTTATGGTTGTTGTTTCGCTTGCTATATTTTTTATTGCCGGCGCAAAAATACGCAAACTGTTTTACCTCGTTTTGGCTATGATACCCGTGCTTTTAATAGAATTTTACAGGCACCCATACAGAATAAAAAGGCTTACTTCTTTTATGTCTCCAGAGCAATCCGCCGGCAGCGTTGGCTACCAGCTAGTGCATTCTTTTTACGCAATAGGCTCGGGCGGCTGGTTTGGCAAGGGGCTGGGCGCGTCGGATTTAAAACTTGAATATTTACCCGCCGCTCATACAGATTTTATTTTTGCCATTATGTGCGAGGAAATTGGTATGCTTGGCGCATTTTTGATAATACTTGCCTTTATATTTTTACTGGCGCGCGGTATAACTTTAGCCCGCTCGGCCAAAAGCAATTTTAACGCTTATTTGATGGCGGGCATAACGCTTTGTTTAACTCTGCAGGCTTTTGTTAATATGTGCGTTGCCGTTGGGCTGCTCCCCACAAAAGGTTTGCCGCTGCCGTTCTTTTCTTACGGCGGCTCGTCGGTAATTATAACGCTTGCGATGGTGGGTATTTTGCTTAATTTAGCCGCCGTTGAGGCTCAAGGCGACGCTGTAAAAATCAAATAAGTTTTTAAAATGTTTTTAAAATATTTATAAAATAGATTTAAGGTTTATTTATGGAAAATGTATATATAATAGCGGCCGGCGGCACTGGCGGGCATTTTTACCCGGGCTATGCGCTTGGCAAAAAACTTATTGAGCGTGGACACGATGTTGTATTTATAGTTAAAAAAGGCGGTCGCTCGTCTGAAATTCTTGCGGCTTCGGATATGAACTATCAAGAAATTTCTTTTACGCAAATGCCGCGCGGTAAAAATATTTTTAAATGGACTAGTTTTGGTTTTAAACTTGCAAAATGTCTTTGGCAAATGCGCAAGTTAATTAAGGCTTATAAACCGAAGGTTTGCATTGGTATGGGCGGGTATATTTCTTTCCCGTTAATTTTTGCTGCGCATTATATGGGCGTTAAA
This sequence comes from Elusimicrobiota bacterium, assembly GCA_031262415.1. Taxonomy (GTDB): domain Bacteria; phylum Elusimicrobiota; class Elusimicrobia; order Elusimicrobiales; family Elusimicrobiaceae; genus Proelusimicrobium. The sequence goes on along the minus strand of JAISHT010000083.1, from coordinate 3,619 downwards.
ACTGTGGTGCATGATTCTAATTCCAAAATAGGTTTTGCAAATAAAATATCGGCAAAGTTTGTTGATTTGTTTTTGCTGGGTTTACCGACGCAGGATAAAGTAAAAAACAGTTTGCTTGTCGGCACGCCGGTGCGGGAAGAATTTAATATAAAAGAATCGGAGGAAGAACGCAATTACTGGCAATTTGCTACTGATTTTTCAATAAATATTCTTATTTTTGGCGGCAGCCAAGGCGCAAGAAATCTTAATTTTTCGGCCGCTAAAACTGCTTTAAATCTTTTGCAAAAAACAAATCGCTTGCACTTTTTGCATATAACCGGCAATAGAGATTTTGATGAAATAAAAACGCTTTACGGCGAGGTTAAAGGCGTTGAAGTTATTGCCTATGCAGACGATATTTACTCTCTTATGAAAGCGGCTCAGCTTATTGTCGCCCGTAGCGGCGCCAGTTCTATGGCGGAAATTATTAGCTTGCAAAAACCGTCGCTTTTGGTGCCATATCCTTTTGCGGCGGATAATCATCAATATTATAATGCAAAGATACTTGCCGATAAAGGCTGCGCAATAATAGTTAAAGAAGACGAAAATCTAAGCGCAAATTTAGAAGAAACTATAAAGACTTTGCTCACTAGCCCGCAGGCTATAAAAAATATGTCTAATAGTTTTGCAAATTCTCACTTGCCCGATCCGCTTGAAGCCGCAACTCTGTCCGCTAAAGCGATAGAAAACTTAACCGCGCCCCGCTCTGGCAATTCAAAGCATAAAAGTGATATACTTTAACTGTATTTATTATAAAAAGAGGTGTTTATGAAAGGTTTACGCAGCGTAATTTTTGTTGTTATTTTCTTTATTTTAGCCGCTTTAATAGGTTATGGGTTTGAGAAACTTATGGTTTCTTTTCTCCCGTCTGATTTAGCGGGCAGCTTGGTAAGGGTTTTTGATATTGGCGTCCATGCGCTTTCCTTCAATATTAACCTTTGCGGCATTTTGGGCTTAATAATATCTTACTTCCTAGTAAGCTATTTGATAAAAAAATAATATGCGGCTTATTTTAGCGTCTTGCTCGCCCCGCCGTCAAGCGATACTTAAAAGCCTTGGCTATAAATTTGATATTATCCCAACAAATATTGAGGAAACCTCGTCAAAAGCTCGCCCGCACGCCATAGTGCGGGAATTGGCTCTAAAAAAAGCTTTTTCAGTTGCGTTAAAATATCCAAATGCCGTTGTTATAGGCGGCGATACCCTTGTATACTGCAAGGGGGAAATACTTGGCAAGCCGAAAAATAAAAAAGACGCATTAAAAATGCTAAGTAAAGAAAACGGCTCCTGGCAAAGCGTTTACAGCGCATTGGCTTTAGTGTGCGTTAGTCAAAACAAAATTTTGCAAGGCCACGATATTACAAAATGTAAAGCTAGACGGCTAAGTAAAAGCGAGCTTTTGGAACTTGCTGGTAAGCATATGGATAAAGCCGGCGCCTATGCTATGCAAGATAAGGGCGATATGTTTATTGAGAAGGTAAAAGGCTCTTATACCAATGTTGTTGGTATGCCAAGCGAACTTTTTGAAATAATGATAAAGGAGTTTTAAAATGCTTAATAAGATAAAAACAGATGTTTTGATAATAGGCTCAGGCCCGGCAGGCTGCACCGCCGCAATTTACACAATAAGAGCGGGCTTTAAAACCCTAGTTTTGGGCGGCGTTTCTCACGGCGGCCAGCTTATAAAAACAAATGATGTTGAAAATTACCCCGGCGTGCCGGGGCCAATTTCCGGTTTTGAACTTATGGATAAAATACATAAGCAAACCGTTGCCTTAGGCGTTGAATTTGCGCAAGAAATAGTCGTAAAAATAGAAGACTCCGCCCGCCCGTTTATCGTGCATACGGCTTCGGGTAAAATATACGAAGCTAGCGCTATTGTAGTGGCTACAGGCTCAACAGCTAAATGGCTTAACTTGCCAAGCGAAGAAGCTTTTAAAGGCAGAGGAGTATCAACCTGCGCCACTTGCGACGGATTTTTTTACAAAGGCAAAGATGTTTGCGTTGTGGGCGGGGGGAACAAAGCATTTGAAGAAGCTATATTTTTAACCCGCTTTTGCCGTAAAGTCTATATTGTGCATAGAAGAGATAGTTTTAGAGCGCATAAAATAACTATTGACCATGCAAAAGCTAACCCAAAAATAGAATTTGTTTTGTCCGCTACTCCCAAAGAAATACAGGGCGACGAAACAGGCGTAACTACGCTTATTGTTGAAGATACAAATACAAAAGAATTGCGCAAAATCCCTCTGCAAGGCATTTTTGTAGCTATAGGCACAGTGCCGCAAACGGACTTTTTAAAGACTACCAGCGTTAAACTTGAGCCCAGCGGCCATGTTGTTTATAATGCTTTTGCTAAGACGAATGTGGCGGGCCTTTTTGTCGCCGGCGATTGCACTGATAAAATTTATAATCAAGCCATAACCGCCGCCGGTATGGGCGCAAAAGCCGGTATGGAAGTTATTAACTTTCTAAATGATACCGCTGTGTAACAACTTGCAATAACCTTAGGCTTAATCTTAAAACAAAATTTACGGCCTGTCCCTTTTATTATCCGGGGCAGGCCGTTTTTCTTTTTAAATTCTAATTCTAAAGCGGGACATTAAGCACGCTATAATCTTTGGGGTTGCCGTAATCAAAATGCCACCATTCCGTGCGAAGCGGGGTAAATCCGCTACGCAACATTATACGCTGCAAATTCTCTCTATTTACTATGGCCTCGGCTGGAATGGAGGGGTCGCTGGCTTGGGCGGCGGCAAGGGGGGAGAAGGCGTCAAATTCCGTCGGCATTAAAAGAGACCGGCCTTGCTTGTCGCAAGGGGTTATATCAACGGCCATTGCGCGGTTGTGGTTTGATGGCCGCTTTGAAGGATTGGCGACAAAACCCGGCTTTGGCATTATTTGCCACATTTTTTCTTGAACGGAAAGCGGGCGGTAGCAATCATTAATACATAGATAAAACGGGTTTTCGTCCTCAAGAGCGTATTTTGCCGCTTGCACCAGAGCCTCGGCGGCAGAGGGCCGCAAATAACATTTGGCTTTAGCATATAATTTTTGGCCGAGGAAATTATCACTAGTGGCGTAGCGTATATCCAAAAAACCTTGCATATCAAGCGTTTCTATATCCACAAGGCTGGCCTGCTTTAGCGGGTCAGGTTTTGATTTCGGCTGGCTTTTCTTTTTTGTTTTGGGCTTCTTGGCGGCGCTTTCATCGTGGATAACTATCATATTGTTAGGGTCGGCTTCCTCTTCTTCTATGAAGACGGGGTTTACTTTGATTTTTTCTAAAGCCTCTTCCTCGCTTAAAGTATTGGGAATTATTTTTTTAGCTGCAACTCTTAATTGCACGGGCTGGGTTTGGGGCTGAGTTTGTGTTTGGGGCGTTGGAGCGGTGTTTACAGTTTCTGTTGAATGGGTGGCTGGTTTTTCCACGGCGGCGGTATCTACAAACTGGGCGGCGGGGGGAATTTCTCCTTGATTTATTAATGTCGTTGCCGTTGCTAGCTGTGTAGTGCTTTGGGGGGGCAAAACGGGGGTATTTTGCGGTTTTTGGGGGGCTGTAGGTATGTTGTTGTCCCCA
>JAISHT010000019.1 GCA_031262415.1 Elusimicrobiota bacterium | reverse complement strand
TAAGTAAAAAAGGTTTTACATTAATAGAACTATTAGTAGTTGTATTAATTATCGGCATACTTGCCGCTATTGCGCTGCCACAATACAACAAAGCCGTAGAAAAAAGCAGAGCGAGCGAGGCTTTGCAAATGATACAAACACTCCGTTCAGCGGAAGAACGTTATAGATTGGCAACGGGAAATTATACCACAAATTTTGATGACCTTGATATTGAGATGCCAGGCCAAAAAAGCGGTAGTAATAATATATACACAAATTATTTTAGATATTTGCTTTATACTAACGGAGGGGTGTTGGTTTATCGTAGAAGCGGTGGAGATAATTTGTACGGTTTTGCATTTAATAGCGTTGGTAATAAAATCTGTTGCTATTTTAAAGAAGACTATAAAAATACTTGCCCTCAATTAGGTTTTACAGTGGATAATCAACCAGGTTGGTTTTCAGGTGATATAGACTGCTTCAGTATATGAAAAATAATAAATAAAGAAAACAAGAACCCCCAGCTGTTATGGCTGGGGGTTTTTAACTTTAATTATAAAGTTTTGTTTCTTAAAACTTACTTCTAACCTAGACAATACCTTGCGCCAGCATTGCATCGGCAACTTTTTTGAAGCCTGCAATATTTGCGCCTAAGAGGTAATCGCCATCGGTGCCAAACTCTTTATAAGCATTTACGCAAGACGAGTGAATGTGTTGCATAATTTTGTGGAGATGGGCGTCAACTTCTTCCCTAGTCCAGCTTAAGCGGATAGAGTTTTGGGTCATTTCAAGGCCGGAACACGCTACGCCGCCGGCATTTGCAGCTTTGCCCGGAGCGTAAAGTATTTTAGCCTGTTGGAAAGCTGTAATGGCTTCTGGGCTGCAAGGCATATTTGCGCCTTCGCAGACAAGTTTGCAACCATTTTTAAGCAGCTCTTTTGCGTCGTTGCCGTCAAGTTCGTTTTCGCGTGAAGTCGGGAAGGCAGCGTAGCAAGGAATTGACCAAGATTTTTTACCGGGCAAGTGTTTTGCGCCAGTATATTTTTTGACATATTCCGTAAGCAAGCCTCTCTTGTTAAAGATAAGGTCTTTAAGGTATGCAATTTTTTCTGTAGTCAAGCCTTCTTCGTCGTATACTGCGCCGGAGTAATCGCTCATACCAACTACTTTCGCGCCAAGTTCTAAAAGCTTTTCAGCAGTGTGGATACCGACATTGCCTGCGCCAGAGATGATGCAAGTTTTGCCTTTAAGGCTGTCGCCACGGAGTTTCATCATTTCTTCGGCGAAGTAAACTACGCCGTAGCCGGTGGCTTCGGTTCTAATTAAGCTGCCGCCAAATTCCAAACCTTTGCCGGTAAGTACGCCAACATATCTGTTAGTGATTTTTTTGTATTGACCAAATAAATAACCAATTTCACGGCCGCCTAAACCTAAATCGCCGGCGGGGACATCGGTATTTTCGCCAATATGTCTGTAAAGCTCAGTCATAAAAGCTTGGCAATAGCGCATTACTTCAGCTTCGCTTTTGCCTCTGGTATCAAAATCGCTACCGCCCTTTCCGCCGCCCATAGGCAAGCCGGTAAGACTGTTTTTGAAAGTTTGTTCAAAACCTAAAAATTTAAGTGTGCTTAAAGCAACCGTTTCGTGGAAGCGTAAACCGCCTTTGTATGGGCCGATTGCGCTATTGAATTGAACTCTGTAGCCGCGGTTGATGTGGATTTGGCCTTTATCGTCCGTCCATGGGACCCTAAAGGTAATAACGCGTTCTGGTTCTACCATTCTTTCAACGATGGCATTTTGCATATACTTGGGCTGGGCATCTAAGATGGGCTCAAGTGTAATAAGTACTTCCTCTACTGCTTGGTGGAACAGTTGTTCCGCTGGATCTTTCTTCTTTACTCCGTCCATTACAGACTGGAGATAAGCCTTGGTAGACATTTAAGTCTCCTCCATTGATGTGTATTTCACTACTTAGCATAAGGATAACACTTCATTTTACTAAAGTCAATAGGTTAATTTTTTGTTAGAATAGATTTAGAGTAAAATAGAAAGGAGATTGCTAAATTATGGAAATTAAACATTATATAACCGTAGACGGTAAAACCATTAGAATTAAGGACCGCCTTGCCGCCGGTATTATAGCTTTATTTATCGGCGCAATAGGTATGCATAAGTTCTACACCGGTAAAATAGCTTGGGGCGTTGTTTATTTTATTTTTTGTTGGACGGGTTTAACTTTTATTATCGCCCTTATTGAAGCCATTTTGTATTTCTTTATGACGGACGAAGAATTTGATAGCAAATATAATGCCTAGTTTTTATTTTTAGGTTTTGTTTTTAAGTTTATTTTTTGCAATTATTTTTGGGTTTAGGTTCGGTTTTTAAAATTTTCCACGAAATTGGCTAATTTTAAAAAAGTTTCTTTGCTTATTGCGTGTTCTATTTTGCAAGCGTCAATATCGGCAACTTCCGTCGCAACGCCTATTATTTCTTTTAGAAATAACGCAATTGTGGCGTGTTTCTTTTTTACTTCAGCGGCAATTTGCGCCCCTTGTTTTGTTAGTTGCACACGGCCGTATCTTTCGTGCTTTATTAAATTGTGGCCTGCTAACACTTCTAGCGCGCCGCTGACGCTTGGCGTCTTAACATTCATTAAATTTTTAATGTCAACCACCCTAGCCTGCCCTGTTTGGGCCGAGGCTATTAAAATT
>JAISHT010000135.1 GCA_031262415.1 Elusimicrobiota bacterium | reverse complement strand
CGTATGATTATGTAAATGTACAAATTCTGCCATATTTTGTTTTATAAAAAGTTAAAATTAATAGGTAATCTTCTTTTTGGGGGCCCTATGTCTAAACATTATAGTAAATTAGTAGAGCGCAAAATCAAAAGCAAAAAAATTTACAGCGGCGTTATTGATTTTAAAGAGGACACTGTAAGCCTTATCAACGGTAAAACCGCTACTCGCGCCTATATAGGCCACCCGGGCGCAAGCGCAATTTTGCCGATTTTGGGCGACAGCGTTGTTTTGGTAGAGCAATACCGCTACCCCGTAAAAAGCGTTTTTTTGGAAATACCGGCTGGCAAAAAAAAGAAAGGACAAACGCCGCTAGCCGTTGCCAAAGCCGAGCTGGCTGAAGAAACTGGATACAGAGCCAAAAAGTTTACAAAGCTAATAACTTTTGCGCCATCAAGCGCATTTTCTGACGAATTTTTGCACATTTATTTGGCCCAGCAGCTTGTTCCCGGCAAAACAAATTTTGATGAAGACGAGTTTTTAAACACAAAAATTATCCCCCTAAAAAAAGCTTATAAAATGATAGAAAAAGGGGAAATTGCCGACAGCAAAACAATAATTGCGCTACTTTATTATAAGAGTTATTGCGAAACTTGCTAAAAAATTTTATAGAATTTCCAATATACTATGTTATGCAGCTTTGTGAAAATTTAAGAGTGTTTAGAGGATTTTTAAAATGAAGAAACTTTTTATTTTTGCAGTTTTTGCTTTTTTTGCCCTTTCGTTTGTTGCTTGCCAAAGCGGCGAGCCAAAAAAAACTACTGGTAAAACTTTTGCCCAAACTTATGCCGAGCTTGAAAAACAACCGCTTGAAAACCCGGGCAATATCCCAGCCGCGGTAGATCCTTTTGAAACCGAGGCCGATAGAGAGGCCGAGGTTGACATTGCCGCCCAACAAGAACGCAGGGCCGCCCCGCCGCTTGTAGAATCAAATTATATCTTTCAAGTAAAGCCGGAAAAGAGCACATATTCTTTTGACGAATATAACCAACCCTGGACGGACGCCCCCAAGGCCGAGGATTATTCCAAAACCAAACGCCTTTGGACAAAGCCGCAAAAGTTTAAAGGGGATAGCTACTACGCAGATTCCGCCGCCCCGTCCGACGACAATGTTTCCTACCAAGACGAGTAGCTTTTTAAAAAACACTAGTCTCAAAAATATAAAGCCAAATATTTTGCAGGGTTGGTTGATTGTTATATCTTCCTTTATAGTAATTTTCGCTTTTAGCACGGTGGATCACGCTTTGTCGCCGATGGTAGCCATTTTGCAAGCATTTTTTAATGTTGCTCAGGAAAAAATACTTTGGTTGATAAGCTCTTGCACTATTGGCATTGTCTCGGGCCTAGTTATTGGCCCGCAAATAGTAAAAAGTTTTAAAGTCCCGTATGTTTTAGCATTCTCAGCAATAATAATGTTTTTAAGTTTAGTAGCCTTTGCTCTATGCGCAAACTTTGCGGTTTCTCTATTTTTGCGTTTTGTTTTCGGCGTGGGCGCAGGGCTTATAAGCACTGTTATGTGGTGGCTTGCCTATGAAAGTATTGATAGAATGTTTTACACGCCTATGATAGTTGTTTTAACGGCTTCTCGGCCTATGGCGGTAGCCGCAGGCGTTCCGTTAGTTTTGTATGGCTCCAAATATTTTGGGTGGAGCGCAGCCTTTATAATCGTTGGTATAATTTTAACTATATTTTGTTTTACTTTAGTTTCATCTTCCCCAAATGATACGCAAAATAAAGAAACTTTTACTTTAAAAAATATTTTTGCCCGCTACAGCGGCGCATTGTCCACAAAATGGTTTAAAAGCCTTTTTAGCGCTATGTTTATCAATAGGATATGTTATTTTGGTTTTTATTCTATGTTGGGAATTTGGTTTTTTAAGAAATACAATATGACCACATTGCAAATAGCTGCGCCGCTAATGGTTATAGGCATTTGCGAAACAGTGATTAATTTTATAGTGCCTATGCTGATGAAGATTGGCAAAAAGAAGTTGTTTGTATTATCAGTAGCCTCAAATATTGCTGTTTTTGGTTTGTTTATTTGGGGCAGTTTGCCTCTTTGGGTTGCAATTACTTTTATTGCTCTTTTTGCGATGAGCGATAGGGTTTACAATATGCTGCTTTTGATGTTTATCCCAAGCATTTTCCCCGAGTCAAAAGATAAAACGACAATAGGATCTTGCGTTACCTTAGTATCTTGGAGTTCGCTTGCGGCTATATCTTATATAGAAGGCCAGTTTTTAGATATTTTGGGTATGAATTTAATTGCAACTTTACTTTTGTTAAGCTTAGTAGCAGGATTGATTTCCTATTATGTTATTTTTAGCAAAACAGTTTTTGAAAAAAATAACTGAGGCCGCGCTTTTTTACTGATTTGCGTGGTTGGCGGCGATGTCAAAAGTAGTAGCGGCAATGTCTTTTACGGCGGTTATTGCTCTAGCTAGCGCAGCGTCTAAAAGCTCTTTGTCCGCTTTAGAAAATTTCGCAAGCACAAAGTCCCGCCCGTCAAAAAACTCCGGCTTTGGGCCTATGCCAATGCGTAGGCGCATAATATCCTGTGTGCCAAGTTGTTCAATAATATTCTTCATTCCGTTTTGCCCGCCGGCCGAGCCGTTTTTGCGCAGCCTTATTTTGCCTAGCGGCAAGGCCATATCGTCAAAAATAATCAAAATATTTTGCTTTGGGATTTTAAAAAAATTAGCAAAAGCAGAAACCGCCACGCCAGATAAATTCATAAAAGTAAGCGGCTTTAAAAGGAAGATATTAACATCGTCAATTTTTGCCTTAGCATACTCCGCTTTGTTGCCTTGCCAAGCGGCCCAATTTACGCCAAGCTCGCCAGCTAATTTATCCACAGCCATAAAGCCCGCATTGTGGCGGGTATTTTCGTATTGTTTGCCCGGGTTGCCAAGGCCAACGATAAGCAAGGTTTTTTCCATAAAATATTTCCTTAAAAACTTTCCTTTTAAAACATCTTGCTAAATAATTGCAGGCCAAAAATTTTTTGCCGCTTTAAAACATATAATGCTATTTTAAAATATCGGGATAATCGCTAAAAATACCGTCAACGCCCATATTTTTTAAAGCTAAAGCCTTTTCTTTATCATTAACGGTATAAACAAAAACTTTTAAATTATTTTTGTGGCAAATTTCCACAATTTGCGGGCTTATAATTTTTACGCTTAAATTTACGCTAAACGCCCCCAAATCCAAAGCTTCTCGCAAGTTAAAATTGCGGGTTAAAACGCCTATTTTTATTTTTTTGTCTATATTTCTATAGCGTTGCAAAGTGGGCAAATCAAAAGAAGATATTAGTATTTTTTCTTTTTGCTTTGCTGGCAAGGTGTTAAGCAAAGCGGCAATTTCTTCTTCTATATTTGGGTATAAATTAGCGTCGTTTTTTATTTCAATATTAAGATGATTTTTAGGGCCTAAAGTTTGCAAAACTTGCAAAAGCGTTGGTATGTTTTGAGCGGCAAGTTCGGCAAAAGTAGAATCTTTTATAGCGCGTCCGTTTTTTAGGGCATAATCGTGATACACAATTAACTTGCCGTCTTTTGATTGTTGGACATCGGTTTCAAAATAATTTGCGCCAAGGCGGGCGGCCTCTTCAAAAGCGGCTAGAGTATTTTCCTGTTTATATCCGCTTGCTCCACGGTGGGCTATAATTATCATTTTATCCTTTAAAATTACTTAAAAATTACTTAAAAAACACTTTTTTTAATGTATTAAAAACTTCATCTGGCACTTGCATACCGGGCTTATTATCCCGCCCGCTTTTGTTGCCGTGATGGTCGCTTCCGCCGCTGATAAGTAAATTATATTTTTTTGCTAGGCCAAGTAAATCCTGCCTAAGTTCAAAAGAGTGCGACGGGTAGTAAACTTCAATACCGTCTAGGCCGGCTTGAACCCATAGGGGGAAGTTCCAAGCGTCTTTTATAATGCCGGGGTGCGCAATAAAGGCAAGTCCGCCGGCTTTATGTATCATAGAAATAACATCAACCACGTCGGCCCCCATAACGGGAGTATAACCCGCTTTGCCCTTTACTAAATATTTGCGAAAGCCCTCTTGCCGTGTTGGCACTATGCCGTTTTTTTTCAAAGCGTCGGCAACATGGGCTCGTGAGGCTACGGTTTTAACTAGGCTAAAGACATCTTCTTCAGTTATATTAACGCCGCTATCTTGCAATTGTTTGATTATTTTTTTTATACGCACATTTCGCTTCTGGCGGTTTTGCGCTAAAAAATCTTGCAAGGCTTGATTTTGCGGGTCAATATTGTAGCCGAGGATATGCAGGTGATCGTTTTCCTGCGTGCTAATTTCAACGCCGTTAATAAAAAGCATACCGTGCTCTTTTGCTTTTTGAGCAGCGGCGGGCAGAGCCTCAAGAGTATCGTGGTCTGTTATAGACATCATTTGCACGCCAGCTTTTAAATAAGCATAAACAACTTCAGACGGCGTTGTAGTGCCGTCTGAAAATTTTGTGTGCGCGTGCAAATCTATAAGCGGCATTTTACGCCCTTTCTACGGCCGTAATTTGCGGGATAGCTTCCTTTAGATATTTTTCAATACCGTTCTTTAAAGTCATTTGCGCCATAGGGCAAGAGCCGCAAGCGCCTTGCAATTTCACTTTAACCACGCCTGTTGCCTCGTCAAAGGAAACAAATTCCACATCTCCGCCGTCAGCTTGCAAAGCCGGGCGCACTTTTTGTAGTAAAGCAATTATTTGTTCTTTCATTTTTTTGACACCTCAATCCTTTTTTATTTATCATATCATTTATGGCAGCTATAAGAAAAGGCGACATTGGCCTAACAAATTTACTTTTTGAGAAAAATATAAAAAAATCAGACGCACGCATTTTTGCGCTTTCTTTTTTAGATAGGCTTAATTGCGAGCTTGGCAATGCCAAGTTGCAAAACCCGAAACTTAAAAAAGAGCTTGCTAAATTGCAAGTAGCGACTTCGGCAGTTATGGCCCGTTTATGTGGCAAAAAGTCCCCGTTAGAAGAAAAATTTATAAACCATCTTAATAAAGAAACCGCAAAACTAGCGGCGTTTTTTGAGAAAAATAAAAAAATAAACCAATTTGTTGTGCCCGGCATTTGCAGGGAAGAAACGGCCTTGCACTTATGCCGCGCAACTACCCGCATTGCAGAGTGCTACCTTGTTAAGGCAAACGCTCCAAAAGATATTTTGCCTGTTATAAACAGAATGTCGCTCTATCTATTTTACCTAGCTTGCAAAGCGGCATTTAATAAAAAAGGCTAAAAACAGCTTGCCAAGTCCGCAAAATATGATATACTTTTTTTATCAGCTTTAAAATTAAGGGTAGAGGTGTTATATATTATGAAAAACTTGATTAAACTAACAATAGCTTTAGCAGTAATGTTTGCCGCCTCCAATGCTTTTGCCGCAGCTAAATACGCAAGCATTGGCGTTAACGAGGGCAATGTAAGAAAATGCGCCAGCACAAAATGCGGCATTAAATTTAAAGTGTGGAAGTATACCCCAGTTGAAATGTTATCTGTTAGTAAAGATAAAAACTGGGTAGAAGTTAAAGATTTTGAAGGCTTTACCGGCTGGGTTCATAAAGATTTACTTAGCGAAACACCTGGTATGTCCGCCAAAGTTGACGCAAATATTAGGACTTCCCCCAGCTCCACCGCTACAGTAGCTTGGGTTGTGGAAAAGGGCTATTCTTTAAAATTCATTAAAAAACAAGGTTCTTGGTTGAATGTTTCAGACGATAGCGGCGTTACTGGCTGGATAAACGCTTCAGTAGTTTGGGGCTTTTTAGAATATAAAAAATAAGGACAGGCAAGTTTTAGGGGTTTTTTAGTTATGAAATATTTTGTAATTCTTTTTACAGTAGTTGCCTTGTCTATAGGCGGCTATGTAATTTCAACAAACAAAGCGCAAGAAGGCTTTAGTTTAGCTGGCAAGGTTGAAGTGGCGGGTAGATTGCTTAAACCTGCGCAGTCTAATAATATGTCTTGCGCAATAATCGCCAAAAACGAGGCTGATGTCCCAATTGCCATAAAACGCATTGTCAACCCCAAATTTCCGCTAGATTTTAATATGGACCGTGGGGATTTGCTTATTGATTCTTACGAGGGCAATATAAAGCTTGAAGTGCAAATAAGCTCGCACGGTAGCTTAGGCGTGCTTAAAAGCGGGGATATTTTTGGCGGCGCAAACAATATGTATGCCTCCGGCCAAAAAAACATTTTGCTTGTGGCCGATAAAACTATGGGCAAACCAACGCTTGTCGGCGGGAAAAATAGAAGGAATTTCTTTAGAACAGCGGCAAGATAATTAACCCAAAAAACTATTTTATTTAAAAACCCTCGCTTTGGCGGGGGTTTTGTGCTTTTGCCCGCCCTAAAATGGTATAATATAGTAAGGAATATAAGGGGGAGTGTTTATGTGGGATTATACAGATAAAGTAATGGAACATTTTAGCAACCCTCGCAATGTTGGCGAGGTGGAAGGAGCAGACGGCACGGGCCAAGTCGGCAGCTTAGTCTGCGGCGATGCTTTGAAACTTACCATTAAAGTAGATAAAAAAACGGAAATAATTACAGATATTAAATTTAAAACTTTTGGTTGCGCTAGCGCAATTGCCTCCTCCTCTATACTTACAGAAATGGCTAAAGGGAAAACTCTAGCTGAGGCGGCAAAAATTACTAATCAGGATATAGCAAATGCTCTTGGCAGTTTGCCGGAAGAAAAAATGCACTGCTCTGTTATGGGTATGGAAGCTTTGGACGCCGCTATAAAAAGCTATCGCCAAGGCGGCGCGCCTGTTGTTTTTGAAGAGGAACCCGGCACGCATATAGTTTGCAAATGCTTTAGCGTTAGCGAGGAAACAATTATAAAAGCCATTCACTCTAACAACTTAAAAACGCTTGAAGATGTTACCCACTTTACTAAAGCGGGCGGAGCTTGCGGGCAATGCAAAAGCGAAATACAAAAAATTTTAGATAAAGTTTTATCTTGCGAGATACCCGGCTCTAATCCGCACAAAAGAACTTTTAGCGAACTTACTATAGTAGAAAAAATAAAAGCCGTTGACGCTGTTTTAAACGAAGAAGTTAAGCCTAAACTTAACCTTGACGGTGGCAGCGTGGAACTGGTTGATATACAAGGCAATATTGTGCTAGTTAGATTGCTTGGTATGTGCGGCGGCTGCGCTAATGCGGCTATAACCATAAAAACGCTGATAGAAAAGGTTTTAAAAGAAAAAATTGACCCTGCAATAGAGGTTAAATCCGCATGAAAGTAATTTATTTTGACAATAATGCCACCACGCAAACACTACCCGAAGTTGTTGAAAAAATGCTGCCTTATTTTAGCGAAAAATATGGCAATGCCAGCAGCATACATCGCTTTGGCGGCAGCAATAAAAAAGTTATAGAAGAAGCAAGGGGGCAAGTTGCCGCCCTTATTAACGCAAATCCTGCTGAAATTATTTTTACCGCCGGCGGGACCGAGGCCGATAGCACGGCAATTTATAGCGCAGTTAATTCTTACCCCGCTAAAAAACATATTATAACCTCTGCGGTAGAGCACCCCGCCGTTTTGGAAGTTTTTAAAAAACTTTCTACGCAAGGCTACAGAGTTGATTTTATAGGCGTTGATAAAGACGGCCGCTTTGATATGGAAAGTTTTAACAAAGCAATAGATGCCCAAACCGCTTTAGTTTCCATTATGTGGGCAAATAGCGAAACGGGCACAATCTTCCCCATAAAAGAAGTTGCCGAAATTTCCCATAAACACGGCGCGCTTTTCCATACGGACGCTGTTCAGGCCGTTGGTAAAGTAGAGGTTGATGTAAAAGATTTTGATGTTGATATGCTGTCTTTTTCTTCCCATAAATTCCACGGGCCAAAAGGCGTTGGCGCATTGTATGTTAAAGCAGGCGTGCGATTTTTGCCCTATATGATTGGCGGACATCAGGAGCGCAGCCGCAGAGCCGGCACGGAAAATGTGCCCGGCATAGTTGGCTTTGGCGAGGCGGCAAAAATAGCTAAGGCAACTTTAAATCAGTATAAAGAAAATGTCGCCCCACTTCGGGATATTTTGGAAAACGGCCTTTTAACCGCAATAGAAGACGCTAAACTTAATGGTGATAAAACAAATCGCTTGCCCAATACAACCAATATCAGCTTTGGCTATGTTGAGGGCGAATCCATTTTAATGATGCTTGACGCTAACGGCATTTGCGCTTCGTCGGGTTCGGCTTGCACATCAGGCTCGCTGGAGCCTTCCCATGTTTTAAGAGCGATGGGGGTTTCTTTTCAGTTTTCACACGGCTCTATACGGTTTTCTTTAAGCAAATTTAACACCAAAAGCGAGGTTGACCTAATCCTTTCAGTTATGCCCGCTATTATAAAAAGACTTAGGGAAATTTCACCATTTCACAAACCGCTTTGCGGCTGCGAAACAAAGTAAAAATTTATTTTTTAAGAGGAAATATGATAACTTACATAATTGACAAAGTCCTAGGCACAAAAAGCGAACGCGCGCTAAAAGTATTAATGCCGCTAGTCGCTAAAATTAATAATTTTGAAAAAGATATTGCCCCGCTTTCAAACGAGGCTTTAAAAAACAAAACAGTTGAGTTTAAAGAAAGATTAGCCAAAGGTCAAACGCTTGACGATTTATTGCCCGAGGCTTTTGCCGTTGTTAGAGAAGCGGCAAAAAGGGTTATTGGCCTTAGGCATTACGATGTTCAAATGCTTGGCGGCATAGTTTTGCATCAAGGCAAAATTGCCGAGATGAGAACAGGCGAGGGTAAAACGCTTGTTGCAACATTGCCGTCTTATTTAAACGCTTTAAGCGGGCGGGGCGTGCATGTTGTTACCGTAAACGATTATCTTGCAAAACGCGATAGAGAATGGATGGGCCCCGTGCATGAATTTTTGGGCCTTAGCGTTGGTTATATCAACCAC
>JAISHT010000131.1 GCA_031262415.1 Elusimicrobiota bacterium | reverse complement strand
AATAGGGATAAACGAACAAATTATCAAAGCCTACATAGAAGCCCAAGGCAAAGAAGATTCAGGGCAAACTTTGTTTGAAACGGACTGATACCACGGGCGTGAGCCCGTGGAGTTTCATAAATATCCATCAGAGAAATAGTTTCGCTTCTCAAACCCAATCCTCCCATAAAATTAAAAAGCCCCCTTTCGGGGGCTTAAAAAATTAGGAGTTTATAAAGAAAAATAAAAATTATTTCTTAGTATAATTCTAATTTGGCCAAGAAATTACCTCTAGCGTAATGCCGTCTTTTTTTGCGGCTTGTTTCACGCCGTCTACTACTTTTTGATCCGGCAGAGAAAAACCTTTTATCTTTTTTAAATTCCAATATACTTTTGCGCCACGGCCAAGTTTTGTAAGAGATTCAAGCATATAATCCGTGCCAACTATCACCGTAGAAGCCTGCGTAATATCTTTATAAGAGGCAATGGTCGTGGCGGAAGGCAGTAAAGAATACGCCCAGTTTTGCCCGTTGTGCCAAGAGTATAATTCGTAAGAACTTCTATTTGGCATTGCGCTAATATCTGTTTGCGGATTTATGCTGCTAATTTGAAAGTGCGGCCCAGTTTTGCCTGGCGAGCAAGCGGCAAAAAATAAAGCTGCAAAAACAATTAAAAAATATTTCATTTTTTGGCTCCTTTAGTGTTTTCCCGTTTAGTGTGCAAGATGATTTTTTCAGATACATATTTTGGCCAAGGTTTTGGGCGGCCGTTTGCGTCTACGCAGACAAGCGAAGTTGAGCCGTAAGAAAGTAGTCTATCGTTTTGATTTTTTACCTCGTATTCAAACACAACTCGTATTGGGGTAAGCTCAACGGCTTTGGCCTGCACATCTAAAACATCGCCGTAAAAGGCGGGGTATTTATAGAAAATTTCCTGATGATTTACAACTATAAAACAACCTTCTTCTTTAAACTTCTGCACGGTAAGGCCAACTTTTGAAAGGGCCTCCGTCCTAGCCTCTTCAAAAAAGTTTAAATAGTTTGCGTGATAGACTACGCCGCCGCAATCGGTATCATAATAATAAATTTGCCTTTTCATTTGCGCTCCTTTTGCTTTTTTAAAATAATATCATTTTATGCTAAAATAATCCTATGGATAAAAAGAAAGATTCGCAAACATTTTTTTTGCATATAATGCTAGTGCTTTTTTTAACATTGCTAATAGCATATCCTGTTACGCTATTTGTTAAAAAAGCAAGCAATATGGAGGCCGCCATAACAGACGAGCAGGCGGCGTCTTTTGTTTTAGATACGGTTGAGGTTAAAAACTTTGATGACCCTTTTAGCGACGGCCGCCCCGTTGCCGGCACTAGCCCGCAAACCCGCTATAATACAAGCGGGCAAGCTATTTTGGCCGTCAATGTTTATAATATTGCAAGGCTCACGCAAAAAGATTTTGAGAATGTGGGCCTAACGCCGTGGAGCCTTATTAATACCGTCAAGGCCAATTTGCAAACGCCGCAAGTTATTGACATTGTTTTTAATAATACTGATGTTATAAAATCTTTTTTAAACAGAAGCGACACGCAGGATATTTTGCTGGACTATCACAAACTTTCCGATATGCTTTCTAGCAAAGATTATGCTATTGAGCGGTTTATAAAAAACCCTACTGTGCAAGCCGTTTTGCAAGACGATGCGGTTTTTAAAGTTTTATCTACCAGCAAGTTAATTGACCAGATTTTAATGTCGCCAACGGCGCAATATTTTATAAAAAATCCGCAAACGGCAAAAACTTTAGCGCAAGATAACCCTGCGCTAAAAGAGTTTTTAGACAATGAAAAAGTGAAAGCCGCCTTGCTAGAAAACCGTCGCACAGCGGCGGCGGCAAAAATATTTTATAAATAATTTTTGCAAAGATTTTTTGTATTTGATATAATTTAAGTATAGATTTTGGCAAAGATTTAAAAATCTTTTTTGCGGGCGTGGTTCAATGGTAGAACGCGACCTTGCCAAGGTTGAGACGAGGGTTCGATTCCCTTCGCCCGCTTATAAAATTTGAAAGCTCCCGTAAGGGGGCTTTTTAATTTTATGGGTGAATGGGATTTAAGAACCCTCGTCAATCCCCCACTGGGGGATTTAGGGGGACAAAATAAGCGGCAAAATTTATGTTGTTGCAAGCGCAGCTTGTTAAATTTTGCCCGTTTGCTTGACAAACGGGTTCGATTCCCTTCGCCCGCTCCATTTAAAAAGGCCTCCCTTTAAGGGAGGTTTTTTAATGGGTAAAAGGGGCGAAGCAAGCCAACTGCTTGGCTTGCGTAGGGAAGCGAAAAGCGGAGCGATGTTTTTGTTTGCGCAGTTGTTTAGCGCAAGGCAAAAACCGCGAGCTCGGCCTGAAGAAATTTCCCGTCAGGGAAATTATCGTAAGGCGATTCCCTTCGCCCGCTCCATTTAAAACAAATATCCCCCGACTATGCCGGGGGATATTTGTTTTTTACACTAAACTTTTTCTTAATCCTTAAAACCTCTGTTAAAACCTTAAAACTTTGATTTGTGGTTTTTTACCTTTAAAAGCAGCAAGGCGCGTTTTATTTCTATTTCGGCCAGTTCTATATCAAGCTCGTTGCCTTTGCCTGATAAGGTGGCTTTAGCTTGTTCTAAACGCTGCTTTTCGGCTTCCTCGTCAATTTCTTCTTCAAGGGCGGCGTCTTCGGCAAAAACGCTTACGGTGTTATGCTCAATTTCCGCAAAGCCGCCCATAACTGCAAATGTACCTTCTTCCTCTCCCGCCTTGTAGCGCAAAATACCATAATTTAATTTAGCAACATATTGGATATGCCCCGGCAAAACGCCCATTTCCCCCTCGTAAGCAGGCAAGGCGACAAAATCCACCTCCTTATCTAAGACAGGGCGTTGTGGGGTTATAATTTGTAGCCTTAATTTTTTATCCATACTTATTTATGCCTTTTTCTCTTCTTTTTTACCGTCGGAGCTTTTTTCCTCAGCGGACGGTTCGGCATTATCTTCTTTTGCTTTCATTTTTTCGTAGTTAGCTAAAACATCTTCTATGCCGCCGCAGTTAAAGAAAGCTTGCTCTGGAATATAATCATACTCGCCGGCTAAAATACCTTTAAAACTTTTTATGGTATCTTCAATCTTTACATATTTGCCTTCAGTGCCGTTAAACTTTTCCGCAACAAAAAACGGCTGGGAGAGGAATTTTTGCACTCTTCTAGCTCTAGCGACGGTGGTTTTATCCTCGTCGCTAAGTTCGTCCATACCCAAAATGGCGATAATATCTTGCAAGTCTTTATACTTCTGCAAAAGTTTTCTAACGCCTTGGGCGACATCATAATGCTCCTGCCCGATAATTCTAGCGTCTAAAATCCTTGAAGTAGAATCAAGAGGGTCAACCGCCGGGTAAAGGCCTAGGCTTGCCTGCTGCCTTGAAAGCACTGTTGTAGCGTCTAAGTGAGTAAATGTGGCGGCTACGCCCGGGTCCGTCATATCGTCGGCGGGGACATAGACTGCTTGTATTGAGGTTATAGAGCCTTTTTTGGTGGAGGTTATTCTCTCTTGCAAGGTGCCAATTTCTGTGTTTAAAGTTGGCTGGTAGCCAACGGCTGAAGGCATACGCCCAAGTAATGCCGATACTTCAGAATTTGCCAAAACATAGCGGAAGATATTATCTAAGAACAAAAGCACATCTTGCCCTTTTTGATCACGGAAATATTCTGCTTGCGTCAAAGCGGTTAAGGCTACTTTTGCCCTTGCGCCCGGGGATTCGTTCATCTGCCCGTAAACAAGCACGGTTTTATCAAGCACGGTGCCGCCGTCTTTTAGCGGGGATTCTTGCATCTCTAGCCAAAGGTCATTGCCTTCTCTAGATCTCTCGCCAACTCCGCCAAAAACAGAGCTGCCTTGGTGTTGACGGGCGACATTATTGATAAGCTCCATAATAATAACAGTTTTACCAACGCCTGCGCCGCCAAATAAACCGACTTTGCCGCCCTTCATATACGGGGCAATAAGGTCAATAACTTTGATGCCAGTTTCAAAAAGTTTAGGGGTTGTTTCCTGCTCTTCAAGCGTTGGTGGCGGGGTATGAATAGAGGCGTATTTATCGGTTTTTATGGGGCCACGGTAATCTTGCGGCTCGCCAAGCACATTTATAAGGCGGCCAAGGCAGGCTTCGCCCACGGGGACTTGAAGAGGAGCGCCCGTATCTATAACTTCTGCGCCACGGGCAAGGCCATCGGTTGCTGAAAGCGCAACCGCGCGGACCATATCGTCGCCAAGTTGTTGAGCGACTTCGGCCACAATTGTTTGCTTATCGTCAAGTTTAATTTGCAAAGCATTATCTATTTTAGGCAAGGCGGAATTTTCAAATTGAACATCTACCACCGGCCCGATTACTTGCGCTACTTTTCCTTTATTCATATCTTCCCTCTTGTGCTTAATTCTTTAAAGCTTCTACGCCGCTGACAATTTCAGTAATTTCATTTGTTATAGACTCTTGTCTTACTTTGTTTAATTTTACGCTAAGGCCGTCTATAATTTCCCCTGCGTTTTTGCTTGCCGCTTCCATGGCGTTCATACGGGCGGCAAGCTCGGCCGCTTGTGATTCCAGCAAAAAGCGGTAAATAGTTGCCGTCATAAAACGGGGGATAAGCGTTAAAAATATTTCAAGCATATTCGGCTCAAAAATAAAATTAGACAAATCTTCTTGGCCCGGTATTTCGTCAAAATCAAAAGGCAGGAAAGTTTTGTTAATTAAATTTTGCGACGCCATAGACTTAAAATCATTGTAAATAATATCAAACACGCCGACTTTTTTTTGAAATCCTACTTTAACTATAGCATCTTTAATTATTGAGGCGTGAGCGTAAGACGCTTTTGGAAAAATGCCTATAAGCTCGCCAATAATAGTTGTGCGCGGGGCTTTTAAACGACGCAAGAAATCGCGCCCCTTTTTGCCGATAACAAAGATATATTTTTCTTTATCGTCGTTTTGGCGTATCCATTTTAAAGTTTCCCTTATAACCACGGTGTTAAATGCGCCGCAAAGGCCTTTGTCGGCGGTTATCATAATAAGGGCGCGAGCATTTGGGTCTGTGCCCGTATTGTCAAAAAATTTATACGCTGGGGAAGAGTGTATTGCGCTAGTTGGGTCTTCAATATCGTGGCGCAAATTATCTATCATAACCGCCATTTTTTGCGCAAAAGGCCGCCCTTGCTCCATTTGCTCTTGGGCTTTTTTAATGCGGGCAGAGGAAATCATCTTCATCGTCAGCATTATTTGCTGGGTGGATTTGATTGCCTTTATCTGCTGCCTAATATCCCTAAGCGATTCCATTTAGCGTTTCCTTTTTTATTTTTTTACAGGCTATTTTTTTACAGTTGCTTTAGCGTTTCTGGCGTTTAAAACTTTTACATAGTCTTCTATGCCGGCTTCAAGCGTATAATCCGGCTTATAGCCAATTTTTTCCGTCGTAAGCAAAATATCCGCCTGCGTTTTTAGCTGATAGAAGCTAAACGGATTTTCAATATATTCCGTTGCTAGTTTTGTGCCAAGTTCTTTGTTTAAGCATTTTATGACATCGTTAAAATTGCGAGGTATGCCCGTGCCAACATTTACAACGCAAGATTCTTTTGCATTGTTTAAAGCGCACATATTAGCCTTTACCACATCTTTTATGTAGACGAAATCTCTTTCCTGCTCGCCCATTTTAAAGATTTTGGGGTTATAGCCTTTAATCATTTGATTGTAAAGCTGATACATCATGCTAGCGGTTTTGCCTTTATAATATTCGCCCGGGCCGTAAACATTGAAATAGCGTAGACCGACGATAACCATATCTCTATTGTCGCAAACAAATTCTCTTGCGACATTATCCATAATGGCTTTTGAAAATCCGTAAATATTTTCCGGCTTGGCTGGCTGGGCGACATTCATCGGGCAATCGCCATTGCCGTAAACCGCCGCGCTGGAGGCATAAATAACTTTTTTAATTTCATTTGCCGCCGCATAATAAAGGACATTTCTAAAGGCTTCTACATTTTTTTCCATCATTAGTTTTTGGTCGTGAATATCGGTATCGGTTATAGCGGCCTCGTGGAAAATTGCGTCAAAATAATCATCTTGCGGCAACTCGTCAAAAACATCTGCGGCGACGATGTCGCCTTTAAAACCTATTAAATTTTTAAAATGCCCGGAGGAGAAATTGTCAACAATAGTAACGCTGTGGCCTTGTTTTTCAAGCTCAAAAGCTAAATTGCTGCCGACAAATCCAGCCCCGCCGGTTATTAAATATTTTTTCTGTGTCATTTTTGATTCTCCTTATTGAACATAGGTTTAAAGTCTTCTAATAAAGCTGTAAGTTGTTTTTGCAAATCTTCGCCGAGTTCGCTTGCTTTGGCAACCGCCTCTAGTAAAGAAGCGTATTTGCCACGGGCAAAAGTTAAAAGTTCTCTCTGGTAGCGGGCAAGCTCGTCAACGGCAATATCGTCTACATAACCGTTTGAGCCGGCAAAGAAAACTAGCACCTGCTCTTCAACAAGCATTGGGCTATATTGCGGCTGTTTTAAAAGCTCTTTCATTCTCTGTCCACGGGCTAATTGGCCTTGAGATTCTTTATCTAACTCGGAGCCAAATTGAGCAAAACTTTCAAGTTCTTGATATTGCGCCAAATCAATTCTTAGCGTGCCGGCAACTTTGCGCATACTCTTTTTTTGCGCCGAGCCGCCAACGCGAGATACCGATAAGCCGACATCAATAGCCGGCTTCATACCGGAGCGGAAAAGGTTTGTATCAAGATAAATTTGCCCGTCTGTTATAGAAATAACATTTGTTGGAATATAGGCGGAAATATCATTTGCCTGCGTTTCAATAATAGGCAAAGCGGTTAAAGAGCCTGCGCCGTTTTTATCGCTTAATTTACAAGCCCTTTCAAGAAGTCTTGAGTGGAGATAAAACACATCGCCGGGGTAGGCCTCTCTACCAGGCGGACGGCGAAGGAGTAAAGACATTTGCCTATATGCTTGGGCGTGTTTGGAAAGGTCATCGTAAACAATTAAAACATCTTTGCCTTTCCACATAAAATATTCGCCCATGGCGCAGCCTGCGTATGGGGCGGAGTAGAGAAGAGAGGCCGGGTCGGAAGCATTAGCCGCTACAACTATAGTATAGGGCATAGCGCCAGAATCTGTTAAAGTTTGCACAACTTGCGCTACAGTGCTTTGTTTTTGGCCTATTGCGACATAAATACAAATGACGCCTTCGCCTTGTTGTTTTTGGTTTAAAATAGCGTCAATAGCAATAGCTGTTTTGCCTGTTTGACGGTCGCCAATAATAAGCTCTCTTTGTCCTTTACCTATTGGCACCATAGCGTCAACAGCTTTAAGACCTGTTTGAAGAGGTTGTTTAACGGGTTGACGCTCCACAACACCCGGGGCGACAACTTCCATAGGGCGGGTTTCGGTTGTTTTTACAGGGCCTTTGCCGTCAAGCGGCTGTCCAAGCGGGTTTACAACGCGGCCAAGCAAAGCCTCTCCAACGGGAATACTTATAACTTGCCCTGTTCTTTTTACCAAATCGCCTTCTTTTACCTCGGTATCTGGGCCCATTAAAACGCAGCCTATATTATCATATTCTAAATTTTGCACCATACCTTTTACGCCGCTTTGGAAGTCTAATAATTCCCCAGCTACGGCATTAGTTAAACCATAAACCCTTGCGATACCGTCGCCAACGCTGATAACAGCGCCCGTTTCGTCTATTTTAGCTTGCGGGACAAAGTTTTCTATTTTGCTTTTGATGATGCTTGTAATTTCATCAGGTCTTATAGCCATATTGCTTCTACACTCCGGTTAAATTTTTTGCCAATTCTTCTATTCTGCCTAGCGCGCTGCCGTCAATTAGGGTATCCCTCTCTCGCAAAGTAATGCCGGCTAGTAAGGCGGCTTCTTGCGTAAAATCTATTTCAAGGCGGCTGTTAAAATATTTGCTTAAGGCCTCGTTAAGTTTTTGTTTAACGGGCTCTTCTAGCGGTGTTGCGCTGGCAATATGCACCCTTTTGATACCAAGTCTTTTATCTAGCAGCTGTTGGAGCTGCCGTAAAATTTCTGGCGCCAAATCAAAACGTTTGGCAGATACAAGTAGTTTTATAAAAGAAGTAGCTAGGGATTTATCTAATATTTTAACCAAAAGTTCTTCCTTAACACTAAAGGGCAGCGTAGGATTAGCCAAAGCATTATCCGCCGCAGTTAATGCCGCCAAGGCATCTTTATATGCGGATAGGTTTTTAGCGGCCTCGTCGGCATTTTTTGCAATACCATCGTAGGCTTTAGCATATCTTTGGGCTAAAACTAGGCTGTTGGCTTTCATTTAGCTTTAATATCCTTTAATAAATCTTCTACTAGTTGGGCGTTTGTTTTAGCGTCGGCTTCTTTACCGATTACTTTTTTAACCGCCAGCATAGTAGTGTTTACAACTTCTTTTTTAACTGCTTCTATAGCTTTGTTTGTATCCGCCTCAATTTGAGCGCGAGCTTGGTCAATAAGGGCACCAGCCTCGCCTTTAGCTGCAACAAGCAATTTTTGCTTTTCTTGCTCCGCTAAGGCGGCGGCTTCCTTAAGTTTAGCTGATGTTTCTTTAGCTAAACTCTCCATTTTAGCTTCAAGGTCTTTCTTTATCTTTTCGGCTTCCTCTCTTGCGCTTTGCGCTGAGGAAACATCGGCTGCAATTTTCTTCTCTCTATTTTCAAGAGAATTTACAACCGGCTTCCAAGCGAATTTCGCTAGAAGAAAAGCCAAGATAAGGAAGTTAACCATCGTCCAAAAAGTTAACCCTATATCAGGTTGGAGTAGTGCTTCCATATTTTCCTTTTACTTCTTGTTAATTTTTAGCTTACCATTAAGAAACAAATAATAAGCGCAAAGAAGGTTGCCCCTTCAACGAGCGCAGCGGCGATAATCATCGTAACCCTTGCGGTGCCGGCAACTTCCGGCTGACGGCCAGTAGCGTCCAAAGAAGCTGCGCCGATTTTGCCAATGCCCAATGCGCCGCCAATAACTGATAAGCCTGCGCCAAGCCCTGCGGCTATATATTTAAGTACTTCTAGTTCCATACTCTTACTCCTCCTTTAATGCGAATGCATTTGAAGCCCTGTAAAAATTGCCGTAAGCAAGGTAAATACATAGGCCTGTATTGCTGCTACAAGTAATTCTAAAGTAGTTACAAAAAGCGTCATAACAAGCACGGGCACTGACGAGCCAAAACCCGCCCATACCCCTTTTGCCCCAATAATAAAGATAAAAGAAAATAGCCCAAGCAGCACCATATGCCCAGCGGCCATATTTGCAAAAAGCCTTATTGCCAAAACAAATATCCTTATAATAACGCTTACAACTTCTAAAATAAAAATTAGCGGAATTAGCGGCCACGGCACTCCCTCTGGAACAAAGGTTTTAAGGAATCCGCCAATACCGTTTAGTTTTAAACTGTATCCCAAAATCAAAAGCCCGCTGACAAAAGCCATACCTAGCGTGATAGATAGGTTGGCGGTTATAGTCCTAGCTTCTGGCACTAAACCTAAATAGTTTGCAAAAAGCAAAAACAGCAACATTGTTGAGAAAAATGGAATAAAACGGCGGCCCTCTTCGCCCATATTTGGCAGCACAATATCATCTCGCACAAAAGCGACAAAAGCCTCCACCGCGCCTTTTAGCATTGGCGATTTGCCGTGCAAAATTAAAACCAGTATCAAAAACATTGCCACGCTAATGCCAAGCATATACAAAGAATGCACCGTAATTGGCAAAGTAAAGCCAAAGAGGCTAATGCCAAAGCTATGGTCCAAAATATGATGGGCTAAAATTTCTTCTATCATTCTTTATCTTCTGCTTTTTTTTCTGTTTTTTTAACGGCGTTTTGGGCGGTTTTGGTTAATAAATAAAGCCCAAGGGCAAAAGCGGCGGCGCAGCAAACTAGCAAACCCCACGGGGAAGAGTTTAGGCGCAGGTCAATCCAACGCCCTGCAAAAAAACCAAGGCACATAATGATTGCAAATTCTATGCCTAGTCCCGCTATTAAAATATGGTCGCCCTTTTGTATCATAATTTTATCTTACAAAATCTTTAGTTCCGCCGATGTTTTTTTATACTACGGCTATTGTTTTTATTATAGTATTTTTTTAAAAAGCTCCAAGTGTTTTTTAAGCTCTGTTGTTATTAAAAAGTTTTCTTGCACAAATTGCCGCCCATTTTTACCAAGGCGAAGGGCCAAACTTTTATCTTTTAAAAGTTTTAAAATAGCCTCTGCTGTAGAGGGCGCGTCTGTGCATAAAAGGCCCGTTTTGCGGTCTTTTATTTGAAAAGGTATCCCCCCCGTATCACTGCCGACAACCGCTTTTGCTTTCCACAAAGCTTCCGTTACGGCCATGCCAAAACTCTCGCTAAAAGATTTTTGCACAACCACGTCCGCTATACTTTGCAAAGAGGCAACTATATAATCATCTCTCTCTAAGGCAAGCACAAAAATATTTTCTTTTCCTTTCGCCTTTGCCTTTAGCTCGGCGTAAATATTTTTTGCCTGCGGGTCTTTTGTATCTTTTGTTCCCGCTATTACAAGCGTGCTAGGAATTTCTTTTGAAACAATTTCAAAAGCGTCAATGAGGCCGTTTAAATCTTTAAATCTATCAAAGCGGGATACTTGTAAAACTATCGGCCTATTATTTGGTATGCCAAGTTTTTTTAAAACCTCAAGCGAAGGGTCCTTTTCAACAAAAGTATTTTTTATGGTCAACGGGTCTATTGTCGGCGTAATATAAGAGATTTTGGCATTTAACGGGCGGTGAAAGATGGGCGAGGCAAAAATAACGCCGTCAAATTTTTTAAAAACTGGCGCAAAAAAATCCCAAACATTTTTGTTTATAAGAGAAGCGTCATAATGCGCGCGGAAAACTTTTTTTGCGTCATCTTTTTGTAAAACTGCGGAAATTGCGGGGTGGTCGTTAATATACAAAATATCGCACTTTCTATCAAAGCTAAGCTCGGCGGACAAATTTAAAAACCGCTCCAAATCTTGCTTGGGGACTTCCTCTAAAGGCGAAAAAATACTGTTTGCTATTTTTTGAGATAAAGCCGCAAATTCGCTGCTTACTTCGGCATTTTCCCATTTGCATATTAAACCAAGCTCGTTAAAATATTCGCTCAAATACCCGACTATTTGCGAAACGCCGCTTACAAATATCCCCGCCGTGATAAAATTTATTTTTATACCCCTTAGCGGTTTAAACGCTTCTTTAAGTTCTGTTGTACCCAGTCCGTAGCGGGCTTGTAATTTTGCGAGATTATCCATAAACTTATTTTAGAATTTTTTTCATTAATACACTATGTAAATTTTTTATTGTAAAACATCAAAGACATATGAGACTTTAGGATAATTGAGCCGCGGGGTTTTTTGTGTGGCTCAATTATCTAAAATATCTCATATGCAACAAATAAATCTATCTTACAAAAACAA
>JAISHT010000130.1 GCA_031262415.1 Elusimicrobiota bacterium | reverse complement strand
TTTGGCCTTTAAAAGTTTCGGCGTAAAATTTAACAATAGCCTCTGTGCCAGAAGGCCGCGCTAAAAACCAACTGTCTTCAAGATATATTTTTATGCCGTCAGTATCACGCACTTTTTGCACACGCTCGCCGGCGACTTCTTTTAAATCTTTAAAAGAAGCCGAGGTAGTCGCTTTTAATTTGGCTTTAACCTCGTCTGTAATTGCCATATCTATACGGGTATAGAGAGGCGAGCCGTAAATAGCGGTTAATTGTTTGTAAAGACCGGCAATATCTTGGCCGCTTACGCTCATAATTTCAAGCAATAGGCAAACGGCCAAAATGCCGTCCTTTTCCGTAACCCATTTACTAACAGACATACCTGCGCTTTCCTCTCCGCCCATAATAAGCGTTCCGTTTAAAAGACCGTCAACAAAATATTTAAAGCCAATGTTTACTTCTTCAACGCCTAGGCCGCTAGCGGCGGCTATTTTATCTATAAGATGCGTTGTGCCTAGCGTGCGGCCCGCCTTCATAGTTTTGGCTGGCTTTTTTGTTCTTATAAGATAGTCCAGCATTACGCAAAGGGCGTGATTTGGCTGTATTAAACCGCCAAGAGCAGTAGCGCAGCCAAAGCGGTCGGCGTCAGGGTCGCTTGCGCCGGCAAATTGATATTTGCCGCTTTCAACCAGCTCTATAAGCGGCTTCATGGGATAGGGGGAAGAGGGGTCCATTCTAGTTTTGCCGTCGTGATCTAGCGGAATAAAATCAAAGCTGGGGTTTTGTTCTTTGCTGACAATTTCCATATTTTCAAGTTTATATTCTTTTTTGATTGCCTCGTAAAAAGGCAAACTTGTGCCGCCCATAGGGTGCACGGCGGCTTTTAAACCCGCTTGGCGGATAATATCAAAATTAATTTTTGCGCCTAGCGCTTTTACATAAGGAGTGATGACATCAGCCTCAACCACCATTTTATTTTCTTTGGCGGCGGCAAGCGGCATTTCTTTGATTTCAGCGGGGTTTTGCAAAAAGTAATTTGCATATTTTTCTATTTTAGCCGTTGTTTGGGCGGAAGCCGGGCCGCCGTTTGATGGATTATACTTAAGTCCCATATCCTGCGGCGGGTTGTGGCTAGCCGTGCCGTTTAAAGAGGCAACGGCTCTTTTGGCTAAAATTTCAAAGGAAAATACGGGAGTAGGCACCGGGATAGGGGGTAAAATTACTTTTAGGCCATTAGCCGCTAAAACTTCGGCGCAAATATCAGAAGTCGCTCTAGACATTAGGCGGGTATCGCCGCCAACTAAAATTGGGCCTTTAATATCTTCTTCCAAATGTATTTTTGCGACGGCTTGCGCTATTGCTTTTGCGTGCAATGCGCAAAAACCTGCGCCTAAAACTCCTCTGTGGCCCGATGTCCCAAATTTAACGGCAGAAGGGTTTTTTGAGGGTTTATAAAACTCCTCTTTTAACTTTTCCAAATCTAATTTTACTGTTGGCAATTTGCCTGCATTTTTATCTATCATATAACCCCCTAAGGTTTAGGCTCAATTCATTTTATATAATATATTAAATGGATTTAAAAGCAAAATTTAAAAATGATTTAAAAATATCTTATATTGAAAACGTTCCCATGGCCTCTTATACAACATATAAAACCGGCGGACGGGCGGAGTTTTTGCTGCTGCCAGAAAC
Organism: Elusimicrobiota bacterium; assembly: GCA_031262415.1. GTDB lineage: Bacteria > Elusimicrobiota > Elusimicrobia > Elusimicrobiales > Elusimicrobiaceae > Proelusimicrobium. The sequence continues at coordinate 5,781 of JAISHT010000130.1, read as the reverse complement.
TAAAAAGCAATTGCAAGCCTTGTATGTTTTTGCCCGCGCAAATAATATCCCCTGTAGGGTTTTGGGGCTGGGTTCAAATATTTTAGTAAGCGACCAAGGCGTAAAAGGCATAACCTGCTGCCTTAAAAATATCCGCTCTATTACTTTTGACGATACTACTGTTTTGGCAGCGGCCGGTTTGCCGCTAGACAGCCTTATAAAAAACGCCGTGGACAAGGGGCTAGAAGGCGTGGAAGATTTAAGCGGCATACCGGGCAGTATTGGCGGGGCGGTTTTTATGAACGCAGGAGCGTATAAAGCCGAAACTTTTGATTATATAACGCAAGTAGAAGTAATGGATTTAAACGGCAATTTTAAAACCATTAATAAGGCGGATTTAAAACCCGCTTACCGCCATGTTTTTGGGCTTGAAAATTTTATAATAATTGCGGCTAAATTTGAGCTTAAAAAAACGCAAAACCCCGCCGCTTTAAAAGCCCGCAGGCAGGAAATTTTGGCAAGTCGCCAAGCTAAACAGCCGCTTGATTACCCCTCAGCCGGTAGCGTGTTTAAGCGGCCAAAGGGCAATTTCGCCAGCAAACTTATTGACGAATGCGGCCTAAAAGGCAAGGAAATTGGCGGTGCAAAAGTATCAACAAAACATGCGGGTTTTATTATAAATTACAACAATGCCTCGGCTAAAGATATAAAAAATTTAATGGACGAGGCGCAAACTTGCGTCTTCAAAAAAACAGGCGTAAAGTTGGAGCTTGAGCAAATTTTATGGGGGGATTTTTAATATGCACGAATGGGCCCTATCAGATAGCATAGCCAGCGCGGCAAAAGAAATTTTAGAAAAAGAAAATCTTAAAAAAGTGGACGAGATTGTGGTAGTGCTTGGCGAAGTGCAAGATATTGCCGCAAAAGTTTTTGCCGATATTTTTAACGATGTTAAAAAAAATTACCACGGTATTGAAGACGCTAAACTTACGGTGGAAACCGAGCCGGCAGTATTTGCTTGCCTAAACTGCGGCAATGTTTTTGGTCTTGATAGAAAAGGCCTAAACCACGCAACTAACGAGGCAATACACTTCCTGCCGGAAATGGCAAAGCTGTATATAAAATGCCCAAAGTGCGGCTCTGTTGATTTTAAAATAACGCAAGGCCGCGGGGTATTTATAAAAGAAATTAAGGGGGATAAATGAATTTAGACCCAAAAGTTTCCGCCGTAAAAAACCGCCTAAAACAAGTTAAACGCATTATAGCGGTATCCGGCTTTAAGGGTGGTGTTGGCAAAAGCAGCATTGCTTGTATTTTAGCCTTACTACTAGCCAAAGCGGGTAAAAAAACCGGCCTTATGGATTTGGATTTTAACGGTGATTCCTGCGCCGCCATTTTAGGCGTAAAGCAAGAATTCCCAGAAGAGATTTTTGGCCTAACACCCCCAATTATCAGCGGCGTTAAATTAATGACGCCGGCATTTTTCTCCCAAAAAAAAGCCATTAATTTGCGTGGGGCGGAAATTACCAATGTAATTTTAGAACTCGCCGCCGTAACCCAATGGGGCGAGCTGGATTTTTTAATACTTGATATGCCGCCCGGCTTTGCCGATGCTGCGCTAGACATAATCCGCTTTATGCCGCAGGCGAAAGTTTTGCTAGTAAAAACGCCAAGCGTGCTTTCTAAAACTTTGGTTGAAAGGGCGCAGTCCGTGTTAAAAACGCTTAATGTGTCTATTATGGGAGAGATTGAAAACCTCTCTGCCCGTGGCTTGCCCTATGATGATACTTTAGAGGCGGCTTACGGCAACCCTGAAAAACTAAAAGCTACCCCGTTAGCTTTGGCTCTAGAAAAACAAATCCCCAAACTTTTTAATATTTAGGCGATGGCAGTATAATATCTTTTTTGAAATTATGCTAAGTTTGACAAAACCCTTGACTTTATAATTATTTTTTTTAGAGTTTTTGTAATAGCTTTAGACAAGCTGTTGAGAATAATTGTATAGGAGGAGTTCTCTATGAAAACCAAGAAAAAAAGAGCGATTAGGCCTACATATATTGCTTCTATGTAGACCTCTGTTATGTCAATAGAAATTATTAGTTTAAAATAGCAGTCACAAAGAAATCTTGATTGGCTGCTATTTTAATAAAAAGATTAAAACAAAGGAGTTCCCTTTTCTCCATGAGTAAATATCCCCTTTTAGAAGTTGCTCTTGAAGTAACGCTTGCGTGTAATATGCGTTGTTTACATTGCGGTTCTGCGGCCGATGGCAATAATCGCAATGATATCCTATTTTTTCAACAATGGTGCAAAGTTATTGAGGATTTAAACAAACTAGGTGTGCGTGGAATAACGCTATCTGGCGGGGAACCTTTTTTATATCCAAAATGGCAAGAACTTTTAGAATTTATTAATAAAACCAATCCCAAAATTATAAAGATGATGATAACTAATGCTTTTAATATCAAGGAGGAGGATATAAAATTTTTAAAAAGTATAAATTTATCTCATCTAGCTATAAGCATAGATGGCAATGGAGCTACGCACGATTATATAAGACAAACGCCCGGCTCTTTTAAAAAATCAAATGAAGTAATGGATTTGTGTGATAAATACGGCCTCAAATATGTTGTGGTAACCGCAATCAACAAGCATAATTTCCCCATTCGCACAGATATTTTAAACTGGATACTAAAACGCAAACCCGCCATGTGGCAAGTTCAAATTGTAAACTCTTTTGGCCGTGCAGGACAACTTCGCGACTCTATGATTATAAGCCGCTTGGAGTACAAGCAGCTTTGTGAAGAGGTTTTGCAATGGCGTAATAAATATAAAGGCCAAGTTCGTATAGAAACAGCAGATTCTATTGGTTGTTGCCACCCAATAACAGATGCGTTGCTCGGCGATGATTATGAATGGCAAGGTTGCAATGCCGGCATGCATTTGCTTGGTATTGAAGCTAACGGTAATATAAAAGGTTGTTTAAGCTTACAAGATCCTAAATTTTTAGCTGGCAATGTTAAGGAAACAAGTCTTCTTGACATATGGGCCGATGATACTCGCTTTCCTTATACCCGTGGCTATGACGCTACAAAAATGGAGGGAGCCTGTACGGGGTGCGAAACTGCCGCTAGGTGCAAAGCCGGTTGCCTTGGCATGGCATACTCTCTCCATGGTAGTATATATCAAAATTCATACTGCTATAAAAGCATAGTCCAAGAGGCAAAAAGTGCCGAAAAGTGATATTTTAGAAGAGATATTAATAAACCTCCTTGCCCTTGACAAAGGCTTTGAAGATTACGAATTCTTCCATTGTTTTTTGGGTGAGCGAGAATATTTGAAAAAAGCATCTTTGATAAAGTTTGAAGATGCCTATCTTTTTTTAAAACATACCCTTACCAATCTAGATTCTTTTGATATTAACGACACTGCGCCCTATTATCGCAAAACTTATATAAAAGATTTGCTTGTGTGCGTCATAACACAAGTAGAGAAATTTGTATATAAAAAGAAAATATCTTTCAGCAAAGTAGAAACAGCTCTAAGCGCCTCGTCTATTTTGCCCCCTTTTGATATAGCGTGGGAATTTGCTGTTTCGGATACAAAAATACGAGAGCTTACAGGCTTGACCACAAAAGAATTTCGCCGTCAAAAAAATGCTACTCTAAATGGATTTAAAGAAATTAAAAAATACTCACAAAAAATTATTGATGATAATTTGCAAAAGGCTTTGGAGTATTCCCCATTTTTTAAACAATTCAATCTAAAAACCATAATCAATAAAATGGATATACATATAGTAAATAAAACCCCAAACAATTCCCCTTGCTTCTTTAAATATGACGGCAATTATTGTGCTACAATGGGGCTTTTGCACACAAATAATGTGCAAGAAACAGCAATTAATGCTTTTGTTCTCCACGAAGGTGTGCCCGGACATTTTTTATACTACTGTATAAAACAATATTTGGCTGATAGAGGACAAGGGGATAAAATTACTTTGCTTGATACTTTTTATTCTCCAGAGAATTGTATAAACGAAGGACTAGCAGTCTGTTCCTATTTGGTTTTTGACAAACTAGTATCCTCTCTCAACCGCGCCACTATTGAAGTGGAAAAAATACTTCACAAGATATTTTACAATCTCTGGTATGATGTTAATATCAAACATATGGATACTAAACTTGAACGGGAACTATTAAAATTATTTAACATTCTCCCATCTGCCAATAGATTAATAAAATATTTCACTAAAGATGAAAAATACTATGCGCCATATTATCCGCTAGGTATTTATTATGGGGAAAATATCATTCCGAAAATAAAGAAAGAAAATCTCGGTTTTTTGTATCAGCAACATAGCGTAAATACTTTAAAAAAATTAATAAAGGAGCAAAAATGACAAATATAGCTTTTGGGGCTAAAAGCGCGCCCTTGCCCCGCGCATTTTATCTGCTAACCGCCGCGCGTCTTGCCGCAACATTTGGAATGTTCCTAAATATGATGGTGGTAAACATATTTGTTTTGGATATTACGGGCTCGGCCGCTTGGGTTGCGGCTTTGATGGGTATACGGGTAATATCCGGTATGTTATTTTCGCCCTACATCGGCGCTTTGGCTGATAGAATTGATAGAAAGCGTATGATGGTTTTATCAGACTTAATTTTATCAGCTTTCATCTTTTTAACAATTTTTGTGCCTGTGGGCGTGGTAAAATATTATTTCCTTTTTGCTATGTTGCTTATTGGTGTGCTTTCAAGCGTGGTTGATATAGCTTTAAATGCTGCGGTGCCTGCTATTTTGGATTCTAAAAATACTATTAAAGCCAATTCAATTTTGATGGGCGGCAAAAATATTATTGTCGCTTTGGCGGCAATGCTGTCTATTTTTGTAAAAGAATTATTTGCCAATTACGATATGGTTTTTATAATTAATGCCTTGGCTTACGGGGCGGCGGGCTTAATAATTTTATCTCTAAAAATTAAAACTGAAGAGGCAAAAACTCTGACTGAAGCCAAAGAACCCACAAAGAAAAAGCGCGGATTTTTCCTTGCGTTTAAGGAAGATTACGGCGATGTTTTTGCTCTGCCTGATTTTAAAGTTATTGCCATAATGATTTTTATTTTAACGCTAGACGGCCTTGCAAGCGGCTCGCATAATATTGGCTGGCCAGTATTTTCTATGGCGGCTAACCCAGATAATCCTTTCAAAATTTACGGCGCAATAATGGCTTTTTGGGCGCTAGGCAATATAATAGGTATTTTTTGGCTGACAAAATCAGCCCTTGCCCGCAAATTGCGGCCGGAAAATTTATATTTAGCCTGCACGGCAATAATGTCGCTAGGTATGATACTTACCGTGCAAACAAATATTTTCCTAATCACTATTTTTGCCGCTTGCCTAGCAGGCTTTGGCGACGGCGCCTATCAAACATTTTTCAATACCTATTTGCAAACTGCGCCCGATAACTTGCGCGGCAAATTATTTGGCCTTAGCTCCACCTGCCTAAGAACAGGTTTTGGGGCCAGTTTCTTTATTATGCCCATACTTTTAACTATGATGAGCGTGCCCACTTTGTTAATAGTATCGCACGGGCCGGTAATTGTTATATCCTTACTCTTTTTGATACTACACAAGAGGTAATTTAATGCGGTTTGCAATATCTATCCTCACCTTGACAAAATATTGTAAAACATCAAAGACATATGAGACTTTAGGATAATTGAGCCGCGGGGTTTTTTGTGTGGCTCAATTATCTAAAATATCTCATATGCAACAAATAAATCTATCTTACAAAAACAA
>JAISHT010000129.1 GCA_031262415.1 Elusimicrobiota bacterium | reverse complement strand
TTGTTTTTGTAAGATAGATTTATTTGTTGCATATGAGATATTTTAGATAATTGAGCCACACAAAAAACCCCGCGGCTCAATTATCCTAAAGTCTCATATGTCTTTGATGTTTTACAGTATTTGTCTGGTTTTTTATCTTTTTGAGGCTAGCAAATGTTTTTTGCTGGGGAAGTTATCCACAATTAGCGGCTTGTTGATAAAACTATGTCAAAAATCACAAAAAATTGTAAAATCTAAAAACAGCAACTTTTGCTGCCAGCCAATAGTACGGGAGTAATTTATGTCAAAAACAGCTTTAAATCTTTCAAAAATTAACTTAACCCAAAACCAAGAAAAAGTTATAAAAGATAAATATTTAAGAAGTGGAGAGTCTACAGAAGCCTGGCTTAACGGTGTTGCTTTTAACATTGCTCTTGCCGAAATTTTGAACAGTCCAAAAGCCAAAGAATGGGGCGCATTTGAGGGCGTAAACTATAATGAACTACCCGCAAAAGGCAAACTTTCCAAAACCTTGCTCTTCCATAAAATTAATGATTATGAGGAAAAGGACGCTAATTTTAGCAAACTTATCAACAATTTAGAGAAAATTTACGAAAATAATAGCGAAGCCAAACAAATGGTTGATTTTTGGGCCAAGGAGTTTTATGGCTTAATGTCCCGCTTTGACTTTTTGCCAAATTCCCCAACCCTTATGAACGCCGGGCGGGATTTGCAGCAACTTTCCGCTTGTTATGTTTTGCCAGTGCCGGATTCTATTGAGGGCATTACAAAATCCTTGCAGGCGCAAAGCCTTATCCAAAAATCTGGCGGCGGGACGGGGTTTTCCTTCGGCAGGCTTAGAGCAAAAGGCTCTATAGTTAAAAAAACCTCTGGCGTAGCCAGCGGCGCGCTTTCTTTTATGCAGCTTTTTGATAAAATGACCGATGTCGTTAAACAAGGCGGCACAAGACGCGGCGCAAATATGGGCGTTTTGCCATACAATCACCCCGAAATTGAAGATTTTATCCATATGAAAGACGCTAATAACTGTATGGAAAATTTCAATGTATCCGTGGCGGTAGATAAAAACTTTTTTGACGCTGTTAAAGCCAAGGCGGATTTTGATTTAGTCAACCCCTACGACGGCAAACCAACAGGCAAATTAAACGCCGCCAAGCTATTTGACACTATTGCCGCCTCTGCCTGGAAATCTGGCGACCCAGGCGTTATTTACCTTGATAGAATGAACGAGCCCGGCTCTAACCCAACGCCGGCTTTGGGCTTAATAGAAAGCACCAATCCTTGCGGCGAGCAGCCCCTTTTGCCTTGGGAGCCTTGCAATTTAGGCTCAATTAATCTTGCCCATTTTGTTACGGGCGAAACTACAAAAGGCAAAATGGATTATACCGCCCTTGGCAAAACTGTAAGCGCTTGTGTGCGCTTTTTGGATAATGTTATTGATATTAACAATTACCCTTTGCCAGAAATTGAAAAAATGGCAAAAACAAACCGCCGCATTGGCCTAGGCATTATGGGGCTAAGCGAAGCTTTTGTAAAAATGGGTATTGCATATGATAGCCAGGCTGGTTTAGCCGCCGCCCAAGAAATAATGAAATTTATCAATGATAAGGCTTTGGAAGCATCTGAGGCTTTGGCAAAAGAAAGGGGCGTTTTCCCTAATTTTAAAGATTCTGTTTACGACGAAAAAGGCAAGTTTTTTGCAGGTAAAGCCGCCGCTCCCCGCCACGCCGCCCGCACAACCATTGCCCCAACAGGCACCATTGCTATAACTGCGGGCTTGCAAGGCAGCGGCATAGAGCCTTTCTTTGCAATAGCCTATACACGCTACAATGCTCAAGCTTTAGAAGCCTTAAAAAATGGGCAAACGCCAAAAGCGGACGATGTCTTCTTTGAGGTTAATCCATTGTTTAAGGAAATAGCCGAGCAAAATAACTATTTCGGCCTTAGTCAAAAAGATTTATGGGCCAAAATTGATAAAAACCATAAAGCCGTTAGAGGCATTAAAGAAATACCCCAGCATATACAGGATATTTTCCCCACCGCTCACGATGTTTCAATTGAAAATCATATAAAAATGCAGGCGGCTTTCCAGCGGCATATTGATAATGCGGTTTCAAAAACAATCAATATGAACAATAACGCCACTATTGACGATATTAAAAAGGCTTATTTACTCTCTTATGAAATGGATTGCAAGGGTATAACAATTTATAGAGATGGTTGCAAAACCCAGCAAGTGCTAAATACCACCGCTATAACCCAAAAGCCTAAAGAAATAGAGCCTACTAAAAGGGCAAAACCTTTTGGCGTTTCTTCGCACTACTACGAAGTGCAAACAGGATACGGCCCCTTGCATGTGCATATTAATTATGACGAGCTTGGGCCATATCAAGTCTTTAGCAGTATTGCCCCTATTGGCACGGAAATTAGCGGGCTTACCTCGCTAGTCGGTATTTTAATATCAAAATATTTGGAGCTTGGCGGGGAACCCGTCGCCTTGTTAAAGCACCTTAATTCTATTAAGGGCGATAGGCCAATAGGCTTTGGCGCAAACCATGTAAACTCAATAGCGCACGGTATTGCCATAGCTTTAAAGAGCCATATGACCGCCGCCGGCGCCGATAAAGAAAAGCTTGAAAATGACGATAAGCTAACCCTTTGGGACGCAAGCAAAGCGCAATACTGCCCTAAATGCTACTCTTCAAATATTAGTTTTGAAGGCGGCTGCAGCGGGCCCACTTGCCACGATTGCGGCTACTCCAAATGCAGCTAGTATTTTTAGCCTGATTTAATGAACTGCCACGGGCCGCTTTAATATGCCAAGCCCGTGGCAACTATTATAAAACCCCATTAAAAGCTATAATATAAATATTATGAAAGGTAAATTCATTGTTTTTGAAGGGCCGGATAGAAGCGGCAAATCCACGCAGGCCAGTATGCTTAGCAAAGCATTGTCTGAAAATGGGTTTGATGTCGTCTTAACACGCGAGCCCGGCGGCGACCAAGTGGCCGAGCAAATAAGAAATATTTTGCTAAATCCCGACCATAATGTAAGCGATATGGCCGAGCTTTTTTTATACGAAGCCGCCAGAGCCCAGCATACCCAGCAAAAAATAATACCCGCCCTAATGGACGGTAAAATTGTTATTTGCGAGCGTTATACAATGTCCACCTGCGCATATCAAGGTTATGGCCGCGGTATTGATATGAAGATAATCAATCAACTCAATTCCATTGCTACTTTGGATTTTCAGCCTGATTTAACTTTAGTGTTTTTAATGTCTGATAAATACTTTACCCAGCGGGGGGAATATCTCTTTTCCGATAGACTGGAGCAAGAAGACGAGGCCTTCCGCCATAAAATGCGCCAAGGATATAGAGAAATAGCTCAAAAAACGCCAAACGCCGTTGTGGTTGACGCCGATAGACCCGTTAAAGAAATTTGGCGCACAGTTTTAGACGAATTAGTAAAACACGATATCCTTACAGGGGCGGATATAAAAATTTTATGAGTTTTAAAAAAATTTTAGGGCAAGATAAAGCTATAAACACCTTGCGGGGTTTTATTGCCGCAGGGCGTATACCGCAAGCTATGATTTTCCACGGCCCGGCAGGCGTGGGTAAAGCTATGGCAGCCTTAGAATTTGCTAAAACTTTAAATTGTTTAGACGCCGCTTCAAATAAAATTTTTGACAATTGCGGCCTTTGCCAAAATTGTAAACATATAGACGCTAAAACTCACCCCGATATTATTTTTGCGGATTTTGCTTATCAGGCAATGCTTCGCAAAGAAGAAGTTGAAAAGCAGCAAAATATTAGGATAGAAACCATACGCGCGCTTACGGCGGCCTCCCAACAAAAAGCGGTTTTTGCAAAATGGAAAGTTTATATTATTGACAGCGCAGAAAAGTTGATAACAGGCGCGGCTAATGCTCTTTTAAAATATATTGAAGAGCCGCCGCCAAATACTATTTGGATTTTGATTTCATCTAAAAAAGAAGCTATGCTCTCAACGATAAAATCAAGATGCCAGCCCGTGGCCTTTGCCCCGCTGAGCAAAGATATTATTACAACTATACTAAAAGATAATTTTGTTGAGGCGGACCTTGCCGAGCAAGCCGCCGCTATAAGCCAAGGCTCAAGCGCAAAAGCCGCTTTAGCGGCCGAGGTTTTGGGGGATTTTGCCTCCTTGCCAAGCGGAGCGGCCTTTGCCGCCGGCGCCGCCATGAGCTTGCCAAGAGTGGCCGCTCAAGCAAGAGCGCAAGTTGCCAGCGTGCTTGATATGCTTAGCGTTATGGCCTATGAGCAATGGGTTAAAGAGGCCAGCGAGCGAGAGGCCAATAAAAATTTGCTGACTAAACTAGTTTTTTATAAAAGGGCTTTACTTAGTAATGTTTCGCCTTATTTAATTATGGAAGCGGCCTTAATGGCGGCTGATGATTGTAAAATAAATTTTAAATAAAAAAGGAGTCAACTTTAAAATGACAAAAAAGTTTTATATAACAACCCCAATTTACTACCTTAATGCTTTGCCGCATATCGGCCACGCATATACTACTCTAGCGGCCGATATTATGGCCCGCTATAAAAAAGCCCAGGGCGTGCCAGTCCACTTTTTAACAGGTACCGACGAGCACGGCGCAAATATTGAACGCTCCGCCCAAAATGCGAATGTTTCCCCGCAGGAGTGGACGGATAATTTAGCCCAGAAATTTAAAGAACTTTGGGCGGAGTTAAATATAAATTATGATGATTTTATCCGCACTACCGAGCCGCGCCACGAGCGCACCGTGCAAGAAGTCTTTGAAGTCCTCTTGAAAAAAGGCGATATTTATAAGGGCAAATATAGCGGCAAATACTGTATGTCTTGCGAGGCTTATATAGACGAAAGCGAGCTTTTGCCAAATGATTTATGCCCAATACACAAAAAGCCAACCCAGTTTATTGAGGAAGAAACTTATTTCTTTAAACTATCTGCCTACGGGGAGCTTTTGCTTAAATTTTACGAGGCTAACCCAACCTTTTTAAGCCCAAAATTTCGCTCTAATGAAATTATTAATTTTGTTAAAAGCGGGCTTAAAGATTTATCCGTTACCAGAACAAAAGTTAAATGGGGCGTGCCCGTTTTGTCAGATCCAAATCACACCATTTATGTTTGGTTTGACGCTCTTGTAAACTACATTTCAGCTATAGGATACGGCAAAAAACTAGGCTTAAGTGAATATGCGGACTATAAATATAATTTTGACGAGTTTTGGCCGGCTGAAGTTCATTTGTTAGGTAAAGAAATTTCCCGCTTTCACTCTGTCATATGGCCGGCGGTTTTAATGGCTTTAGGTTTACCCTTGCCCGGCAAAACTTTTGCCCATGGCTGGTGGACAATTGAAGGGGAAAAAATGTCAAAATCAAGGGGGAATTTTATTGACCCCAGAGATATTACCACAAAATACGGCGTGGATTCTTTAAGGTATTTTCTATTTAGAGAAGTCCCCTTTGGTGGCGACGGCGATTTTAGTATGGATTCCTTCAAAAAACGTTTTAATGCCGATTTAGCAAACGACCTTGGCAATTTGCTTTCCCGCACGCTTAATATGGCGGCAAAAACGGTTGTTGAAATACCGCAAAACTACACAGAAAAAAGCAATTTGCTTGCTAAAGCGCAAGAAACAAATAAAACCTATTTTGAGCAAATGGATAACCTTGCCTTTGATAAGGCTCTAGATAGCGTTTGGTTTTTAATTGGCGATATGAATAAATATATTGACGAAACAAAACCGTGGATGCTTGCCAAAAGCGAGCCTGAGAAAGCCAAAGCAATTTTGCTTGAGCTTATTTTCGCTTTAAAAAGCGTAGTTGGTTGGATAAGCCCGTTTATGCCCAAAACGGCCGAGGAAATGGCCCGTCGCCTTGCCGTTGGCCCCATTGAAAAATATGCTCCGCTTTTCCCAAGGATAGAAGCAGAGCCTAAGCATAATTAGGCTAAAATAAAGAAGCCAAAATAAGGAAAAAAAAGGTAAATCTTAATGGAAATAATTGCGCAGGCTTTTGATATTTTTTTGCATCTTGATGTGCATTTAAACGCTTTAGCCGCCGCTATGGGCCCGTGGCTTTATGTGCTTTTATTTGTAATAATATTTTGCGAAACAGGCCTTGTAGTAACGCCCTTTTTGCCGGGCGATTCTCTTTTATTTGCCGTCGGCGCGCTTGCCAGTATAGAAGGCTCTGTTATAAAATTGCCGCTGGTTATGGTTTTGCTTTTGATAGCCGCAGTGCTTGGCGATGCTGCAAACTATTCAATAGGCAAATATATAGGCCCCAAAATATTTAGCAAGGAAACGGGTTTTTGGCTAAATAAAAAACATCTAAACGCCGCCCATAATTTCTACGAAAAATACGGCGGCAAAACTATAATACTCGCCCGCTTTATTCCTATTATGCGGACTTTTGCCCCATTTGTCGCCGGTATTGGCAAAATGCATTACAGCAGGTTTTTTGTTTATAATATCGTGGGGGCAATAGCTTGGGTTTTAATCTTCTCTTTGGCTGGATACTTCTTTGGCTCTACGCCTATAGTGCAAAAGCATTTTCACTTCATAATTATTGCTATTATTGTTATTTCCGTTTTGCCGGCTTTCTACGAGTTTATAAAAGTTAAATTGGCCGATAAAAAATAGTTTTTTAATTATAGCTTTATCGGCAATTTGCCCTTTGGCTCAATATTGCCCAAAATAACATCTGCCGCCGCTTGCGATGACATATGATTAATGCCATACAAAGCTATAACATTTTTAGCTTCGGGGTAAAATTTAATATCATACGGACTCATCAAAGAAACAAAGACAATATCTTTATTGCTTTTTAGAAGTTCCGCTATGGCTCGCTTTTGCGAGGCAATAGGCTTATCGGCCCATTGCATACTGCCAATTATAACCAAATCAGCCTTTTGCATGCAGCGTTTTGCTCGGGTTATGTCCGTATCTCTAGGGCGCATATAAGCATTATAAAACTCCACCTCCCAACCCTTTTCTAGGAAGGGGGCTTGTATTATTTGCAGTTGATCGGCAAAGCGAGAGGGGGAAAAGAAAACTGAGCAAAGTTTTGGTTTTTCCTCTTTATTATTTTGTGTGTTTGCCAAGCTAGCGGGCGGATATTTTGTATAGGGCAAAACGCCGCTTTGGGCTTTAACTACAGTAACAGCCTCACGGGTTAATTTGTTTGCAAAATAATTAAAAGCTTCAAGAGAAGACGGGATTTGGCTAGTCGCGCCGCCGTCTTCAAAAAGGCCTAAGTCTTGTTTAAGTTTAAATATTTTTTCCGCCGCTTCTTCAATGCGTTTTTGCGGTATGGTAACATTTATTTTGTTTAATAATTGGCTATGGGTTAGGGCGGGGTCGCGCTTGCTGGTAAGCACCATATCAACGCCCG
>JAISHT010000006.1 GCA_031262415.1 Elusimicrobiota bacterium | reverse complement strand
ACTATAATTATACTATTATGAGAGAAATTCCTAAATGGTTAAAAGAGATGGTTGGCAAAAGTAAAGCCGCTTACTATACTCAAGACGCCGTTAAAATAAAAGAAAATATTAATAAAGGCTGCCTTAGTACCGTCTGCACAGAGGCCAAATGCCCAAATAGGGGGGAATGTTTTTCCCTAGGCGACGCAACGGTTATGATACTAGGCAGCGTCTGCACCCGCTCTTGCAAATTTTGCGCCGTAAATAAAGCTTGCAAACCTCTGCCGCCAGAATCTGACGAGCCAGAAAGAGTAGCGGATTTAACTAAAGAGCAAAATATAAAATATTTGGTTTTAACTATGCCTACCCGTGATGATTTGCCTGACGGCGGCGCTAAGCATATTTATGAAGTTATAAAAAAAGTTAAAGAGGTTAACCCCGCCGTTAAAGTGGAGCCTTTAATATCAGACCTCGGCGGTAAATTTGAATTTTTGCCCATAATTTTAAAGGCTGAGCCTGAAGTTTTGGCGCATAATATAGAAACCGTGCCGTCTTTATATCAAGCGGTTAGAACAGGGGCAAATTACAAACGCTCGCTTAATTTGCTTAAAGAAGTAAAGAAAATAAACCCAGTCGTTTATACCAAAAGCGGTATAATGCTGGGCCTTGGCGAAACTAAAGAAGAGTTAAAAGCCACTATGCAAGATTTGGTTGATAGTGGTTGCGATTTGCTTACTTTGGGCCAATATCTTGCGCCGTCCTCGTCGCATTATACTGTCAAAGAATATATTGAGCAGCCTTTTTACGACGAGCTTAAAGAATATGGTTTAAGCATAGGCTTTAAAGGTATTATGGCCGGCCCGCTTGTTAGAAGTTCGTATAAAGCAGGTTTGTTGTATAAAGAAGCTACGCAAAAAGACAATGAAGACAACCGCTAACAATCAGCTATAAACAACTAATCACGAGCAACAACAATGCTAGCCTATTGTATCCTATAATTGCATTCATAACCGCATGATGTTTCGCTTGCGTCTTTTACGCCCAAAGAAGAGCAAATCTTTCTACCCGTATAGTCTATGGTCTTGCAAGTTAAGTCGTCGCGGTTATAATAACCTATTATTTTATAAGCGTATTTGTTGCTTTTGGAAGTTGCCGAAATATCGCTGCCCCATAGTTGATATGTAAAACCTTTGGTTGTTATTTTTGTATCCGTAACTACGGTAGCGTCAGTGGTTTTTGCTTGACCGGATATTTCAACATCAAGCGCTTTAAAAGAAGTTGCGTATGCGCCGTTTTCCGCCTTATATTTATGTTGAGCGGCTACCAAATGCCCCACAAGCGTTACGGCTTCCATGGCTCTGCCTTTTTCCAATGCGCTCATATATGTTGGGTAAGCGACTGCCGTCATACCTAGTAATACAACAACTACTACCATCATTTCCATCAAAGTTACGCCCTTTTTGTTTGGTAATTTGAACATAAATTAACCTCTCTTTTGTAATTTGCTTAAATCCGCTACGATGCGGGTAAGCGTGCTGTTGATTTCTTTTAATAAAGCTAGACGATTGTTTTTGACGGCGATATTATCTGCATTTACCATAACTTTTTCAAAGAAAATATCAAGCGGAGCCCTAAATTTTGCTAGCTCCGTTAATGCCGCTAGGCAGCTCTCTTGCGTAATATTTTCTAGGTAAGGCGGCAGCGCATTATTTATTTTACTGAATGCGTCAAAAAGATTTCTCTCCGCCTCTTCTTCAAAAAGCTCGGGGTTGATATTGTGTTTTATTTCGCCAGCTTTTTTTAGAATATTGCCAACGCGTTTGGCGGCTTCGGCGAGGTTTCGTAGTTCCTCATTATTTCTTGCGGCAATTAATGCCTTGGTTATTAGCATAATCTGGCTAAGAGTTCTGTTTTTAAGCTGGCTGACTGCGGCAATTTCGTCTTGCAATGCGCCTTCCTGCTCAAGCAAATTAGCCATACGCTGCCACATAAAATCATAAAGTTTAGATATTTGCGTATTTTCTACTTTAGGCAGGGAAGCGGCGGATAAATCTATAATTTCTTGCAAAGTTATGGGTAAATTTTTGTCTAAAATTATTCTTACCGCGCCCATGGCTTGACGGCGAAGCGCAAAAGGGTCCTCGCTTCCGCTTGGCACTTGGCCCATAGCGAAATTTGCCGCTAGCGTATCCATTTTACCCGCAAGTGAAACAAGGCTTCCAATAAGCGTTTTGGGCAGCTGTCCGGCTGCGCTAAGTGGCAAATAAAATTCCCCCAAAGCCGTAGCGACAGCGTTTTTAAACCCTTCTTTAGCGGCATAAACACCGCCCATATAGCCTTGCAACTCGGGGAACTCATAAACAACGCTGCTTGTTAAATCGCCGTAAGCATAAGAGGCGGCGGTTTGAAGGTCCTCTTTTTCATCTTGCGTCAGTTGCAATTTTTTGGCTAGTTCAAAGGCTGCTACTTCAAGACGTGTTGTTTTATCAAGCATATTGCCCATACCGTCAATAAAGTTGACTGAGGCTAGCTTTTCTTTTAGGCGGGCTAGGCCGGTTTTTAAATCATTTTCAAAAAAGAAAACAGCGTCTGTTAAGCGGGCCGTCATAACATTGCCAAACCCGGTCCTTACCTCGTCTTGATTGACGGAAACGCCGTCCCTAACCGCTATAAAATGCGGTTGTATTTCGCCTTTTTCATTAAGCACGGGGAACATCTTTATCTGCTTTTTTAACACGGTGGTTATAAGCTCTTTTGGCAAGGTTAAAAATCTAATGTCAAAATTACCGCTTAGAGCAATTGGGTGCTCGCTAAAAGCTACTGTTTCCATAAAAAGTTCAGGGTCCATATCGGCGGTATAGCCCAAGTTTTTGGCGCAAGCCAGCACGCTTTTTTCAAGAGCAGTTTTACGCTCTTCAATTTCAGCCAAAATGGGCTGGGGTTGATTTTTTAATGTTTTGCTGTAGTCCAGCGGGTCATTTATTTTTATCGGCTTATGTCCAAAGGAGCTTAAAGGATAAGTGCTGCGCCCCGACTTAACGCCAGCTATTTCAAACTTTACAACTTTATCGCCGTAAAGGCCGATAAGGTTTCTAATAGGGCGGGCAAAACGTAGGCCGCTTTCCTCCCAAACCATATTTTTGGGGAAGTTTAAAGATTTTATAATTTCAACAAAAATGGAGGGCAAAATCTTTTCAGTCTTTTCGCCTTTTTGAGTTATTTTAGCGTAGATAAAAGGGCCCTTTTCAGTTTCAACAACAATTAAGTTTTGCGGGGCAATGCCGTTTTTCTCGGCAAAGCCTTGAGATTGGGGGGTAAAGTTGCCGTTTGCGTCTTTAAGTAATTTTGCCGGCGGGCCTTTGACTTCTTTTTGTATATCTTCGGCCTTTGAAGCAAGCTCCTTAATTTCAAGCAATAAACGCCTGTAAGTGCCGAATGTGCGCAGCGAAACAAACTTTAAATTATGTTCGTCTAAAATTTTTGCGGCGTTTTCCCGCAACTCTTCAAGCGTAGGTAGTAAAAACCTAGCTGGTAAATGTTCTGTTCCAATTTCTAAAAGCGCATTCTTCATGGTTTACTCTTCTTCTTTAGGCTCTGTAGCTTTTATATATTGCGTTGCGCATAATTTAGCTAGGCCCCTTATTTTGGCAATAATATTTGTTCTATCTGATACTGAAATTGCGCCGCGCGCCTCCAGCGTATTAAAGTAATGCGATACTTTCATAGCGCAGTCATAAGCCGGCAAGTAAAGGCCTTTTTGACAAAGCCTTTTGCATTCTTCTTCGTTTTCGGCGACATATCGGCGCAAATAATCAACATTGGCTTCCTCAAAATTGTAGTGGGAAAACTGCCTCTCGCTCTCTTTTACCATATCGCCTATGGTGGTGGTGTCATTCCATTTTATATCAAAGATACTATCTTTTTTTTGAGCATACATTGCAATGCGCTCAAGGCCGTAGGTAATTTCAACTGAAATTGGTTTTAAAGTATGGCCCGCCATCATTTGAAAATATGTAAACTGCGTTATTTCCATACCGTCAAGCCAAATTTCCCAGCCAACGCCGCTAGCCCCCAAAGTTGGGGATTGCCAATCGTCTTCAATCCAGCGCACATCGTGCTGTTTTGGGTCTAGGCCTATGGATTTTAAGGAGTTTAAATATAATTCCTGCACATCAGCGGGCGCAGGTTTTAAGATTACTTGAAATTGATAATATTTGCCAAGCCTGTTTGGATTATCCCCATATCTGCCGTCGGCTGGCCTTCTGCAGGGTTCAACATAACAAACGGAAGTGGGCTTGCTTGTAAGCGAGCCAAAAAAGGTTGCGGGGTTAAATGTGCCTGCGCCCTTTTCAATATCGTATGGCTGCACTATAATGCAACCTTGCTTTTTCCAATAGGTTTGGAGTTCGTGGATAATATCTTGAAAATTCATATATATCATTATAGCAATTTTAATTTATAGCTTAATGTATATTTGGCTTTGTTAAAAAAATACTAAAAAATTGTATGATATTACTATGAACTTTACTGATAGGGTAATAATTTTGTTAAGGCAAAATTTTAGAGAGCGGGACCGTATGGTCTGCGCCTATACCTTGGAGCACGGGCGCATTGCTTTGCGTTTCCCCGGCGTTAATAGGGCGGACTCCAAACTAAAAGCCTTAAGCGAGCCTTTTGCAAAATCCACCGCGCGCATTTATATAAGACGCAATGCGGCGGTTGGCTGCGTAACGGGCGGCAAGTTGGAATGCGTTTACCCAAATATCAGGCAAGATTTTAAAAAAATGCAGCTTGCCAGCCATTTTTGCGAGCTTTTTTATAGATTAACGCCTGATTTTAACCCTAATCCTGATAAATTTTTCTTCCTAGAAAATTCTTTGACGGAACTTGAAACCGCCCCGTCAAATACTGCCATTGCTCCCGCTTTTTTACTGCGGCTTATGCAGCTTAGCGGTTTTGGTTTACAGGATATGCCAGTGTTGGATATAGACGAAGTTTTTTGGGAACAAATGCACTCTGCTCCGCTATCGGCTTTATCTATTTTGACCGAAAAAGATTTGTTAAATTTAAACAAAACCCGCTATGTTTGCCAAAGGTTTTTAAATAGATATTTAAATTATCCTTTGCACACTATTAATCAGCTTGATGTAAGCGCTGCTACGCTACTAGAACAAGCCTTGCAAGAAACCGCCCTTGAACCACAACTAGTTTAATAAACTTTCCTTAACATCAATTTGCTGACGTAAAATTAAAGAAAAAATTCTGCGCCAAAGAAAGTGGGGTTTTTGTATAATAAAAGTATGCAAAAAACTTTCTACATTCTTGCTGGGGCAAATGGTACGGGTAAAAGCACCGTGGCTAGAACGCTCTTGAAAGAGGAAAATCTTTGCTTTTTAAATGCCGATGACATAGCAGCAAAAATAACTCCGAGCAATATAGAATCGGCTAAAATTTCCGCAGGCAAAAAGGTTTTTGAAAAATTAAACGAATTGTTTATCAAAAAAGTTTCTTTTGCAATGGAAAGTACTCTTTCAGGCGCAACTCATTTAAAAATAATACAACGAGCAAAAGACCTTAATTACAAAATAATCATAATATATTCTTTTGTTGATAACCCTCAAATTTGTATTAATAGAATAAAAATAAGAGTTTTAAGTGGCGGACATAATATCCCTGAGGAAGATGTAATACGACGTTTTTCCAGAAGCAAAAATAATTTTTGGCATAAATATAAACAATTGGCAAATGAGTGGATGCTTTTTTATAATGGCGGCAAGGTTTACCACCTTGTTGCTAAAGCAAAGGATGGGGATACTGTAGTTCTAAATGAAATTTTACTTAAAGAATTTTTAAAGGACATAAAAAAATGATGCTTGTTGAAAAAATAACCAAATTAGGTAATCAAGCTGTTGAAGAAGCCCAAAAAAGCAATAAAAGAAAGGGTATAGCTAATGTTTACGCTATAAATGGCAAGCCAGTTTTTGTTTTGCCTAATGGCAAAATAACAACAAAATATACATTTAAACTTACTAAAAAGAAAAAGCGTATTTCTAAATAGCTAAAAAACAAATGAGGACGAGAAAATGAAAAAAGCAATACAACTTATTTCAGCAGCAGCTTTGGGCGTGGTTTTAACCGCCCCTTTAACAGGTTGCGGCAGTAAGGAAATATCAAATGCAAACAAACCTGCTAATGCAGATACAACTAATCAACAAAACAAGGAGAAAAAAACAATGCAAGTACTTTTAAAAACAAATAAAGGGGATATTAAGCTGGAACTTGACGCCGACAAAGCCCCTATAACGGTAGAAAACTTTACCAAGTATGTGCAAGACGGGCAATACGACGGCACAATTTTTCACCGTGTCATAAAAGGTTTTATGGTGCAAGGCGGCGGTATGAATGCAAATATGCAAGAAAAGAAAACCCGCGCCCCCATAGTAAACGAGGCTGACAACGGCCTTAAAAATGATAAATACACCATTGCCATGGCCCGCACTTCTGACCCGGATTCCGCCACCGCTCAGTTTTTTATCAACACAAATAATAATGATTTCCTAAACTACAAATCCTCCACCATGCAAGGCTGGGGTTATGCGGTTTTTGGCAAAGTTATAGAAGGCCAAGAAGTTGTTGACGCTATTGAAGGCGTGGCTACCACAAGGAAATATCCGCACGACGATGTGCCCGTAGACGCTATTGTTATTGAAAAGGCTGAAATTGTAAAATAAAGACAAATACGGCCATAGATATTAGGCCAGATATTACTCTAGAAATTAGGCCGCAAATTATTTAAGAATAAAAAGCCCCCGCTAAAAACTTCAGCAGGGGCTTTTTATATTGTTTACAAACGGCTAAATTTCAGTTTTATTAGCTGTATTTTCTGGCTGAGCAACTGGCTCGGCGGCTGTATTTTCAACAACTGGCTGGGCAACTGTTTCAGTAGAAACAACTACCGCGCAAGCCTCAACATTTACCGTCGGGTTAGGAATTTCAGCAGCATTTTCAGTAGCATTTGAAGCAAGTTCTTCTGCTTTGCTCTCTGGCGCAATACCTTGGGCAACCTCGGTTGTAGATGCAATGCAAGCGCAAGTTGTAGACTCTGCCGACACAACGCAATCGCAAGCGGCATTATCGGCTGAAACAGGTTCTTTTGTTTCCTGTTTTGCAGCTTCCGTTGCGGCTTCCGTTGTAGTTTGCGGTTGTTTAGGCTCAAGTTTTAAAATAACCTTTCTCCACTTGCCTTCGCCTTCGGAAACAGTCGTCACTTCCATATCGTCTGATAAGAAGCGGTGTATATAGCGACGCATTTGGGAGGGCATTGGT
>JAISHT010000020.1 GCA_031262415.1 Elusimicrobiota bacterium | reverse complement strand
TGGTATACGCCCGGGGTTTCTGCCGTTTCAACCGCTATTGGTGATAATAACGATGTTGCTTATGATTTGGCTGGCAAGGCAAATTCCGTCGCTGTTGTAAGCGATTCCACTAGAGTGCTTGGCGACGGCGATTGCACTCCGCCGGGCGGGCTTGGCGTTATGGAAGGCAAGGCTCTTTTAATGAAGTATCTAGGCGGCATTGACGCTGCCGCTTTATGTATTAACAGCCGCGGCCAAGACGGCAAACCAAGCGCAGATAAAATTATAGATTTTGTAAAAATGGTAAGCCCCACCTACGGCGCAATTAATCTAGAAGATATTAGCCAGCCAAATTGCTACCGTGTGCTTGACGCTCTGCGCGCAACTAGCGATATTCCCGTTTGGCACGACGACGCTCAAGGCACGGCTACCGTTACCATAGCAGGCTTAATAAACGCTCTTCTCTTAGCTGAGAAAAAAATAGAAGATGTTAAAATAATTCTTTACGGCTCAGGCGCGGCTAATACTACTATTGCCCGCTTCCTTATGCTTATGGGCGCAGACGGTAAAAAGATGATAATGTTTGATAGCAAAGGCCCTTTAAGCAAAGATAGAACGGATTTGCGTGATAACCCAAATTACTACAAACAATGGGAACTTTGCCAAATAACAAACAGTCAAAAAATTTCCAGCTACGAAGAGGCATTTAAAGATGCCGATGTGCTTGTCGCTCTTTCTAAACAAGGGCCCGATACTATTAAACAATCTTGGGTTAAATTAATGGCGCCAAAAGCTATTGTTTTTGCTTGCGCTAATCCCGTGCCGGAAATTTACCCCCAAACCGCAAAAGAAGCAGGCGCTTTTATTGTGGCTACCGGGCGGGGCGATTTCCCAAATCAAGTAAACAATTCCCTTTGCTTTCCGGGTATTTTAAAAGGCGTATTGCTTTGCCGAGCCAAAACCATAAGCGATACCATGGCCCTTTGCGCCGCTAGAGCAATAGCTAAACGAGCTAGAGATATTGGATACGGCCCAGATAATATTTTGCCGCTGATGACTGATATTGAAGTCTACGCATTGCAAGCGGCCGAGACTGCTACCCAAGCTCAAAAAGAAGGCCTTGCCCGCATAAATATATCCTACGAAGAGGCTTATAAAAAAGCTAAGGAAGATATTTTGCAAGCTCAAAATTTATCAGCAACTTTAGCTAAAGAAGGCTTTGTAAAAACGCCGCCCCAAACTTTGCTTGAGGAGACTTTAAAAGAAGTTGTTGAGGGTTTATGAGGAAATTAAAAGCCGTCGCTATAACTAAAACTGTAGCGCAAATGTGCGTTAAAGCCGCCCATATTTTGCCCGGCGATACTACGCTTGCCATAAAAAAATCCGCCGCAAAAGAAAACTGGCGGGCTAAAAAAATCCTTAACCTCTGCCTTGAAAATGCCGATATTGCAAAAAAAGAACTTATACCGCTTTGCCAAGATACAGGCACAGCGGTTTTGTTTGTTGAAATAGGCTCTGATTTATGTATTGAGGGCGATATAAATAAAGCTATTGAAAGTGGAGTAGCGCAAGGCTATAAAGACGGTTATTTGCGTAAATCCATAGTAAGCGACCCGCTTTTTTTAAGAAAAAACACCAAAGATAATACCCCGCCTGTAGTTCACTATTCTTTTGTCAAAGGAAACAAATTAAAACTTACTCTTATGCTAAAGGGGGCCGGCTCTGAAAATAACAGCCGCCTTACTATGCTTACCCCAGCTGCTACTGTGGAAGATATTGAAAACTTTGTCCTTGAAACAGTAAAACTTGCAGGTTCCAAAGCTTGCCCGCCGCTGGTTGTGGGCATTGGCATAGGCGGCAATTTTGAAACTTGCGCTTTGCTATCAAAAAAAGCGCTTGCCCGTGAAATTGGCCGTTTTAATAAAGATAAGAGATACGCCTCCCTAGAAAAAAGGCTTTTATCAAAAATCAATAAACTTAATATTGGCCCGCTTGGGCTTGGCGGCAAAAACACCGCTTTGTTTGTCAGTGTGGAATTTGCCCCTTGCCATATGGCAAGCCTGCCGCTAGCGGTAAATATTGGCTGCCACTCTAATAGGCATATAACAAAAATTTTATGAAACATTTAACAATGCCTTTAACTTTAGAAAAACTTAAACCTCTTAAAGCTGGGGAGGAAATTACCCTTAGCGGCACCTTATATTCTATGCGGGATAAGGCCCATCAAGAAATATTAAAAGAAGCCAAAATGCCGCTAGATTTAAAAGGTCAAACTATTTATTATATGGGCCCAACTCCAACTAGGCCCGGGCATACTATTGGCAGTTGCGGTCCTACAACCAGCGCGCGTATGGATAAATATACGCCAGCGCTTATCACAAAAACGGGTATAATTTGTATTATAGGTAAAGGGGCGCGCAGCGCAAGCGTTGGTAAATTTCTGCGGGGCAAAGCGGTTTATTTAATTGCATACTCTGGCCTAGGCGCATTAATAGCTAAAACTGTTAAGAAGAGCGAGGCCGTATGTTATAAAGAACTAGGTGCAGAAGCTATCTATA
>JAISHT010000049.1 GCA_031262415.1 Elusimicrobiota bacterium | reverse complement strand
CTAAAACGGCTTTAGTTTTGGCTATTATTTTGAACTTAAGCTTTTTTACTAAGCTAGTTATAGCGGCGGGCTATCTTCTAGGCATTGCCGCTGTTTTAGCCCATGGCTTAATGCTCTTTGCGCTAAAATGAGAAAATTACTAGTTTTTATATTTTTATCTTTCTTGACGCTTGGCGCAAGCGCGCAAAGCGCTAGGCAATTTTACGATAAAGCTCTAAAAACTGAAGATTTAGCCGAGCAAATAAAACTCTACACCAAAGCAATTGATAAAGCCCCAAAATTCACCAGCGCATATCACCGTAGAGGCGATGCTTATCGCAGTAGCGGACAGTTAAAAAAAGCCATAGCCGATTATACAAAGACCATAAATTTAAACCCAAACGACGCTTTTAAATATTATGCTAGGGCGCTGGCTTTTATGGACGAAAAAAGATACAACTCCGCCGTAAGCGATTTAACAAAGGCAATAAAGTTAAAAAATAATTATGATGATTTTTACTTCAATAGAGCCTTAAGTTATTTTGCGCTAGAAAAATACCGCCCCGCCCTATCAGACCTAAAAAAAATAAAAAATAAACGCAAAAAAGAACCCGAGATAACTTTGCTAGAAGGCAAAATTTATTTTTACAGCTACGATTATCAAAAAGCCGAGCAATTTTTTGAGAAGGTTCTATCCACAAATCCAAACAATAGCGAGGCTTTGCTCTTTATCGGCAGAATAAATTATAATAAAGAATTTTACGACGAGGCTATTTCTTACTTCAGCAAAGTTATAAACCGAGAAGCTAAGGACGAGGCCGCTTGGCGGCTGCGCGCGCTAGCTTTTAAACAAATTGGGCAGTATCAAAAAGCCCTTGCAGATTACACCGAACTTATTTCCATAAAACCAGAGGCCGCTTACTATAACCGTCGTGGCCTTGTTTACGAAGAGCTAAACAACTGGCAAGCCGCCCAGCAGGATTATTCCCAAGCCATAGCTAAAAACCCAAAATGGGCGTTGCCCTATAATAACCGAGCCTATGCTTATTTAAAGACTAAAGATTATAAAAAAGCTTTGCCAGATTTGCAAATGTCAATAAAGCTGCTGCCCGCTAGCCAGGCGGCGTATATCAATTTAGCCGGCTATTATTGGACGGTTAAAAAAGACAAAAAGAAGATGTATAAAAACCTTGACGCCGCTTTAAAATATAATTTTAAGGATTTTGATTCTTTATACGAAGAAAGCCAAAAAGGCTGGTTGTTTAAAAATATAAACAATACCGTTGAGTTTAGAAGTTTTATTGACGAATACAGCAAATAACTTGCGGCCCGTTTTAAGGCTTGTTTTGCGTAGTATATTTAACGCCAAAATCTGGCTTTAAATCGTAAATAGTAGCGTCCTGGCTCATATCGTTAACTTGCGCAAAATACTTTCTATTTTCATCAAACACAATAACCGCCCAAGCATTGCCATTTTGGTATTGATAAACGCTAATTCTAATTGGCAAAGCTTCGCTGTCTTGCTGCGTGGCCATTAAAGCGCGCGCTTTAACTGACAACTGCAAATATGTATACGAAGTCAACTCGTCTATCTTCTTCTTTGAAGTAAGTATTTTTTTATATATTACGCCCTCGCCAAGTTTATAGCTACTGCCCATAGAACCAGTTTGCATTTGGCTAAGCTGGCTTGCTTTAATTTCGTGGCCTTGCCCGTTAACAGCAGTGGCGGACACTATAGCAATATCCTCTATATTTTGCATATTTTGACTAGCCCGGTTAGCGGCGGCGCTTAATATTTGTTTTTTTGATTTTTCGTCGCCAAGCGCATAATAATCTCTGCATTGGGTTATTTGTTTTTCTTCAATCTCGTCGGGATATTGCTTGTAAATATAATTACCGTGTTTATCTTTAGCGGGGTTATTGTAACTAGCATACTGAACAATTTGACCTTTTACGCAAATTTTATATTTATAGCGTAAATTTGGGTTAGCGGTGGAAAGGAAATCGTCATCTTGACGGGGATTTTTGGGCAAAGGTATTGTTGCGTCTTTATCCTTACTAGCAGTTTGAGCGGTTTGTTTGCTGCTGGCGGGCTGCGGGTTTGATGTTTGAATAAAAACGCCGTAATGCTCTTCTTCTCCTTTTCCTTTTGCTCCGTCTTTTTGGGCGGCAAAAGCCGCCGCTGCAAAGCAGCAGATTGCGCAAAAAACTATTAATATTTTCTTCATACGCCCTTTCTTTATATCTTTTGCCATATAGCCATTTTAGCAGATTTAACAAAAGAATATTTAGCAAAGAATTTTTTGGCAAAAAAATTAGCAATATAATACCCCTGCTGAAAGTTTCAACAGGGGTATTTATTTTTAAAGCGTAATAATTGGGTAATAGTGTATTTAATATTGCATGGTCATAATGATTATTATCTCTTTTGTACCTATTTGATTGTTTTATTTAAATCCTTTAGTTCTATAGTTGGTATATTTGAGTTATCTTTAGGTATCAAAACAGGAATTTGCCTTTTAATTGTTACAAATCCTTGTTTAGTTTCCTCTATAAGCTGTATTTGCCTACTGTCTACAATAATAACCTTATATTTTGCCAATCTTTTACTAAAACCATTTTGCCAATATTCGCTATTATTGCTAATAAGTGTCTCGCCACGAAATTTTTTTAATAAAACCTTTACTTTTTCCTTATAGTTAGAGTCCATATCTTTTATATAAGGCTCTAATAAAATCAATGCTAAAAAAGCCGCAGTTCTAGAGGGTTCTTTTCTTGTCTCAGCAAAAGCAGTATATGTTTTGCTGCCTTGTGCCTTTTCCATAGCAGCAGGTCCTTGTTGCATTATATGAGCAATATATAAGGCCATAGCGCCTTCGGCAATATAACGAAACTTTTGATCCTCATTAAGGCACATATTATTAGTAGAGTTCAAAAAATTATTAGCTACAACAAACATTTGGGCGCTTTCATCTATTTTTACACAGGCTTTTTTAGTTGAAGTTTTTGATGCTGGCTTTCTAGTATTTTTCTCTTGAGCAAAAACCACAGGCGTCAAAAATGCCACGGCTAATATAAAGGCAATAAATTTTTTCATAACACAATATCCTTGTTAATTTAATAACTATTAATATATTGTACTTGCTTACAAAATATAAAACAAGTGAATTTGTACCCATATAAAAATAGGCCTTTTGGCCTAATTGTATAGCGCATAGCCGCCTGTTGCATATACATTTACAAACATAAAACCCCCGCTTAAACTTTCAACGGGGATTTTTGTTTTTAAAGATTATTGCTTTTGTTGACTGATAAACACATTTGGTGTCATCTATTGCATATCACTCAGCGTTGCGTTTTGTTGCAATGATTTTCTTCATAAATTCTTTTGCTTTCTCCTTGTCTTTCAAAGTATTAATCAGCTGAACATGCGCCTCTTTTACTTTAGGGGTAACAATAGTGACATTATATTCTTTTAATATAGGACCAAAAAGATCGTTCCAATTGTTAGCATCATCGGAAACAAGCATTTGACCAGAAAATCCTTTCAATAAAGCATTTATGCTTTTCTTGGCAGAGTTTGCATCTTTTATGATAGATGTCTCTATGAAATAGTCAACTAAAACCAATCTTAAAAATGCAGTGGTTTTAAGATTTTCTTTCTTAGTCCATTCATGTAAAAACTTGAATATACCCTCTTCGTCTTTCCAAGTATTAGATAAAGATAAGAAATTTGTGCCAACAACGATACCCAGATATTTGTTCTCATCCGAAACAGAAATACCCTTTGCTGGTTGAAGAGCCTCATCTAAATATTTAATGCCTAATGAAACCATTGTCTTATTTAACTGTTCTCTAGAACCCTGCAACTTAAATTTCAGATAAGATTTTGGTAATGGCGGCAGGGTCTTTCTTTTTAGTGTTAGCATTGCTGGCATCTTTGCTTGTTGTATCTCGGGCAGAGACCGCTTTGCGAGCCTCTCTATTACAGATGACGACGGGCCCACTTTTGTTCTTGATATTCCTTGCAAAAGGACAACAGGTTTATCTGTGTCTGGCTTTTCTTGCGCAAAAGCGACAGGTGCTAGAAATGCCGCCGCCAACATAATTGCTACTATTTTCTTCATACTTAATCTCCTTTTATTTCAATTAACTTATACTATATTATACCCCCCCCAAGCCTTTAAGTCAAGGGCTTTTAGACCCACAAAATGGCGAAATTTAGGCCTATATAAAAATAGGCCTTTTGGCCTAATTGTATAGCGCATAGCCGCCTGTTGTATAGCTTTTATATACAAAAAAATACCCCTGCTGAAAGTTTCAACAGGGGTGTTTATTTTAAAGCAAAAAACTATTTAAGATGTTTGCCCAAGAGGCCGGCCATCTCAAACATGCTGATTTGGGCTTTGCCGCCGAAAATCGGCTTCAAAGTAGCGTCAGCGTTAATCATTCTTTTATTTTTGCTGTCTTGTAAGTTGTGTTTCTTAATATAGTCCCACATCTTTTTTACAACTTCCGTTCTGGGAAGAGGTTTTGCGCCTGTAACTTTTGCGAGATCTTCGCTAGGTGTTAATGGTGCCATAAATTTTGCATTTGCTTTTGCCATAATTATTTCTCCTTTTACTTCGTATTGTGTTTATTTTTTTAAGAAACTTTCGGCGCGGCTTTCAATATTTCCTCAGAGGAGCCTTGTTTATACTGCTCAAAGTTTTTAACGAAAGCAGCCGCTAGTTCTTTATATTTTTTATAGTATTCTTCTTTATCTTTCCAACTATTTGCGGGTTGCAAAATATCTGCTGGTACGCCTTCGCATTCAGTTGGTATTTCAAAGCCGAACACATCGTCTTTAACAAATTCTACATTTGTTAACTTACCGTCAAGCGCGGCATTAAGCAAAGCTCTAGTGTGCTTAATGCTTATCCTTCTGCCAACGCCGTAAGGGCCGCCTACTAGGCCTGTGTTTACAAGCCAGCAGTCGGCATTATGTTTT
>JAISHT010000012.1 GCA_031262415.1 Elusimicrobiota bacterium | reverse complement strand
TTTCTGATTCTGATATTATCACTCCGGTAGCTTTTTGCGCGGGGCCCGAGGCGACGGCGATTTTATCTGCGCCATTACCGCAGCCAAAACAACCCAATATAGAGGCGACTATCAAAATGTTTAATCTTCTCATTTTTTATCTACAAGCGCAATAAATTCTATTAAATTATCTTTATCCAAAAAGCCAATAACTTTGCCCGTTTTGTCTACGACGGGGGCATTGTCAAATTTTTTCTCATTAATAATTTTGGCGGCCTCAATTGCTTTAATATCTGCGGTAAAGGCAAATGGATTTTTTGTCATAACATCAGTTATTTTAAGGCTCAAAATATTTTTTTTATTTTGCAAAACTCTGCGCAAGTCCCCGTCGGTAAAATAACCTTTTAATTTGCCCGCTTTATCAACTACGCTAGCCGCTCCGCTTTTATTTTTTGTCATTACTAAAAGCGCTTCCTGCACGGTTGCGTTTAAGGGAACAGTTGGGTTTTTGCCTTTAAACATAATGTCTTTTACATCGTAAGCCAGCAATTTGCCAAGCGAGCCGCCCGGGTGAAAAAGGGCAAAATCCTCGCGATTAAAGCCTTTTGTTTCCATTAAAGCTATTGCCAAAGCGTCGCCAACGGCAAGCATTGCCGTTGTTGAAGCCGTCGGCGCAAGGTTATATGGGCAGGCTTCTTTGGCTACTATTATTTGTATAGTAATATCTGACATTTTTGCCAAAGTAGAATGTTTATTGCCCGTCATAGAAATTATTTTTATTTTTTCTTTTTTAAGCGGCGTTAAAATTTTGCTTAATTCTTCCGTCTGACCAGAAAAAGATAAAGCCAAAACGACATCTGCTTTAGTTATCATACCCAAATCGCCGTGCAAGGCCTCGGTTGGGTGAACAAAAAAAGACGGCGTGCCGGTGCTGGCAAGCGTGGCGGAAATTTTTCTGCCAATATGGCCTGATTTGCCAATACCCACAACAACCAGCCTCCCTTTTGAAGCTAAAATAAGCTCAACGGCTTTTACAAAATCAGCCCCCAAGACGGCGGCGGTAGCTTTTAAAGCCTCGCTTTCAAGGCGAAAGACTTTGCTAGCTATATCCAAAATTTGTTTCTGCGTGTGTTTTTTTGCTTTAGCCATGGGGTATCTCGCTTTACTTCTTTAGTATTTTTTTAGCCGCATTATCAATTAAAGAGGTTTCTTTAACAATTTGCTCGGCTTCTTTTAAATTAAGGGAATTTGCGCTATCTGACATGGCGCATTTTGGATTTGGGTGCGCCTCAAAAAACACGCCCGCTATACCTACGGCGGCTGCGCTGCGGGCCAAAGTAGCCGCAAAAGTTTTATCCCCCCCTGTGCCGCTTAATGCGCCGGCCGGCTTTTGCAAGGAGTGAGTTAAATCAAAAATAACAGGGTATCCCGTCGCTTTCATAATTTGAAGAGAGCGCATATCAACAACCAAATCGCCGTAGCCAAAACTTGCGCCACGCTCAGTTAGCAAAATATTTTTATTGCCCGTTGACTCAACTTTGCCAATTGCGCCTAAAATACCGTTTGGGGTTAAAAACTGGCCTTTTTTGATATTAACTATTTTGCCCGTTCTGCCTGCCGCCACCAGTAAATCCGTCTGACGGCAAAGGAAAGCTGGTATTTGCAAAATATCGGCGACTTCGGCCGCGACATCGGCCTGCCAAGGCTCGTGGATATCGGTTAAAACTGGCGTTTTAAGTAAGTCTTTTGCTTTAGCCAAAATTTCAAGGCCGGCGTCAATACCCGGGCCGCGGTAAGCATTAATTGAAGTGCGGTTAGCCTTATCAAAAGATGCTTTTAAAACAAAAGGCTTGCCCATTTTTTTAAATAGGGCGTGCAATTTTTTAGCCGCTTCTAAATAGGCCTTTTCCCCCTCAATAACGCAAGGGCCGGCAATATATGCCAGAGGGCTATCGTTAGAAAATTTTACATTACTTACTTTTATCGTCTTCATATATATCCTTTTGGCTAGTTTAGGCTAATTTAAGCTAATTTAACGCAATTCTTTTTAAACTAAAACTTATTTGCCGCTTTTTTTATATTTTATCGCCGCTTTTACAAGGCCGTCAAAAAACGGGTGCGGTTTCATTGGACGGCTGCCAAATTCGGGGTGGAACTGGCCCGCTATAAAAAACGGGTGGTCTTTATATTCCAAAATCTCGGGCAAAATGCCTTTATGCCAACCGGTAACTTCAAGGCCGTATTTTGAAAGCTGGTCAACATAATCTGTATTAAACTCGTAGCGGTGGCGATGACGTTCGTCAATAGAATCTTTCTTATAAAGTTTACTAGCTAGCGAGCCTTTTTTAAGTTTAGCATATTAATTGACAAGGCGCATAGTGCCGCCCAATTTTTTTACCTTTTTTTGAGCTTCCATCATATCAATAACGGGGTGCTTAGTTTTGGGGCTAAACTCGGTGGAGTCAGCGTCTTTTAGGCCGGCTAAATTTCGGGCCGCTTCAATAACAACGCATTGCATACCAAGGCAAATGCCTAAAAACGGTATTTTATTTTCTCTAGCATATTTGATAGCGGCAATTTTACCGTCAATGCCTCTTTTACCAAAACCACCTGGCACTATAATAGCGTCCATACCTTTAAGAGCGGCGACGACATTTTCCTTCTCGGTATTAACATATTTAATTTGCACTTTAACTTTGTTAGACATACCCGCAAGGTTTAAAGACTCCGCCACGGATTTATAAGCGTCCTTAAGCTCGGCATATTTGCCAGCTATGGCTATGTTAAGGCAATTTTTGCAAGCGACGGATTTATTAATGAAATCAAACCACTCTCTTCCAGTTTTCTTTTTGGCTTTTTTGGTAAGACCTAGGCGTTCAATAATAATATCTGTAAGGCCTTGCTTTTCAAAATTCTCGGCGACCATATAAATGGAAGGCACATCAATAGCGTGGATAACCGCTTTAGACGGCACGCTGCAAAAAAGCGACAATTTTTCTTTCATTTTTTGAGATATTGGCTTTTCCGCGCGGGATATAAGCACATCTGGCTCTATGCCGATTTCACGCAGTTTATTGACGGAGTGTTGGGTTGGCTTTGTTTTAAGCTCGTCTGCGCTAGCAATATATGGGATAAGGGTTAAGTGGACTGTCATAACATTTTCACGGCCGCGCTCCGTTCTAAATTGACGGGCGGCTTCAAGGAAAGGCAGGCCTTCAATATCGCCAACAGTGCCGCCAATTTCAATTATGGTAACGTCAAAATCTTTTTCAAAAGGAGTAAAGCGGGATTTAATTTCGTTTGTAACGTGAGGAATTACCTGCACGGTAACGCCGTTATAATCGCCACGGCGTTCACGGTCTATAACAGCCTGATAGACGGTGCCTGCGGTATTGGTATTAAGTTTTGTCATCGGGACATCTAAAAAGCGTTCGTAGGTGCCAAGGTCTAAATCAGCCTCGGCCCCGTCTGCGGTTACAAACACTTCGCCGTGTTGATATGGGCTTAGGGTGCCGGGGTCAATGTTGATATACGGGTCGCACTTAATCATATTAACTTTAAGGCCTCTAAGCTGAAGTAACTTAGCTATGCTTGCGCCTGAAATACCTTTACCTAGCGAGCTTACAACGCCGCCTGTTACAAATATAAATTTAGACATTTTCTTCTCCTCTTATTTATTCTTCTTTATATATTCTTTTGCTGCAACTAAGTCCTGCAAAGTATCTATTGCAGGGCCGGCTTTATTAATTAAAATTGTTTTAATAGTCATACCAGCTTCAAGCGCGCGCAGCTGCTCTAGCTTTTCAAGCGATTCCAAAGCGCTTTTAGGTAATTTTACAAATTTTTCTAAAGCGTCTCTTTTAAATCCGTAAATACCGCAGTGGATAAAATACGGCTCTTTTAAAGTTTCCTCTGTCTGTTCTCTTTTATAAGGCACGACTGAGCGGGAAAAATATAAGGCCCGTTTATCGTAGTTTAAAACAGCTTTCACATGGTTTGGATTATTAACAGCCTCTGTATCCAGCGTAGGGACGCAAGCGGTGGAAATATCCACTTTTTCGTCGTCTTTTAGCAGTTTGACAACGCCCGCAATTGTAGCGGGAGCGACAAAGGGCTCATCGCCTTGCACATTTAAAATATATTTGGCTTGCGTTTTTTGGGCGACTTCAAAAACCCTATCGGTGCCGCTTTGGCAAGCCTCGCTTGTCATCATAGCTTTTGCGCCAAACTTTGCGGCGGCCTCAACTATTTTTTCATTTTCAGTAGCAATTATAACCTCACCGCAATTTGCCGCTTTACAGGCGGAGTAAACCCACTGTAAAATAGTTTTGCCCTCAATTTCCTCCAGCACTTTGGCTGGCAAGCGGGTGGAGCCGTAGCGGGCTGGGATTACTATTAAAGTATCGTTTAAGTTATCGTTTAAATTGTCGCTCATTTTAAAACTTCCTTAATTTCTTCTCTGCTAACTGTCGCTGTGCCAAGTTTTGCAACAACTAAGCCCGCCGCTTCATTAGCTATAAAAGCGGCGTCTTTTAAAGTTGCTTTGCTTGCTAAAGCCAGCGTTAAAACTGATATTACAGTATCGCCCGCACCCGTTACATCGTAAACTTCTTTGGCGGTTGCGTGGATTGTTGTAATTTTAGTTTTGGGGGCTTTTTCAAACAAACTCATACCTTCGGCGCTTCTGGTAATTAAAATAGAATCGGCATTTAATGTTTTGAGTATTTTTTTGCCCAAATCTATTATAGCGGCCTCGTCCTTTTTGGGCGGCAGGCCCATACCTTCCCAAGCCTCTTTGGTATTTGGCGTCATACAGGTAATATTTTTATATTTTAAGAAATTATCAATTTTAGGGTCCACGCACACAGGTATTTTGCGAGAGCGGCAACACTTTATAATTTCTTCTATATTATGGTCGGAGAGCATACCCTTGCCATAATCTGACATAACAACCGCTTTAGCGTTCTTTAGCGATTTTTTGAAATTTTGCATACAGAGTTTTGCCGTAGCTTGGGAAACTTTATCACGGGATTCTCTATCAACGCGCACAACTTGCTGACGCTCGGCCACTATGCGGATTTTTTGGGTTGTGGGGCGGTTTTCATCGGCCACCATTAAAGTGGTGTTTACGCCTTGTTTATCAAGGAAATGTTTTAAAACTCCGCCTTTAACATCGTGGCCAATTACTGAAATTAAAACAGGTTTTGCGCCAAGCACAGCCAAATTTACGGCGACATTGCCCGCCCCGCCGGCTACAAAACGCTCATTATCCACATTGACTACGGGAACAGGCGCCTCTGGCGAAATGCGCGATACGCCGCCATTAATAAAATGATCCAGCATAACATCGCCTATAACGACAATGTTTTTGCCTTCAAAACTATCTACAATTTTTAAAAGTTTTTCTCTATCAAATGTTTCCATAAAACAAAGCTCCTTTAATTACTTGCGGGTATACTCCACAAGCTCCCCGTAGACGCTGCCTACCATAACTTCAACAGACATTCTAACGGGCATTTTATATTCGTCGTCCGTCAACCATACTTTCAAACTTTTACCTTTTGAAACAAAAATACCTTCGCCGCTAAATAGCGGTTCTACCAAAATACAATCAAATTTGCCCGCCTTAACTTTTACGGTTTCTTTGCCGTGAACTATAACTTTTAGGGGGTATTGCTTCGTTCTGTTTACTATATCAAAATATACTTCCCCTTTCAAAGGCAATTCTTGGCTGCGCACAAAATAAAGGGCGGAGAGAATGTCAAAAATTTCATTACCTTTAAACGATGCGGCAGGCTGGGTTTCAATATTTCCATGTCTATCTTGCTTATGATTGATAAAAGTATGCGTTTTATAATCAAAAGTGAGCCACTCGTCACGGGCGTATTTACCCTCGCGCACGCTTTGCCAATATCCTAGAGAACGTTTTAAATCCGCCGCTACCCAAGATACATTAATATCGCGCACTTTGAAAATTTTATCTATAACGGCGTAGGATTTGGCCTGCGCCTCCACTTGAAAAGCGGGTTGATTTTCAATATTAACTATTTTTGGCGTTGATAAAATAGCCTCGCCTGCCGTTACAAAAGACCAGCCTATTTTAAATTTAAGAGTTTCCCCAAACCATTTTGGCGTTTTGCCTTGATAGTTTGTAATTTGCGGCGCATAATACCACGGGTGAGTAAGGCGGCCGTCGTCGTTGATAATATCATCTTGCGCTTTAGCTTCTTCTTTTTTTTCTTCCTCTGGCGTTTGGGTAGGAATAATTATATTATCCCCTTGATTTGCCTCAGCGGCGGGGCTAACGGCAATGTTATCAGCAGTATTTTTAGCGGAAGAGGCAATTTTTGTATCGGCTTGGGCGGTTTGTTTTGAAGCTATAGTTTGGCTTTGACTAGACACATTTTTAGCCGCCGCTTTTGAGCACGCAGATAAATTAAATAAAAATAGCGTCAGTAAAATTACGGGTAAAATTAAATATTTATTTTTCATTTTCAAGCCCCTTTATGTATTTAGCGGCTCCGTAAATATCGGTGGTTATTTTATCCGCCTTTAAAACATTTTTGTATTTTTTTTGTTGCGCTTTGCCATTTGCAGTTAAAACTAAAACTGAACGCATATTAATATTGCGGCCAAAATCAATATCTGATTTTTTATCGCCTATCATAAAAGATTTTTTAGGGTCAATTTTATATTTCTTTATAATATCAAGCCCCATTTGCGGAGCGGGTTTGCGGCAATTGCACGGCGTATTTGGAGCGTGCGGGCAGAAATAAACCGCCTCAATTTTAGCTGCGGGGCTAATTAGTTTAAGCATTTGAGTATTGACGGCGTTAAGCTCTTTCTCTGTAAAATATCCACGCCCAATGCCGGATTGATTTGAAACAATAAAAAGTTTATAGCCTAGTTTGCTAAAAAGTTTTAATGCTTTTGTAGTGTTTTTATAAAGACGCAAAGCCTTTGGGTCGGACAAATAAACGCCGGGCTTTTCTTTAATAACAGTGCCGTCCCTATCCATTAAAATGGCTTTATTAAGCATCTTTGCCCCCCTCTTTTGCTTCTTTTACTTCTTTTGCTGGCTGGGTTGCGCAGGCGGCCGCCGCCGCTTGCTTTTGCATTTCTTTTCTAGATTCATCTTCTCTCTTCCAGCGGTTATGACCCCAAAGCCAAGTTTGCGGGGCGGCGTAAATCCACTCTTCATAATATTTTTGTAAAGTTGCGGTAAAAGATAAAAGAACATCGTGGCTATAAGGCGTTTTTGGCGGCCATAATGTTTTGCCAATCTCGGCTATTATTTTGCCGTTTTCTCTATACATACGCACGGGGTAAACTGGCACTTGCATTTTAAGCGCAAGCATAGCCGTAAGCGGGGCAACCTCGGCGGGACGGTTTAAAAAATTCATATAAATTTTGGAAGAATGCACGCTTTGGTCGCTTAAAATGCCTATCATATAACCTTTTTTTAAAGCTCTAAAGCAGGCAAAAAAGGGATTATATGCGCTTATCATTTTACTGCCGTATTTCATACGCACTTTGTTGACTAGTTTATCAACATAAGGATTGCTTTGCGGTTTGGCGACAAAGGACATTTTTTCATACTGTATGCCGGCTAGCATACCAAAAACTTCCCAATTAACAAAATGGCCTATATGCAAAATACCGCCCAGCCCCTTGGCGGAATTTTTTATGCTATCCTCGCCGTTGCGTATTTCCGCTTTTGTTTTAAGTTTGCTAACGGGCATATAATAAGCCTGCACGGTTTCTGCAACTATGCGGCCAATATTACGCCAAGACTCAAGCGCAATTTGATAAACTTCTTTTTCGGTTTTATTTGGGAAGGCTTTTTTAATATCGCGGCAAGTTCTATTAAAGCGTTTTTTGAGTATTTTAGAGAGTAGGACGCCCAGCCACTCCCCGAATTTAAGGGCCATACCCCAAGGCATAAGGCCGATAAAAAGCATAAGAAGTTTAAGCCCAAGATACTCAAGCAAAAGCTCTAACTTTTTCATATATTAAATTATAGCAAAAAGGGAGTGTTTTCGCCCGCTAATTTATAGATTTTATATAATATAAAAAAGGAGATTTTATGGATTTGGTTAAATTACGGGAATTTTTACTTACAAAAACTTACGGGCGTTTGATTTTAGGCTTTGCCGCTTTTGTTTACGGGCTGGGCGTTAAACTTATTTTATGGGGTTATAAAACTGATAGATTTAAAAGCAAAAAAGTAAACACAAGAGTTGTTTGCATAGGCAATATAACAGCAGGCGGAACGGGCAAGACAACAGCCGTCTTGCTTGCAGCTTCCGAGTTAAGCCAAGGCGGAGTAAGGACATCAATAGTATCGCGCGGCTATAAAAGAACTAAGAAAAAAGACGAAGTTGTGGTGCTTTTTGATAAAGACTTGCTCAACTGGCAGGAAACTGGCGACGAGCCTTATATGATGAGCCAGCTTTTAGCTAGTTATAAAGTGCCTGTTTTAGTGTCGGCAGATAGATTTGCCGCCGCAAGCGAAGCCTTAAAACAATTTAAAAGCCAAGTAATTTTGCTTGACGACGGTAT
Source organism: Elusimicrobiota bacterium (assembly GCA_031262415.1). GTDB lineage: Bacteria > Elusimicrobiota > Elusimicrobia > Elusimicrobiales > Elusimicrobiaceae > Proelusimicrobium. The sequence continues at coordinate 2,822 of JAISHT010000012.1, read as the reverse complement.
GCAGCATCATAAATTAAAAAGAGATGCAAATATAGTTTTAATAGACGCTAAAAATCCTTTTGGCGGCGGCAAACTTTTACCGCTTGGCACTTTGCGCGAGCCTATTTTAGCGCTGAGGCGGGCAAATCTTATTGTTATAACGCACAGCAATCTTGTCCCCGCAAGAGAAATTGAAAATATTAAAGATGAAATTAGGCTTATTAACGACGGTATAAATATACTTGAATCTATCCACAAGCCGGATTATTTCTTTGACATAACCACGCGCGAAAAGCTGCCGCTTGATGCTTTAAAAGGCTACGCCGTCGCATTTTCCGCCATTGGGGAGCCGGGTTCTTTTGAAGATACTCTGCGCAACCTCGGCATAAATTTAAAACAGGTTTGGCGTTTTAACGACCATAGCACCTATACGCTAGAAAATATGCAAACATTCGCCGATTTGCGTAGCGATTTGCCTCTAATAACAACTTTTAAAGACTTTGTAAAATTGCCCGTTGGCTGGCAGGATATTTTAAAAGATAAAGTTTATATCCTCGCCATTAATATGGAAATACAAAACGGCGAACTTGGCAAATTTATGGAAGTTTTATATCCAAACTTTAGCAGTAAAAAATAATGAGAGATACCTTTAACACCGCCATTCTCGGCGCAGGCGCAAGCGGCCTTATGTGCGGGGTCTTGCTGCCTAATGTAGATAAAATAATTATTGAAGCGGGCAAAACGCCCGGGGCTAAAATTTTGGCTAGCGGCGGCGGGCTTTGCAATTTCTCAAACATAAAAGTATCTAAGGCGGATTATTTTGGCCAAAATATTCCCTTTTGCCTCTCTGCTCTAGCAGGCTACAAACCGCAGGATTTTATTAATTTTTTAAACTCTAATCATACGCCTTATACTCAGCGTTCTAGTGGCCAGCTTTTTGCAAAAAGCTCTAAAAACGTGCTTGAGGCTTTACTTAATAATATCAACAAACAAAACACGCAATTTGCCTTTAATACTTTTGTAAAAGAAGTAATAAAACGGGGCGAAGTTTTTGAAATACAAACCAGTAAAGGCTCTTTTTTTGCCAAAAATGTTATTTGCGCTTTGGGCGGGCTTAGCTATCCAGCGCTTGGCGCAACGGACGGCGCATATAAAATAGCCAAAAGTTTTGGCCTTGATATTACCCCCCTTTACCCCGCCCTAACGGGCATAATATTTCAAGATAACTTGCGCCAAATTTTCACTTCGCTAGCCGGAGTATCTTTTAACGCTAAATTAACTTGCGGCAAAAATTCCTTTGAAGGCAGCGTCTTGATAACACACGCAGGTATAAGCGGGCCGCCTATGTTTCAACTATCGCTTTACGGCGTTAAAAATAAGGAAATTAAAATTGATTTTTTGCCTACTCTTGATTTAAAAACGCTTATTTTGGCGGCCCGCTCTACAAGCAAAAAAGTAAGCGATATTTTAAAGGGCCAACTTCCGCCCCGCCTGATAAACGCCCTTTTAAACGGCAAAGACAAGCAAGTTGCAAATTTATCAAATAAAGAAAGCGAGGAGCTAATAAAAACTTTCCACAACTTTACATTTATCCCCAAAGATACCAATGGCTATGACCACGCCGAAATTACCGCTGGCGGCATAGAAACAAAAAATATATCTTCTAAAACAATGCAGGTTGCAGAAACGACGGGCCTTTACTTCACAGGGGAATGCCTTGATATAAGCGGCAGGCTTGGCGGTTATAATTTGCATTGGGCTTGGGCCAGCGCAGCGGCCGCCGCCAGGCATATAAACGCAACCGCCCAAAACAAATAAAAACAACTTGCTTATTAAAACTGTTTATATTTAGTAAAATTTAGATATGACGAAAAATAATACAGGCACTTATGCCTTTGATAAAAAAACAGGTAAAATAATAAAAATTTCCGACAATGTCCCATCTGTCAAAAAAGAAAGCGGGCATACTTGCGGCAATGGTTGCGGCTGCCACAATTGCCCCCATAATGATTAAAAGGTGATATATGCAAAATGAAAATGAAGGCCAAAAACCCTTAACACAAAATGTCGCAGAAATTACTCCGACGGCAGATACTCAGCAGACAGAGAACGCTCCTCAAACTAACAAGCGGCCCCGCCGCAGGAGATATTACCGCAAAAAACGCCCGCAAAATAATTCCACAGAGGCGGCTAGCAACAATACGGCGTTAGAAACACCCGCTAAAACAACCGTCCAAACAAGCGTCAAAAAACACAAGGGCCACACTCGCAAACACTTGGCGCATACAAATTATAACCCCCACAACGGGGAATATAACCACAAAAGAGCAATACGCGGAGGCAAAATGCAATCAAAACGCAATCCAACGCTTGCCGAAAAACTTGTAAGCACACTAACCGGCTTAATTGGCAAAAGCCTAAAACTTATAATCCCGTGGATTCTATTTTCAACGGCTTTATTTACCGTGGGCGCATATTACTTATTTATTTATGCTACCGTGGATAAGGGCTACCCGCTTTGGTATTTAGTATTCCTTGGCATTTTTGTTTTTGCCGTCTATATTGGCCTTGGCTTTTTCTACGGGCTTGCTATGTCGCTACTCTATACTATTAAGGTGTTTTCGGAGTCTTTGGGCTCTTTAATACGGGAAACGATTAACAGGATAAAAAATTCCATAGAAAGTAAAATTGATAATATAACTGACACTATCTCCCGTCAAGAGGTAGTTAGTATTATACACGAAACTTTCAAGGAACTTACGCAAAATATCCGCAAATACGCCGCAAAAACCGCCGCAGGCGCAATTGCAATTGCCGCCTTAGTCTTTGTTATTTACGGCCTT
>JAISHT010000004.1 GCA_031262415.1 Elusimicrobiota bacterium | reverse complement strand
CAACAATATCCGTAAAATTTGTTATAATATAACACATAAGAGGTACGCTCAGATAGTTTTTGGAGAGATGGCTGAGTGGTCGAAAGCAACGGTTTGCTAAACCGTCGTACGGAATTAATTCCGTACCGAGGGTTCGAATCCCTCTCTCTCCGTATAAATTAAAATACCCGCTAAAGCGGGTTTTTTAATTTATAGAGTAGAGCAATGCCAACTGCTTGGCATTGCGTAGGGATTTGAAAGCCGCAGCGTTATACGAGTTTGCACGCAGTGCAAGGCAAGTATCGCGAGGCGGGGTCGCAAGCCTGGAGCGTCAGCGTAAGGACTTGTGACGCGAATCCCTCTCTCTCCGCCATTTTAAAAGCCCCCTTTAGGGGGTTTTTTAATTTATAGAACTGGTAGCAATCAAAACAACAATACAAATATTTAATCGCCGATGTAAAATAAATCGTCAACGGATTTTGTAAAGTTGGCGGTATCAAAGCGGCCGTTTACTACAAAAGCGTCCAGCCCACGGTTTGTAAGCAGAGCCATACCTTCATCGCCGTAAAGGCGGGGGCCAAATAAACCAGCCCAAGTTTGCTGACGCTCAAAAGCCGTCGCATAAGGCAGGAAATCAATAAAGGTTGTAATTTCGCCCGGGGTAGAGTCTTTACCCGCCAGAAAGTTTTTAAAGCCATTAATTTGCACCCGTAAAGCCAGCCCCTTTACCGTGTAAGCCTTTATAATATATGCGCCAAGGGCGGTTATAAAAAATGTGCAAACAAAAAGCCATGGGATAATCATTAGTTTAATCCCCAAAATTATTGTAGCTAAAAACGCAATGGCAACGCCGCCAAAAACCGCCAGCATAACCGTCCTGCGTTTAATAAAATACAAGACTACCGCCATAACCGCAATGCTCAAAAGGCCAAATATCAGCGGTAAATCAAAAAACTCCCACAAGAAAAATAAAAATACAATGTAAATGGGCAAGGTAAAAATAAAACTATTTCTAAAAAACGGGGCGGTAGTTTTGGCTAAATTATCAAGCATATTCCTGACGGTGGTAATTAAAATATTTTCCTTTCCTTGTGCAAGCGTCAAAGCGTCGCCTTTTTTAAACAAGTCCGCCAAAGCGGCCTTTTCAAAATTGCTCAAGAGAGGGGCGTTTTTGTTTTTAAGATGCAATGTATACTCTTTATTATTATAGGTAATGCCAACGGCCCATTTGGCCGCCGCGCTGAGTATAAAAGAAGTAAAAAGCAAATCTGGGGCGACATTGCCGCAAGCTTCCGTGTAATAGGCGGTGGCGGCGTCCAAATTATCGGGCGGCAGAACGCGGGGCACTTTCGCTTTTTGGGAGCGTTTAATCAAAACCCACAAAAAGCCAAAATAAATTATTACAGATAAAAAAACTATAAAAGCTGTAAACAAATCGCTAGGTAAAGGCATAGTATTTTGCATAGTCCGCTCCGTTATAGCGCAAATTGTATTTATATCTTAATTCTAGCAAAAAATTGTATAATTCTATAATAGAATTTAAAAATATTTAAGGAGATTTTTCAATGACTGCTAACATATTAACCACAAATCAAACCGTTTTAAAAGCTAATACCAAACAAGCTTTGTTTTTACAAGGCATTATGCTAGCGGCCGCCCTTGGCCTGCCTGCCTTATGCCACATTTTGGGCCTTAGCGGCGGTGCATTGTTGCCTATGCACTGGCCTATTTTGCTTTGCGCCTTAGTTTATGGCTACAGGCCCGCCATAACCCTAGCTTTAGCCGCTGTGGCGATTTCTTTTGCATTAAGCGGTATGCCGCCTGTCTACTTGCTGCCGTTGATGGCTGGCGAGCTTGCTATTTATGCCTTTGTCGCCGGATTTTGCAGGGAGAAATTGCATCTTAACTATTTTGTATCTTTACTGCTCGCCTTAGTTGCGGGCAAATTAGTTTACATTGCGCTAGGCTATTTAGTTTTGCCCGCTTTCTCAGCGGTAGTTTTAGCCTCTGGCGCATTTGCCGTTTTGGGGCAGCTTATTTTAATCCCCGTTTTGGCCAAAAAATGGACAAGCAAGCTACAATAAAGTTTTTTGATTCCATCGCCCCAAAATGGGACGAGATGGAAAACCCAAAATACACTAAACGCATTGCAAGCCACTTCAAAAAAATAAAAGTTAAACCCGACGAGAAAATACTTGACGCAGCTTGCGGCACCGGTATTTTAGAGCCATATCTAAAAGAGGCGGATACTTTATTTTTGGATATATCCAAAAATATGCTGCTTGAGTTATTAAAAAAATATCCCGCCGCAAAAACTTTACGCTCTTCTTTTGAAAGCGCAAAACTACCAAAAAATTATTTTAATAAGATTTTATTTTTTAATTCTTTCCCACATTTTGAAAACAAGGCGGCCGTCGTAAAAAAGGCCTACAAACTGCTTAAAGAAGGGGGGGAATTGATAATTTTCCACTCGCTAACGCGAGCTGAGCTAGCCAAAGTCCACGGCGGGAGTAAGGAAACAAAAAAAGACGCCGTTCCCACCCAAAGCGAGTTTAAAGAAATGTTTTTAAAAGCAGGTTTTGCCCCAACTAAAATAATTTTGGAAGAAGGCAAAGACGGTTGTTTTTTTAAAGCTACCAAATAACTAAACTAAATAAACCCAGCAAAACAATTAAATCATCACATAAAAAATCCCCCGAATTAAATTTAATGCGGGGGATTTATTTTAAAGCTAACCGACGGGCAAATTATACCCAAATTAACTATGTTTAATGGCAAAAGCCTCAAATATAGTTGAGCAGCCCCAGAACAAAAAGAAGATGGCAATATAAGTTGTTATAATTAATGCGCCAAATACAGGCACAACAATAATAAACATAGCCAAAACAATGCCGAGCAAGCCCGTTATAAAAGCTATCCACCAATGTTTAATGCCCATATCTTTAAAGGTGAAGGAGGCGGCAATCCTTGTAATGCTGCCAAATAGAGCCCAAAAACCGACGATAAACGGCAAAGCTTCCATAGTAACCGCTGGGTGCGATAAAAGTATAATGCCGATGATAATATCAACTAATCCTGCAACTAATGTCCAGCCTGGGCTTTGAAGCAATTCTCTATCAAAGAAAAATGACGAGGTTTGTATAATGCCTGTTGCCAAAATGGCGGCGCCAAGCGTTAAAGCCAAAGCTTCAAGGGCAACGGCGGGGGTGGTGATAATCATAATACCCACGACGCAAAAAATGATGCCCGCTGCAAGTAAAAACACACTTTTTTTTGAGTTCTTTTTCATTCCTTTCTCCATTGTGAGACTTTAACTACTCTAAAAACATTTTACATTATTTAAGAGTTTTGGTTTTGTTTTGTAAAATTTTAAAGCCTTCAGTTTTTATTACTGAAGGCTTTAAAGTTATGTTAAAACACATTTAATAAACTTAATTATTTTGCTGCTGCGGCAGCTTCGGCTGCCTCTTTCTCT
>JAISHT010000045.1 GCA_031262415.1 Elusimicrobiota bacterium | reverse complement strand
ATGACAATTTAATAAATGTTGCAAATCTTAAAACCCGCCTTAATTGGCGGGTTTTTTATTGCTATAATTTAAATATGGATTTGAATATTAAAATACCAAAACATATTGCAATAATTATGGACGGCAACGGCCGCTGGGCTGCGGCAAAAAATCTGCCGCGCGCCAAAGGGCACGAGGAGGGCGCAGCCTCCGTGCAGGCAGTTATAAATGCCGCTAAAAAATTTGGCGTTAAATATCTTACGCTTTACGCATTTTCTAATGAAAATTGGGCCAGGCCTAAATTTGAAATTAACGCTCTAATGTCACTCCTTGATAAAACTCTTGATAAATTTGCCAAAGAAGATAATGGCGATATTCGCATAATATTTAGCGGCCGCAAAACGAAACTACCAAAAAAAATTCTAAATAAACTTGAAGAAACCGTCGCCAAAACCGCCGCCAACAAAAAACTTACCGTAAACTTAGCTTTAAATTACGGCAGCCGCCAAGAAATAACAGACGCTGTTAATAAAATCCTGCAATCAGGCAAAAAAAAGATAAGCGAAAGAGATATACAAAGTAATCTCTACAATAATATCCCCGATCCTGATTTAATTATCCGCACCTCTGGGGAGGAGCGTCTTTCAAACTTTTTGCTTTGGCAAGCCGCTTATAGCGAGTTTTATTTTACCCCCGCCCTTTGGCCCGATTTTAGGGAAAAGGAATTTGCCGCCGCTTTGCAAGAATATTCCAAGCGGGATAGAAGATACGGCGCGCGTAAAGATTAGAAATCAGTAAAAACTAACAACCCTTAAAAACTAAGCAAAATATTCCCCTCGTCTAAGCCTAGGACTAAAGACCCGTTTGAAAATAGGGCCAAATACCCTTGTTGACGCATTCTTGCTTTATTACCATATAGTATATGAAGATACCATTTCGCTACATTTTAACTAACTGCAAAGAAAAGCGGCCCATGGCTTGCAATGTTATATTTTCCATACGCAACTCAAAAATATATGCCACCATTGCCCGAACAGAAACCACAAATAACTCCATAAATTAAATTTTTTATACCCAAATTAAGGCCCAAATCCGCCCAAGGCAACTTTTGCCCCTATTTTAGCGTCTATTTTGCTAAAATATTTTTATGCTACTTCCTAGAATAATAACTGCGCTAGTGGGTTTACCGCTGGTAATTGCCGCAATACATTTTGGCGGCGTTTTCTATATGGCCTTTGTAGTGGCCGTAATCATACTTTGTCTATACGAGTATGGTTTAATGTTGCTTACTTCAAACAAACCTGTAAGCCGCACATCTTTAATAATTTTTGGCATTGTTATGACAATTGGCGCAGTTGCGGGCCGCTTAAATACCACGCTTGATTATCCAAGCAATCTCGGCGCATTTTTCCTTGCAATAACTTTAGTCGGCATATTTTTTGTTGAAATACTTACGCCCAAGCGTTCGCTTGAACGCGTTGCAAATACTTTTTTAGGCGTGGTTTTAATACCGTGGGCTTTGGCGCATTTAATCAATATCCGCCTGCTTGAGCCTTATGGGGAATATTTTACTTATATTATGTTTTTTACCGTCTGGGCAAGCGATACTTTTGCCTATTTCATCGGCAAAGCATTTGGTAAACATCGTTTAAATCAAGAAGTCAGCCCCAAAAAGAGCTGGGAAGGCGCAATTGCCGGGGTTGTTTTTGGCACTGCAATAGCGGTTTTCTTTTGGAATTTGCTCTTCCCGTGGTATATCACTTGGAAAGCGGCTATGTTTTTGGGTATTTTAATTTCCGCGCTTGGCCAAATATCTGACTTGGCGGAATCTTTAATAAAGCGCAGCGTCGGAGCAAAAGATTCTTCTAATATTCTGCCCGGCCACGGCGGGGTTTTAGATAGGTTTGATTCCTATTTACTCATCGCTCCAGTGCTTTACTATATCTTACTTTATATGATACCCTCAACTCTATGAAACAAATAGTTATACTTGGTTCCACCGGCTCCATAGGCGTTTCCGCTTTAGATGTTATTGACTCTTTAAGCGAAAGCGAATACTCCGTGCTTGCCATAACGGGAAACACCAATACAAAATTATTCTTAGAGCAAATTAAAATTTTTAGGCCGCGCTACGCCGCTATGTTTAGCGAGGCTAGCTATAATGAAATAAAAGGCCTTGTCCCCCCGCACACAAAATTGCTAGGGCCGGGCATAGAATCTTTAGCGTTTTTATCCATTTTGCCCGAGGCTGATTTAATAATAAACGGCCTTGTGGGGGCAGTTGGTTTTGTGCCGCTAATTGCGGCAATAAAAGCGGGCAAAACAATAGCTTTGGCAAATAAAGAGCCTATTGTTATGGCTGGGCGGGCTTTGGTTGACGAGTGCCGTCGCTGGAATGCCACCATAATCCCCGTTGACTCTGAGCCGTCGGCCGTATTCCAGTCGCTAGAAAATGTTGACGCTAAAAGTTATTTTAAGGCAGAGGCGCAAATAGCGCAAGTTTTACTAACCGCTTCTGGCGGGCCATTTTTAAAATATAATGGCTCTCTAGACAATGTTACGCCCTCGCAAGCTTTAGCGCACCCTCGTTGGAAGATGGGCAAAAAAATTACCGTAGATTCTTCCACCCTAATGAACAAAGGTTTTGAAGCTATAGAAATTATGCATCTTTTCTCTCTACCGCTTGAGAAGATAAAAATAGTTGTGCACCCGCAATCTATAGTGCATTCAGCCGTAGAATATCAAGACGGCAGCATTTTGGCGGAACTTTCAAACCCGGATATGCGCTTGCCTATACAATACGCAATAACTTATCCCAAACGCTTGCCAAGCCCCGTTAAACGCTTGTCTATAGCGGAAATGTCAAAACTGGAATTTTTTGAGCCTGATTTAAATAAATTCCCTTGCCTTTGCTTAGCTTTAGACGCGGCAAAGAAAGGCGGCACTTACCCCGCCGTGCTTAATGCGGCAGATGAAATTGCCGTTAATGCTTTCCTTGCTGGCGATATTTTGTTTACGGATATTGCAAAGCTTGTCCACAGCGTCTTAAAAGAGCATACTTCGCAGGATAAGCCCATTTCGCTTAGCGCGGCGGCACAGGCCGATGAATGGGCTAGAGAAAAGGCAAAAGCAATACTTGAGGCAAAAACCTATAAAAAAGCCATTATTTAGGGTTATTGTCGCTTACTAAATACTGGGCAGCCAATATGCCTTAATGTTATAATATAAATGTAAATTATTTAACTTTGGAGAATATTTTAATGTCATCTTCCTTCCTTACGCTTTTATGGTCCAAATTTTTATGGCTTATAAGCCCAGATACTTTGCTTTCAATTTTGGGCATAGCTTTTGCCCTCGGCCTTGTTATTTTTATACACGAACTTGGCCACTTTTTGGCCTGCCGCCTTCTAAAAATACGTGTTGAAGAATTTTCTATAGGCTTTGGCAAAATATTAAAAAAATGGCAGCCCGGCCAGACGCAATATTCTCTTAGAGCAATCCCCCTAGGCGGCTATGTAAAACCCGCGGGCGAGTTTTATGCAAGAGAAGCCGAAATTAAGGACGAGGGCGAATTTGCCGCAAAACCTTGGTATTCTAGAGCCTTTATGGTTTTTGCCGGCGCAGGTATGAATTATGTTTTGGCTTTTGTCATCTTCTTTATAGTGGTTTTGAGTATGGGACTACCTGTATCAGACCCTAAGGCTATACCGCCGGTAGTTGGCGAAATTGTGGCAGGCTACCCAGCATCTGCCTCCACCCTTGAAGCGGGCGATAAAATTACAGAAATCAACAAAACCCCCGTGCAAAATTGGCAAGAACTTGTGCAAACTGTCGCAGCCTCTGAGGGCATTATAAATGTCGCTTACGAGCGGGGCGGCAAAACCATAAATACTACTATGGATTTAGCAGGCGGCAAGAAACTTGGCATTGCGCTAGAGCCTGTATACGAAAAAGCAAGCTTTTTTAAAGCAATTTATGTTGCCGCTCATCAATGTTATTACTGGACGGCTCTCTCTCTTAAAACCATAGCCGAGAAGCTTTGGCAGCGGCAAGCGCCCGAGGTCGCCGGCCCAATAGGTATTTTTGAAATAGTTGGCAAAGGCGTGCATAGCGGGGCGGAAAATTATTTCTTTTTAATAGGCCTAATATCAGTAGCTATAGGTATGTTTAATTTATTCCCCATACCAATACTTGACGGCGGCCATATTCTATTTTTTATTATTGAGGGGATAAGAGGCAAAAGGGTTAAAGAAAAAACCATTTTACGGGCAACTTCTTTTGGCGCATTTCTCTTAATTGCGCTTGTTGTTTACGCAACTTACAGCGATATAGCCCGCATAGCTAATCGTAGTGCAAAAACTCCCAAAGCGGCAGTAGAGGCAACGGTAAATAATGACTAAAACGCAAAGCCTAATAAGGCAGTCAAAACGACAGGTAAAAGTAGGCTCTTTAACGCTCGGCGGCAAAAACCCCGTGCGTGTGCAGGCCATGTGTAATACCGATACACGCAATGCCCAAGCCACAATTAAGCAAATTTTAGCCCTTGAAGCCGCCGGCTGCGAAATCAACCGCATAGCAGTGCCCGATATGGACGCCGCCAAAGCCATTGGCAAAATAAAACGCAAAATACACACGCCGCTAGTTGCCGATATTCACTTTGATTATAAACTCGCCCTTGAAGCCATAAAACAAGGCATAGATAAAATAAGGATAAACCCCGGCAATATCGGCGGAGCGGATAATGTAAGGGCCGTTGTTTCAGCCTGCAAAGATGCGCTCGTGCCTATAAGAATTGGGGTAAACGCCGGCTCTCTTAAGGCTTTAAAAACTTTCAACGGCAAGCCTAATTGGAGCGATAAAAAATGGGCCGAGGTTATGGTAAACGAGGCTTTGGCTCAAGCTGAGTTGCTTGAAAAATTAAATTTTAAACAATACCTTGTTTCGCTAAAATCAGATAATTTAAACCGCACTGTTTTGGCCTGCGAGATGTTTGCAAAAGTTTCCCCCGCCCCGCAGCATATCGGCCTTACTGAAGCTGGCAGTTTTTTAGCTGGCACGGTTAAAAGCAGTATTGCAATGAGCAGACTTTTGGCGCAAGGCATCGGGGCGACGGTGCGCATTTCCCTTACCGAGGACCCCAAAATGCAAGTTCGGGCCGCTTATGAAATTTTAAAAGCCTTAAAACTAAGGCAATTTGGGCCGGAAATTATCTCCTGCCCCACTTGCGGCAGAACGCAAGTTGATGTTGCAGGCACGGTTAAAGCCTTGGAAGAAAAAATTTATTCTGATAAAAATTTAATTAAACTAGCTACAGGCAAAAAAATAGCCGTTATGGGCTGCGTTGTAAACGGCCCGGGCGAAGCTAGGGACGCTGATTTTGGCATAGCCGGCGGCATTGGCGAGGGCCTGTGGTTTGAAAAAGGCGAAATTAAAAACAAAATCCCGCAAAAACTTTGGATCAAAAAAATCATTGAGGAAATAAAGAAGTAAATACTTGTATGGAAAAGTTTTATAAAGATAATAATTTTAGTTTAATAAACGGCAATGCTCTTGAAATAATGAAGCAATTTCCTGATAATCATTTTGATATGATTTTTGCAGATCCCCCATATATGCTTTCAAACGGCGGCTTTAGCGTACAGGCTGGCAAAAGAGTTTCTGTAAACAAAGGCAATTGGGATAAAAGCAATGGTTTTGATAAAGATTTTGAATTTCAAAATAGCTGGATACAAGAATGCCATAGAATTTTAAAACCTAGCGGAACAATATGGGTAAGCGGAACATATCATTCTATTTATCAATGCGGCTTTGCATTACAAAGAAATAAATTCCACATTCTAAACGATATCGCTTGGTTTAAACCCAATGCCTCCCCAAACTTAAGCTGCCGCTTTTTTACCGCCAGCCACGAAACGCTTATTTGGGCGAGAAAAGATAAAAAAGCAAAACATAAATTTAATTATAAACTTATGAAAGAAGGTGTTTGGAAAGAGGATTTCCTAAAAAAAACCAATCTTCAAATGCGTTCTGTATGGGCGATAAATACTCCTAAAAAAACAGAAAAGACTTTCGGCAAACACCCTACCCAAAAACCTTTTGATTTACTAAGAAGAGTTGTTCTATCAAGCACTGAAAAAGGCGATCTCATTTTAGATCCTTTTACAGGCAGCTCAACCACTGGGCTTGCAGCTGTTTATTATGGACGCAAGTTTATAGGTATTGATATAGAAAAAAAATATTTGGAATTATCAATACAAAGATATGAAGAATTACGGAGCAAGAAAAAATGAAAACAGGCGGCATAGGCGGAGCTAACACTAAAACAGGTTTAATATTTGAAGGCAAAACAGATATTTTAACTTTTTTGTCAAAACAAAAAGGTTATTCTGTAAAAGATAATATTGTCTTTTTTAATGGGGAAGAGGTTGCCCGAACATATAAAAAAAATGCCTTTTATAAATTTTTAGAAGAAAACAAAATTGACTGGAAAAATATAATATCAAAAAGACTTTTGCCAGATGACGCTATCTTTGTAATAATAAAAAACACCATATATATAATAGAAGTAAAATTTCAAAAAGTAGCTGGCTCTGTTGACGAGAAACTGCAAACTTGCGATTTTAAAAAGAAGCAATATCAAAAACTTCTTTCCAAATTAAATATTGATGTGGAATACATTTATATACTAAGCGACTGGTTTAAACAAACGCAATATAAAGATGTTTTGGATTATATCCACTCTGTACGCTGTCAGTATTATTTTGAATACTTACCACTTGAAAAAATTGGCTTGCCAATTCCCAAAAAATAATTAATCAAAGGAATAAAAAAATGAAATTAACGCAATATTATATACCCACTTTAAAAGAAGCCCCAAAAGACGCTGATATAACCTCGGCAAAATTAATGCTTAGGGCGGGGCTTATCCGCAAAACCGCAAGCGGCATTTACGAATGGTTGCCACTTGGCCTAAAAGTGCTCAAAAAAATAGAGCAAATTATCCGTGAAGAAATGGACGCCGCCAGCGCCTGCGAAGTTTGGCTGCCCGTCGTCCAACCGCAAGAACTTTGGGAAGAAAGCGGCCGCTGGACTTTTTACGGCAAGGAACTTTTGCGCTTTAAAGACCGCAAGGACGCTGGCTTTTGCCTCGCCCCCACCGCCGAGGAAGTTATAACAAATTTAATAACAAAGGATATAAATTCCTACAAACAATTGCCGCTATGCCTTTATCAATTTGGCACTAAGTTTCGTGATGAAATCCGCCCACGCTTTGGCGTTATGCGCGCAAGAGAATTTTATATGAAAGACGCTTACTCCTTCCACGCCAACGAAGACAGCGCAAACGAAGGCTATCAAAAAATTTAC
>JAISHT010000026.1 GCA_031262415.1 Elusimicrobiota bacterium | reverse complement strand
CTGATGCCAAACTTCTCAGACCATATTTTGAAAGTTTCATCTTTAAGTTTTTCCGCTCCGACTGCGGCAAATCTTACGCTGTAAAAATCGTATGGATGGGCGGACTTTGCATAAGCATTAAGGAAAGTATCCGTGCCAAAAATTGCGGTGGCGTTTCTATCGTAGACAAGCTCGGGGATAATTTTATAATGTAGCGGCGAAGGGTAAAGGAAGACGCCCGCCCCGCTTAAAATTGGCATAAACAAACCGCACACTAAACCAAAAGAATGAAACATTGGCAAAGCGTTAAAAAATTTATCTTGCAAGCCATAATCTGTAATGCTGGATAATTGATGACGGTTTGCATTGATATTGCGGTGGCTTAACACAACGCCCTTTGGCACGCCCTCAGAGCCGCTTGTAAACAAAACAACGGCGGGGCTATTTGCGTCGGGCTTGGGGTTGGTTATTTTATAGGCTCTATACGGGAAAAATCCATAAACTAAAGCCCTTAATTTATCGGCTAGATTAATAGTTTTCTTTACATCTTCTAGGTAAACTATTTTAACGCCTGCCGCTTCAATAGCTTCAACAATCGGCCCCAAATCGCCACGGGCGACAAATAATCTAGAGCAAAAAATAGTTTTAAGCCCCGTAGCTTTGCAGGCGGAAAGTATGTTTTTTATGCCTGCTGAAAAATTAATCATCGCCGGCACACGGCCATAAGCCATAAGGCCAAAAATAGTTAAAACGCAAGCATTGGCATTTGGCAACATAACGCCCATTTTTTCCCCATACTCGCCGTAAGCGGCCAGTTTGCCGCCTAGTAAAAACGAGCCCAAAACAGTAGTGCCAAAGCTGACGCCCTTTCTTTCCAAATCTTCTAGCGCGCGGGTGCTGTGGCCCGCAAAATCAGACGCTTCTATTAAGGAGCGAAATAGCGTTACATCAATATCGCTGCTTCTATATTTCATATACGCCATTAAGTCGTATACTTTATTTTCCGCCGCGGCTCTACGCTCTTTGCCTTTTAAGTTTTGCGCTAAATTAAGCGGCGTAGCGGGCAAAATATTTATTGCAAATTGAACATTGCTTGGCAAATGCCTTAGCTTGCGGCCAAAATAAGACAAGCGGGAGTACTGGGTGCCTTGCATAAAAATAGGCAAAATATCTGCGCCAGAGCGATCGGCAATCATAGCGGGGCCGGGGTAAATTTTCATAACAGAGCCGGTGGTGGTTATTCTACCTTCGGGATACACTACAACTTTGCGGCCTTGCTTAATCTCGTCAATAACTGATTTAACGGCCATTGGATTAGTAGGGTCAACGGGGAAGTGCTTAACCAGTTTTAAAAATTGCCTTACCCAAAACCTTTTGGCTATGGTGCTATCAACCACAAAGGCAATATCGTCAGGCAACATAGCGGCCAGTAAAAGCGGGTCTAAAAAGGAATTATTATTGGCAATTATAAGCGTGCGCTTGCCCGCATTTTGATAATTTTCAAACCCTTTAACTTTAACATTATAAAGTGATTTTAAAACGAAGAATAATATAGAGCGCACCGCATAATCGGGCAAGAGTTTTGTAATATACAAAGCAACCACAACATTGCTTATAGCCAAAAGCCCAATTATTACCGGCGTGCCTGCCCCGATGCGAAGTAAAATTAATGATATTACGCTAGCAGCTACCATAAAGAAAGCGTTTAGGAAATTGCTTGTGGCGATAATGCGGGAGCGGTTGTGCGCGCTGCCCATAGTTTGCAGCAAAGCATTAAGCGGAACAATTGAAATACCGCCGCAAAGAGATATTAAAAACAAATCAAATGAAATACGCACGCCGCTAAAAGTAGATATAAAAGTTTTAAAACTAATTACGCCAAGCGCAGTTTGCACATTTAAAATGGCAAAGGCTAAATCCACCATAGCTAGCGACATTACTAAAACAGACAGCGGCACATATTTTACGCTAACATCGCCTTTTAAAAGTTTTCTACATAAAATTGCGCCTAGTCCAATACCAAAGACAAACAAACCAAGCAAATAATTAAAAACTTTTGTTGAGCCGTGTAAAATATTTGAAGTTAAATCAGGCAACTGAGATAGCATAACCGCGCCCAAAAGCCAGAACCAAGCAATAGCTAAGACGCATAAAAAAGCGCCTTTGGAGCGATAAACAACATTTAAATTATGCCAAATGCTTTTGAAGATATTTAAATGTATTTTTACATTGCCCTTGCCGTGCGGAGTATGCGGTAAAAAGAGAAAAGTGAAAGCATAGCCCGCTATTGCAACTAAAATAATTGTTAAGCAAGCCGCCCCAAAACCAAAGCGGCCGCCTGCGGCTAAAAACGCCCCGCCTAGCAAAGTGCCAAGTAAAATAGAAAGATAACGCCCCGCCTCCATAAAGGCATTGGCAGATATTAGCTGGTCCCGTCGTAAAATTTGCGGCAGCATACTATATTTAACAGGCGCAAAAAACGCAGATTGCACGCCTATTAAAAATAAAACAAAAAGCAAAAAGCACGGGCTTTTAATACTAAAG
>JAISHT010000003.1 GCA_031262415.1 Elusimicrobiota bacterium | reverse complement strand
GTTTTGACGCAGATGGTTTTATAACCATAAAAGGGCGGGCAAAACGTTTTGCAAAAATAGCGGGGGAAATGGTTTCGCTAACAGCTGTTGAAATGGCTCTAGCCAAAATCTGGCCCGATTATTTAAGCGCAGTCGTCGCTATAGCTGACGATAAGCGTGGCGAGCAAATTTTGATGTATACAAGCAACCCCGTGGCCGATTTAAAAACCGTGCAAGAAGGCCTTAGAGCGCAAGGATACAGCGAACTTTGGGCCCCAAAAAAATTAGTAATATTAGAAGAGCTGCCCGTTATGGGAACAGGCAAAGTAGATTATGTGAAATTAGAAGAAATGTCGGTAAGTAAAGTTGCAAATTAGTAAAAAACTGTTGTAGAGAGGAAAAAGATGATAAAAAATAGAAAAAATTATTGCCTAAGACTACTAGGCATTTTGAGCGTAGCGGTATTTTTGTTTACCGCTGTTGCTTGCACCAATACGGCCGCTACAAAAGAGCAAAGCCAAAGCCAAACAGCGCAGCAGACGCAGTATGTGCCTATGCACGGCGACAATATTGCCCCGTCTGATTATGCCGATAAAAACAATTGGCTTGCTTTGCCTAAAAATATCAATAAACTAAGTAAAGCCGCCGATGTTTTTTATATTTATCCGACTACTTGGGTTGCCCAAAAAGGGCAATACCCTATTGCCGATATTGACCTAAAAATGATGAGAGATGGCGCAAAAAATACTTTCCAAGTTCAAGCAACCGCCTTTGAAACCGCCGGCAATATCTTTGCGCCTTTCTACAGGCAGTTAGACGCGGATTTTTTGCTTTCAATAACAGATCCTGTCCAGCAAGATAAATATACTTTTGGCGTGCCGGCAACTGATGTTGAGGCCGCTTTTGATTACTATATCAAAAATTATAATAATGGCCGCCCGTTTATAATTGCGGGGCATTCGCAAGGCGCGGTTATGACAAAGTATTTGCTCTTTAGGTATCTTAAAAATCACCCCGAAGTCGCCAAAAGAATGGTAGCCGCTTATGTTATGGGCTACTCCGTAAGCAAGCAAGAACTTAAAGCTAACCCGCACTTAAAATTTGCCGAAAATGCAGACGACACAGGCGTAGTAATTTCCTTTAATACAGAGGCGCCTAACCTTACCATAAAAAATTATACGGTTTTAAAAGACGCCGTAGTAATTAACCCAATTAGCTGGACAAGAGATGAAACCGAAGCCCCGGCAAGCCAAAATTTAGGCTCAAGGTTGCAAATTGACGGTAAATTTCAAACATTTAAAAATCTTGCAGACGCCAAAGTTAATAAAAAAAGAGGCACGGTTGTTTGCAGCACAGTAAATCCGCAAGATTACTTTGAGCCTGATAATGCTTTGGTAAAGTTTTTTGCCCCGGGCATTTATCATATGTATGAAGTGCAGTTTTATTATTATAACCTCAGGCAAAATGCCGAAAATCGTGTAAAACAGTATTTCAATAAAACAAAAAATACGCAAAGCGATACAAAGAAATAAGGCTTGTATTTTAGGCCTATTTAAGACAGTTTCAGTTGAAAACCCCCGCTATAGTTTAGCGGGGGTTTTCAAATTAAGCCAATTACTTTTAGGCTAAATTTTATTTTTTAAGCTCTTTATGGCATAGCCACCAATCTAGGCAGGCATAGCCCTTTTCTTTGGCTTCAGCTACACGCTTTTTAATAGCGTCAACGCTTTTAGGCGGGCCGACAATTACATGGTCTTTGCCCAAAAGTTCATTGTTTGGCCAGTTAGCCGGCATAGAAACTTTATTTTTATCTGAAAGTTGCATACCTTCAACAGAGCGTAAAATTTCGTCCATATTTCTTCCGAGTTCTTGAGGATAGTAGAAGATAATTCTAACAAGTCCCTTATCGTCAACAATAAAGACGGCGCGCACGGTATTTGTGCCTTTGCCCGGGTGTATGAGGCCAAGGGTTTTTGCCACTGCGCCCGTATCGGCAATTATGGGGAATTCTACTTCAACGCCCGTTTTTTCTTT
Organism: Elusimicrobiota bacterium; assembly: GCA_031262415.1. Taxonomy (GTDB): domain Bacteria; phylum Elusimicrobiota; class Elusimicrobia; order Elusimicrobiales; family Elusimicrobiaceae; genus Proelusimicrobium. The sequence continues at coordinate 5,418 of JAISHT010000003.1, read as the reverse complement.
TATCCACTCTTCCCATTTTAAATGGCAAGAAACTTGGTCAACGCTTAACCCGATAAGCTCGCAATTTAAAGCGCGAAAGCGGTCGTAAACTTTTTGAAAGGCCACAAACTCCGTTGTGCAAACTGGCGTAAAATCGCCCGGGTGGCTAAATAAAACAAACCATTTGCCTGCGTAAGCGTCCGGCAAGGTCATCTCTCCCCGTGTAGTTAATACCGTCATTTGGGGGAATTTATCGCCCAAAAGCGGCATAGTTGTAGTTTTTTCAGTACATTGCATTGCATCCTCCTTATTTCTTCTTTTTTATATTATAGTTAAAATAAAGTATATATCAAGCCCCTTCTCGTCTGTTTTTTTAGAAAAACCCCCGCTATTAATTTTAGCGGGGGTTTTCTATTTAATTATCAGTATTTAAAAATACTTTAAAAATACTTAAAAGGCGTATTTTATGCTTAGGCCTATCATTTGGCTCCTTGCGCCGTCGTATTTCATAGGCTGGCCGTCTTCAGCGGTGCCGCTTAAATCACTTACAAACATATAAGTGTAGGAAGCGTCCACGCCAAATTCGCCTATTTTATAGCCAAGGCCGCCGCTAAACATATGTCTGTTATCTGCTGGCACCATAGTATCCATAAAATTAGGGTTGATGGGGGATTGGTCGTAAACATAACCCGCCCTTAAATCCCAAGCGTCTGTTAAAGCAAACTCTGCGCCTAGTGATAAGCGGTAAACATCTTTATAGTGCTTGTATTCATTTTGGGGCAATCTTGTTATATCGTCGTAGTCAACACGCAGTTGTTTGTATGAGCTCCAAAAAATACCCATAATATCGCCCTCTATTGTAAATCTTTCAGACGGGGTAAAAGAAAGGCCAAAAGCTAATTGATCGGGCAAAGCTAATGCAGCGGAGGCCGAGCCGCTTGAGCTTGCAAATGCGCCTTTACCTCTAATTTCACCGGTTGCTAAGTGTCGGGTTTTTGTGCGGTAAGTTAAAGCCGCAACCCACTCTTTAGCCCAGTTTGGGTTATAGGTAACGCCGAAGTTTGCGCCCCAAGTTGTGGAGTCGCCTTCAATTTCAATTTTACCCATAGAATTATTTGGACCCTTTTCTTCGGTAAGTTTGGCGTACATAATTTCAAAGCCGCCGGCTAAAGAAATTTCGTCGGTTACTTTTGCCGCCATAACAGGGTTAATGGAGTAAGTAACAAGGTCCATTTTATAGGATTGGGGGGGAATGCCAGTTATTGCTGATGTTGCATATGCCGCCGTCCAAGTTTGCGGGTTTTTGTATTCGCCGCCAAGGCCAAAACGGGAGAAGAAACCAAGGCCCAAGAAGATATGCTCGTTCATCTGTTGGGTGAGGTAGAGATTAGGCAGGTAAAAAACGCCTGTCTTTAAGTCCCGCCTTTGTCCGGATATTTCTGCCGAGCCGTCCACAATAACCGCTGTTAAGCCCGTTTGCACTTGCGTGCCTTCAAGCTGGGTAATTAGTGCGGGATTTGAAGCTATGGAAGCAGGCTCCGCCTTATTTGCCAAGACGGCGCCGCCCATCGCATTGCCCCTTGCGCTAAACTCATAAAGGGCAAAACCAGCGGCATTTATTTCCGCTGAGTAAAACAAAGCCAAAGCACAGCAAATGGCCATTTTCATTAATTTTTTCATATTTTACTTAATTTTTATTTTTAATTTTCCGCTAATTAATTGTTTTAACAGCGGGTTATGGGCGTTTTTTTTGCCCAAAGTAGTTTTGTAAGAAAGTTGTTTGCTGGTTTAAGCAGGCGTGTAGAAATATCTCAGAAAGTTTAATTCTTGCAGAAAGGATATTATATTAGCATTCTCTTTTATAGAGAAGTTATAAACAGAGAAGTTTTTGTTGGTTGATTGCTTATGCAAATTCAAAGAGAAGAAGAAAAAGGCTAAAACCTTTTCAACAATCAAGGGGATAAGCAAAGCAAGCAGTGTAAGAAGAGTGATTAGAAATCTTTTCATAAAATCCTATAAATATTATAGCAAAATAGAAGCCAGCATTTTTAGTTAAAAATTATTCCCAAACCAAAACGCTTTTTAGATAATAAATTTAGACAATAAAAATGTAAAATATAGTATGCCGCTTTTTAACGAGGATACTATCGCCGCTTTTGCAACCGCGCCTTCAAGCGGGGCGGTTGCGCTACTGCGTGTTAGCGGCCCAAAAAGCAGCCAAGCAATTTCCTGCCTTACCAAAAAAGAAACTTTTACCCCACGCCAATCCGTTTTAGTTAATATTTACGACGGCAGCCAAACGCTGGATAAGGCTCTAGTAGTATTTTTTAAAGGCCCCAAAAGCTATAGCGGGGAAGATTTGTTTGAAATCAGCTTGCACGCAAGCCCCTATATTAAAAGCCGTATTTTGGAACTTTTGGCCGCCCTAGGCGTAAGGCCTGCAAAAGCGGGCGAGTTTACTATGAGGGCTTTTTTAAATGGCAAAATGGATTTGGCGCAAGCCCAAGGCGTGGCCGATATTATAGCGTCTAAAAATAAAACGGCGCATAAAGCGGCTATGTATACTTTGGACGGCAAACTTTCGCAAAAATTTAAAAATATCAGGCAAGAACTTGGGGACTTACTGGCTCAAATGGAAGTCCGCCTAGACGATACCGATGAGGAATTACCGCCGCTAAATAATGCCGAAGTTGAGCCGCTACTTCGCAAAATTCGTCAGGAAGTTGATTTGCTAGCCGCTTCTTTTTCAACTGGCAAAATGGTAAAAGAAGGTATAAAAACCGCTATTATAGGCCTGCCAAACAGCGGCAAAAGCAGCCTACTGAACGCTTTGCTTGGCTACGATAGAGCCATAGTTTCCCCGCTAAGCGGCACAACGCGCGATACTATTGAGGCGCAAATTTCCATAAATGATTTTAATTTGCTTTTAACCGATACCGCCGGCATTAGGGAGCATTCGCTTGACCCGGCCGAAGTTGAAGGTATGCGCAGAAGCCGCCAAGCGGTGGAAAATGCGGACTTAGTTATTTTTGTTAAAGATGCGGCCCTCGCCCTAGAAAAAGCCGCCGCCCAAACAAGCCAGATTTTGCTAGAAGAAGTTTCAAAAACAGGCAAAAAAATAATAACAGTTTTAAATAAAGCCGATTTGCTTGACGAAAAACAAAAAACACAAGCTGCAAATGGCGATATTTTAGTTTCCTCTAAAACAGGTTTTGGGCTTGATTTGCTTAAAGATAAAATAACTCAAACCATTGGACTAGGCGCATTGCAAGAAGACGATATTTTGATAACCTCCGCCGTGCATTACGAGGCTTTGTTAAAAGCCTCGGGCGAGTTGCAAGACGCCATAAGAGTTATTGACGAGCTTGAACTTTCAGCAGAGCATATCCGCGCGGCTCTAGCGGCATTAAAAGATTTAATTGGCGAAACAACGCCAGAAGATATTTTGGATATAGTCTTTTCAAAATTTTGCGTGGGCAAATAATGTGGGCAAATAAAATTTAGTTAAGAAGTTTAAGGCAAATAAATTAATGTTTATAAATGATAAAGTTTTTGATGTTATAGTAATTGGCGGCGGCCACGCCGGGTGCGAGGCGGCTTTAGCTAGCGCGCGTCTTGGCGCAAGCACGCTGCTTATAACGCAAAATTTAGATACCATTGCCCAAATGTCTTGCAACCCTTCTATCGGCGGCATAGCAAAGGGCCAAATAGTAAGGGAAATTGACGCCCTTGGCGGAGCCATGGGTAAAATAACCGATATTGCCGCCGTGCATTATCATATGCTTAATACAGGCAAAGGGGAAGCGGTATGGTCCCCACGGGCGCAATGCGATAAAAAAATCTATCAACTTACCTATAAGAAATTTTTAGAAAATCAACCAAATTTGCATTTAGTTCAAGATGAAGTTAAGGCCATTTTAACGGGCGGCGGCAAAGTTGAAGGCGTTGAAACTCTGCGCCAAGCAAAATACCGCTCTAAAACAATTGTTCTAACCCCCGGCACTTTTATGAATGGCCGTGTTTTTATAGGCGCATTAACTTTTGACGGCGGCCGCTACAACGATATGCCAAGCAATTTTTTAACTGACAGTCTAAAAAAACTCGCCATAAAAACCGCCCGCCTTAAAACAGGCACGCCTATGCGTTTAAACGGCAAAACAATTGATTTTAGCAAGTTTACGCCCCAACCTTCCGACGAGCCTTATCAGCCAATGTCAATTTTTTCAGCTCCAGTAAAAAAAGATTTTTTGCAATGTTATATAACCAAAACCACCGCTAAAACTGCCGAAGTTTTGCAGGAGCATATAAAAGAATCCGCCCTATATAGCGGCAATATAACGGCCATTGGCCCACGCTATTGCCCGTCAATAGAAGATAAGGCGGTTAAATTCCCGCAAAATAAAAACCACCCAATATTTTTAGAGCCAGAGGGTTTTGACACGCAGGAATATTATATACAAGGCTTTTCAACCAGCTTGCCCGAATATGTGCAATATAAACTTTTAAAATCAGTACCCGGCTTAGAAGAGGCCGAAATTGTCCGCCCGGGCTATGCTATAGAATATGATTATGCCGACCCTACTTGCCTAAACGCCGCTTTAGAAGTCAAAACAATGCCCGGGTTATTTTTTGCAGGCCAAATAAACGGCACAACAGGATATGAAGAAGCAGGCGGGCAAGGCATAGTGGCTGGCATAAACGCCGCTTTAAAAGTTCAAGGCAAGCCGCCTTTTATCTTGCGCCGAGACGAGGCGTATATAGGCGTTTTAATTGACGATTTGGTAAACAAAGGCGTAAACGAGCCTTATAGAATGTTTACAAGCCGCGCGGAATACCGCCTAATACTGCGTAGCGATAATGCCGATTTGCGTCTAAGCAAATACGGTTTTGAATATAATCAAATACCTAAAGAATTTAAAACTGCTTTTGAAAATTATCAAGCGGCCGTTGCCGCCTTAATTAAAAATCCCGAGGCGAAAATTGACGCCGCCACTCTTTTGCCTTGGCGGCTTGAGGCAGCAAAAAACACAGCCAAAATACACCGTAAATACGCAGGTTATCTGGAGCGTAATTTAAAAGACGCAAGGGCTCTTGCTAATGCAGATAAAATTTCTATCCCAGAAGGTTTTGACCCTTCTTTAGTAAAAGGCATTTTAATAGAAACAAGCCAAAAACTTGCTAAGGTTAAACCGCTAACGCTTGGACAAGCCAGCAGAATACCGGGCATTACTCCTGCCGATATTCAGCTTATAGCAGTTAATATTGAAAAGTATAGAAAGGCTCAAAATGAATCTAAGAACTGATTTTATAAATGCTCTTGGCATAAACCTAAACGACCAGGCTACAAAGCGGCTGCTAGATTATATTGATTTAATCTGGGAAAAAAAGGATAATTTAAACCTTACCAGCGTTCTTGATAAACAAGAAAGTTTGGCTCGG
>JAISHT010000124.1 GCA_031262415.1 Elusimicrobiota bacterium | reverse complement strand
GGTCAGTTTCTTCTCCATTACCTTCAGCTTTTAGTTCCTCATATTTTGTCTCATATCTATCGGATATATATTTTAAAAATATAAGGCCTAGGCATACATTCATATAATCGTGCGGAAGTACCGCGCCAATTAATTTGCACGCAGCATCCCACAATACTGATTCAAGAGATTTATTTTCTTTTTTATTGGCATTTTTCGCCATATTTTCACCCTTTATCTAGCGAGATATCTTTAATTAAAGTATAACAAAATATTACATATAAATTCATTTGCCTATCTGAATATAACAAAGCTCATCAGAAATGACTTGACTTGCCTCCCATTAGTAAGCGGTAATGTAGTTGCCGCAAGGCAAGGAGGAAGTTATGAAGAGAAAACAAATAAAAATAAAAGTGGTACAGGATAATAAAAAAGGTTTCCCTAAGGATTTAAGCGCTGCCGCTATTGAAAAGGCAATAGGGAAAACGGGGGACACGGAAAGAACACCCAAAAACCAGCATAACCATACCGCTAGCACCGTTGGAAATACGATAGCGAAAGAGGCAAAATCGGAAAAAGCACACGACCCGCATATACCTGCAATCAATAGCGTTATAACGCGTAAATACAAGGGGGAGGAGTTAAAAATAAAAGTCCTTGAAAATGGCTTTGAATACAAGGGCCAAGCTTTCAAAAGTATATCCGCCCTTGCGGTCCACATTGTGGGCGGCCCTATCAGCGGGTATGTGTTCTTTAAATTGGTGGGCCAAAAATGACTAAAAACGAACGCCTAGCCTTTATTAAACAATCTCTCACTATTTTGAAAGGCTTGTCGGAAGAGATTAACGAAAAAATATCTCACGCCCAAGACGGAGTGGCGGAAGACAATGCAAACTTAATAATTGGTGGCTTGGCAGGAATAGACCAGGCCGCCGAACACCTAAAAAATATCTATCAAGCTATGTTGTTTGTACATAGAGGCTAGCGGAGGCCCCAAAAAAATGGACCGTTTACATTGTATTTTGTAATAAGTTTTGCAACTGCTGTTAGCGATGTGTATTTTTTATTGTTGTAGATTACCGTACCGTCTTTCTGAAGAAGGGCGGTATATTTTTTGCCCTTAAATGTTTTTGTTAAAAGTTTTGATTTTTGAGATGTGGATTTAATTGCTTTTTCCCCAGAGGGAAATAGTTTATCTAAATATTCATTCTGAAGAGATCTAATAGCATTTTTAAGTTCACTCTCGGAGCGTTTTATTTCTCTCTGATATGTTAGTGAATTCCCAGCGGGCTTAATCAAAGCTATTAAAATGCGCTCTAATTCGGGTATAAATTTGGGGTTGCTAACAACGTAAAGAGAAAACGCGTCCCATTTATTTTTATGTTTGTCATTGAAATGCTGTTTGATTCTTTGCTTAAGCGTGGTAGCCTTGCCGACGTAATAGATTCTATCACCCTTATAAAGCACATATATGCCGCCATTATCGCCAATCTTCTCAAGAAGGGCTTTCTCGTATTCAAGCAAGACGTCTATTGACGCTCTGTGAAGTTGATAAACAATCATTTTTTGAGGCATATTTTTCTCCAAAATAACTTGACTTACTGCGTTTAGTAATCGGTAATGTGTATGTAAGTAAAATCTATAATAAAAGAATATCAAAATGAAGAAAAAAACACAAATACACTTGACTTTGCTGCCGAGAGTAAGCGGTAATGTAGTTGCCGAGAGGCAAGGAGGGTTTTGAATGAGAAATAAATGTTATTTGCCGTCTAGTATGGAAGAGCTAAAAGGCTTGTCGCAAGAAAAGTTGGCGTTTTATTGGAAGATATTTTATTTAACGCCGCCGAGGGCCAAGCGGTCTATGCTGCGGCCATTGTGGTATGCGTTGCAGTGCGAGCGGTTTAATTTAAAACTTGAAGAAAAGTTTATAACCAGGCTTAACCGCTACGCTAGCAACCCCGAGAGGTATATCCAAAAAGCTAACAAAAATAAGTATAGCCTTGCACACGGCACGGAGATTATTAAGGTTTACAAAGACAAAGAGTATAAGATTATTGTAAAAGACGATAATGCCTTTATGTTTAACGATAAAATTTACAAAACATTATCTGCTATTGCCTGTGAAATTAGCGGCAAACATTTAAGCGGACCTGATTTTTTTGGGTTGGTATGAGTATTATTCTTTTGTTTTTGATGAAAATCCAATATGTTTTTCAAAAGATAATTGTTTTATTTTTTCTTCATTTGCATAGCTACTTTTTTTTATATCTAGGTTAATATCTTTGAAGTTTTTATCAATCATTTTGAATAGCTCAATTATTCCTTGAATCATTCCTTCAATCTGGGGGTTGTGATTTTGAGAAATTTTGCAATCGGAAAAGTATGGAAAAAGCTTTTTTGCTCTCTCTTTATCTTTTTCTAAACTAAATATATGGCTAGCGAGATGATTTTGTATACAAGGAGAATGAAAAGGAAGATTATCATTTTGAGAAAGAAGCGTTCCAAGTTGAAGTTTTATATAGTTTATTTGCTTAATATAAAAATTTAACTCAATAATACGCTGCAATGATAGTCCGTCAATTTTGAAATTTGATGAGTCTAGCGTAGGTATTTCGGGGGTATTAAAGTTTAAATTTTGCAGGTCTAGAAAATTAAATCTAAAGTTAATTATTGAAGTAGCTATGTAATCTAAATAGTCTAACAAAAAAGAGAATGTTTTATTATTTTCGGAAATAAGTCTTTGTTTATCTGACCAGAAACTCCAAAGAAATCCTATTATAACTCCATATAAAGACTAAATACCTGCTAATAATTCTCCTTCGTAACAGGGGAAAAAACATCGCAAAGTACAAAAGATTAAAATAAATACCGCTAGTATTAAAATAGCGATAGCAAATATTTTAATAGTAATCCACCTAGAAAGTAATTTTTGCTTTATAAATCCCCATTTATCTATAAATTTATTAGCAATATTTTTAATTTTTTCTTCCATATTTCCCCTTGACTTTCTGCGCTTAGTAAGTGGTAATGTGTATGGGGAATATTATACTAAAAAAGTATGAATAAAATTAAATGTGCGGTATATGTCCGTAAATCTACAGAGCACGGGTTGGAGCAGGAGTTTAACTCGCTCCACAATCAGGCGGAGGCGTGCAAGGCCTATATAATGGCGCAGGCGTTCAACGGGTGGGAGCATTTTAAAACCTACGAGGACGGCGGCATCAGCGGCGGCACTATGGAGCGGCCCGCCCTTCAACAAATGCTTGCCGATATCGCGGACGGACAAATCCAAACAGTGGTGGTTTATAAGGTGGATAGGCTCTCGCGTTCTATAATGGACTTCCACCGAATGATGGCCGAGTTTAAGAAGTACGATTGCAATTTTGTGTCCGTCACGCAGGCGTTTGATACCAGCAATTCTATGGGTAAGCTT
>JAISHT010000110.1 GCA_031262415.1 Elusimicrobiota bacterium | reverse complement strand
CCCCCGTAAAGCAATCTTTGCCCACAACAACGCCAGACACCGCCGCGCAAAATCTTCAAGAGCAACCCGCTGATGCGTCCGCTGTTATTTCCGATGGCAACGCTACTCTTACGCAAGAAGCAACCGCTTTGCAAGCTGATGGTTTGGCGCAAACGGAAGCTCTATCTCAAATACTTGACGCCGTCAAAAATTATCAATTACAAGGCGGGCAAACGCTTGAGCAAAAAATTAATACAATTTTACCCAATACTCCTGCGGGCGAAATAACTTGGACGGTGGACCCTGCCGTTGAGCAAGGGCATTATTCCGTCGCCATAAAATTGCCGCCAAATATGGAAGGCTACTCCCTTTCTTACAGGTTTGATTATAATGCCGACACTGCTTTTTTAAGCCCGACAACTTCAGAATCTAAAAACCTTATGAACAGTTAAAAATTGGTTTTATTTTTTGGACTTAATTTTTTTGGCAATAAAAATATCCCCCGACTGTTTTAGCTGGGGGATATTTATTTAGCAATTTTATCAAACTATTTAAGCCCAAATATCAGGCCTAACTTTACTTTGCATTGTTTTCTATCATTCTAATCATTGCGTTTACAATCTTTTGCATTTGGTCAATGCTGCACCATTCAAAAGGCCCGTGCGGCAAGCTGTATCCCGCGTCAAGATTCGGCGTTGGCAAGCCCATAAAAGATAAGCGGGCCCCGTCGGTGCCGCCACGCATTGGCACGCCTATTTCATTAACGCCTTCTTGGCGTAAAGCCTCTATAGCCAAATCCATAGGCAGGGGGTTTTTATCAATCATCGGCTTCATATTTTTATAAGTAAACTTCACTTTAAAATCTATGGTGGTTGTTGGATATTTCAAACGCTTCTCAGCTACAATAGCCTCAAGCAAAGCAATATCTTGACGCAAGAGATTATCGTCAAAATTTCTTACCATAGCGGTGGCTTCGCCTTTTTCAAAGTTTGCTTTAGTATCTATAAAAACTATAAAACCCTCTCTGTCTTGGGTGGTTTCGGGCAGTTTATTTTCCGGCCAAGCGGCAATAATATCGGACAAAACGCGAACAGGGTTAACCATAATATTTTTTGCATAACCGATGTGCGACTGCACGCCTTTAACGCTAATATTTACAGTGGCTGCGCTGAAATTTTCCGCCACAACGCCTTCATTACACTCGCCGTCTAGGGTGTAGGCAAAATCAGCCCCGTAGCCTTTAACATCAAACTTTGCCGGCCCGTTGCCAATTTCTTCGTCTGGAGTGAAAGCAATTTTAATTGCGCCGTGTTTAATTTCGGGGTGTTTTATTAAATGCTCGGCAAAAACCATAATCATTGCAATGCCGGCTTTATCGTCTGCGCCAAGCAAGGTATCCCCGCTGGCGGTAAGAATATCGTGGCCAATGCAATGCTTTAAAAGCGGCGCCTTAAATGGGGTTATGATAACATCTCGCTCTTTACTTACCACAATATCGCCGCCCTGATAGTTTTTGTGCAACTGCGGCACAACTTTGCGGCCTATAGTGCCTTCGGGGTAAGTATCCATATGCGCCATAAAGCCAATTGTCGGCACTTTTTTATCGGTGGTAGCGGGCAGAGTTGCGTAAACATAGCCGTCTTTATCCAACTTAATATCTTGTGCGCCTATAGCTTTTAAGTCTTCAACTAAAACTTTTGCAAATTCAACTTGCGTTTGCGTTGAAGGCGAAGTGTTTGATGTGAACGAACCCCCCGATTCTATTTGCACATATTTTTTTAAAACTTCCAGCAGTCTGTCTTTAAACATAGTCTTCTCCTTTTTATATTCACGGCTTTTATATTTGTGGCTTTTTAGCGATTTTTTTGAAAAAATTTAAATTTTTTAACAAATTTTTATAAATTTTAACAAAATTTTGCAAAATTTTAGGCAATTTTGGCCAAAAACAGCTATTTTTTAGCAAAAAATCACAAAAATTTATAAAAAAATCTAAAAAATTCCAAAAAAACTTCTACAAATTGCTTGTATATTATTGTTTATATATATATAATATTTATACAAGTCTCTGCTACTTAATAATAACCATAATATAAATAAAATACGCAAGACGCAAGTTTTGTATGAAAGGAGTTGTAATGAAAAAATTTGCCCTGCTGTGCCTGTCTGTGTTTTTACTGGCATCTTGTAAGACGGCTGGCGATATAAAAGAGCAAGCCGTAAATTGCCGCTACACTTTAGCGCAAGCGCAAGTGGTTGATTATTCCGCTAGCGATGTCACGCTAGATATTGCGGTGTTAATAACAAACACAAGCAAAAAAACCGAGGCTAATTTAAACCGCTTTGAAGGCAAATTATATGTAAACGATACCGACTTAGGCCTAGTAAAATTCCCAGACGCTATGATTCCAGCAGGCGCAACTGTTCCCGTCAAAACGACTTTAAAAGTTTCGCTTGAAACCGTCGGCAAAAACATTGCCGGCCTTGTTATTATGAACAGTATTTCTATGCGCTATAAAATCATCGGCAAAATGTATTTTGACACGTCTCTTGGCCAGTTGCCTATGCCGGTTGTAATAGAGCAAAAAATAGAAGAATAAAAAGTAAAAAGAATTTTTTAAAAATAAAAATTTAAAAAATAGGAAGCTAAAACTTCCTATAAAATTGATGGAGGAATCCTGTAATGACGCAAGAAAACCTTGCCACAAAAATGGACGTAAACGCAATCATTGAAAAATGGAAAAATGTAAGCGGCAGCCTTGTTATGATGCTGCATTCCGTGCAAGATCAATATGGCTATGTTCCACGCGAACTAGCTATGGAAATTGCCCAAAAAGCCAATATACCTTTAGCTAGGATATATGAAGTGCTGACTTTTTATCATTTCTTCAAATTAACCCCGCCGGCAAAATATCAAGTGGCGGTATGCACGGGCACAGCCTGCTATCTTAAAGGCGCGCCAGACCTTTTGAAAGAAATTGAAAATGTTATCGGCATTAAAGAGGGGGAACACTCTTTAGACGGTAAATATTCCGTAAACAGCGTTAGATGCATTGGCTGCTGCGGTTTGGCTCCCGTCGTTTCCGTCAACGGTAAAATATACGGTCAGGTAAAACCTGCCGATATTAAATCTATTTTAAGAGAGTCTACCAAAGGGGAAGAACACCATGGCTAAACTTATAACACAAATCAGCGAAACCTTTAAAAAACAATATGCAAATGTTGCCCAACGCATTATAATTTGCGGCGGCACAGGCTGCATTGCAAGCGATTCGCACGGCGTTTACGAAGCTTTTAAAGAGGAATACAGAAAACGCGGCCTAGAGCATTGCGTTGAAATAACCTCCGCCTGCCGTGAGAAAAGCACCTATATTTCCAAAAGCGGCTGCCAAGGCTTTTGCGCGCAAGGCCCGCTTGTTTCCGTCGGCGATATTTTTTATACAAAAGTTAAAGTTGCTGATGTCGCCGAAATTATAGATAAAACCGTCTTAAAAGGCGAGGTTATTGACAGGCTTTTGTATGTCAACCCTGTTGACGGCGTCCACTGCAAAACTTTGGACGATATTCCCTTCTACAAAAAGCAACACCGCATTTTGCTTGCTGATTGCGGCAAAATCAACCCCGAAGATATTAATGAATATATCGGCAGAGGCGGCTATCACGGTTTAGCCAAAGCCCTTGAAATTGGCCCCGAAGCCGTTATTGAAGAAATGAAAATCAGCGGCCTACGCGGTCGCGGCGGCGGCGGGTTCCCCGTCTGGCTCAAATGGAATTTAACTAGAAAACCAAAAAGCAAAGAAAAATATATGATTTGCAACGGCGACGAAGGCGACCCGGGCGCGTATATGGACCGTTCTTTGCTTGAAGGCAATCCCCATTCCGTCGTAGAAGGTATGATTATAGCCGGCTTTACAATTGGCGCAAGCAAAGGTTTATTTTACATCAGGGCGGAATATCCGCTTGCCATTGAGCGCATACAAAAAGCTATAAACGACTGCTATAAAAAAGGCCTTTTGGGCAAAAATATTTTAGGCAGCGGTTTTAATTATGATTTGGAAATCCGCTACGGTGCAGGCGCATTTGTCTGCGGCGAGGAAACCGCTCTAATCGCCTCTGTAGAAGGTAAAAGAGGCACTCCTCGGCCCAAGCCGCCATTCCCGGCGACAAAAGGTTTATGGGATAAACCAAGCTCAATTAACAATGTGGAAACGCTTGCAAATGTGCCATATATTATGACGCAAGGCGGCAAGTGGTATGCTTCTATGGGTTCTGGCAAATCCACGGGGACAAAAGTTTTCGCTATGACGGGCAAGGTAAAAAATACCGGCCTTATTGAAGTGCCTATGGGCATTACAATAAAAGAAGTCGCCTACGATATTGGCGGCGGCCCGCTTAAAGGCGACCATGTAAAAGCCGTGCAAACCGGCGGCCCTTCAGGCGGCGTTATTGTGCCTCAATATTTTGATATGCCTATAACCTACGAATCCTTGCAAGAAATTGGCTCAATTATGGGTTCTGGCGGGCTTATCGTTATGGACGAAACCGACTGTATGGTTGACATTGCAAAATTCTACCTTGAGTTTTGCGTTGACGAATCCTGCGGTAAATGCGCCCCTTGCAGAATTGGCGGATACCAAATGCTCTCTATTTTGGAGAAAATAACAAACGGCACTTCAGAGCCGGCTGATCTTGAGAAACTTCACGATATAGCTTCCGCCATGCAAAAAGCTTCTTTGTGCGCCTTAGGCCAAACGGCGCCTAACCCCGTGCTTTCAACTTTAAAATTCTTTAAAGACGAATACGAAGCCCATGTTAACGGCAAATGCTGCCCAACGGGAAAATGCAGCAAACTGATAAACTACTCTATCAACGATAAGTGCATTGGCTGCGGCGCATGTAAACGCGCTTGCCCCGTCAACGCAATATCCGGCGAACCCAGGACAAAACATTTAATTGACCAAAAGAAATGTATTAAATGCGGTCAATGTTTTGCCGCCTGCAAATTCAACGCGGTAGTGAAAGGATAAAAACTATGATTAAAGCGATTATTAACGGTAAACCAGTTGAAGTTAAAGAAGGCACTTCTATTTTAGAAGCATCACGTCTTGTAAATGTAAAAATACCAACGCTTTGCAAACACGAAGATCTTGAAGCAAGCGGCGGCTGCGGGCTTTGCATTGTCAAAATTAAAGGCAATAACAAAATGCTGCGCGCCTGCACCACGGAAATAACCGAAGGTATGGAAATTACAACGCACGACCCTGAAATCGTAAAAACAAGAAGAACGGTTTTAGAGCTTATTATGTCAAACCACCCGAAAGATTGTCTTATTTGCGCCCGCAACCAAGATTGCGAGTTGCAAAAACTCTGCTCGGAATTTGGCATAAGGGAAGATTTCTTCCCCAATATAGTTGATACCCGCAAACATAAATTTGACGATACGACAAAAACTATTGTTATAGACAGCTCCAAATGTATTTTATGCGGCCGCTGCGTGCAAGTTTGCCAAAAACAACAAAATGTTTGGGCTTTATCTTTCCTCCAGCGCGGCATCAACACCCAACTTTCGCCAGCAGGCGAAATTGAGTTAAATGATTCCCCTTGCGTTAAATGCGGACAATGCTCCAATCATTGCCCCGTCGGCGCAATTGTGGAAAAGGACGATTCTACCACCGTGTGGAAAGCTCTTATGGACCCGGAAAAAGTCTGCGTTGCGCAAATTGCGCCTGCAGTGCGCGTCGCCATTGGCGAGGCTTTTGGCTACCCCATAGGCTCCAACTTAACGGGCAAATTAGTCAGCGCTTTATATGAACTTGGCTTCAAAGCGGTTTTTGATACCAACACCGGCGCAGATATGACTATTATGGAAGAAGCCTCAGAATTTAAGCACCGCTTCACTAGCGGCGGCACCTTGCCTTTAATAACAAGCTGCTGCCCCGCTTGGGTTGACTTCCTAGAAAAATATCACTGCGATATGCTTGATAATTTTTCCACCGCAAAATCGCCGCACGAATTTATCGGCGTTTTGGCAAAAACCTATTATGCGCAAAAACATAATATAGACCCTAAAAAGATTTTTATGGTTTCTATTATGCCTTGCACCGCAAAGAAATATGAGATTAACAGAAGCGATGATATGTTCTCATCAGGCTTGCAAGATGTTGACGCTTCCCTAACCACAAGAGAGCTTGCTCGTATGATTAAGCAGCTGGGCGTGGACTTCAAGAAAATTGAAGAGAAAAAAGGCGACGATATTCTGGCCGATTACAGCGGCGCGGCGACTATTTTTGGCGCAACCGGCGGCGTTATGGAAGCGGCTTTAAGAACGGCGCACTACCTTATAACCGGCAAAGATGCTGCTAATGTTGAGTTTAAAAAAGTCCGCGGTCTAAAAGGTATTAAGGAAGCCACAATTGACATCAACGGCACTCAAATAAGAGTTGCTGTTGCTCACGGCCTTGGCAATGTTGACCACCTTATGAATCAGGTTAAACAAGCTAAAGCTGAAGGCAAAGAGCCGCCGTATCACTTCATAGAAGTTATGGCTTGCGAAGGCGGCTGCGTTGGCGGCGGCGGGCAACCTTACGGCGTCACTAACGAGCTTCGCAAACAACGCGCCAAAGGGCTATATACGGAAGATGCGCATATGCAAGTGCGTATGTCCCACCATAACCCTGCGGTAAAGCAAGTTTATAAAGAGTTTATCGGCGAGCCGCTTGGGCCAAAAGCTCATAAACTCTTCCACAACAAGTATAAATGCCGCAAGTGCTACACAAAATAATTTGCATTTTGTAGCAAGCGTACTTTATACTTAAGATTGTAATTTAAAACCCCCTGCTGAATTTTATGCGGGGGGTTTGTTTATATTTAGATTTATATTTAAAGTTTGGTCTAAAGCTTGAAAAAAAATTGACAAATTTGTTTTAATTTGATACATTTGTATCAAGAAAAGGGAGGGTCGTCAAACCGCAAAAAGGTTTGGTGGCTCTTTTTATTGTCTAAACCGCTAAAACCCGCCCACAAAACCTTTTGCCCATACAGGAGCAACTGATGGACGAGATAATGACCTCCATAAAAGAATTAAGGCAAACCCTAG
>JAISHT010000078.1 GCA_031262415.1 Elusimicrobiota bacterium | reverse complement strand
TTTTTGATCGCCTGCGGCGAGCTTTTGCTGGGTTAGTTTTTGGCTCATTATGCACATAAAATAATTTTTAGTTCTTCTTATTTTCGCCTCATATAAAAGCGCAAAAAACTATTTTTGCTTCCGTTTTGGCAACTCGCAAAAAGCAAGGAAAGACCGTAAGAAAACAGACTCTTGCTTTTTGCTCAAACATACCAAAACATTGGACACGCAAAAACAGTTTTTTGCAGACGCTTTTGAAATCGGCGACAAATAAGAAGAACGGGAGGTTTTAACGGCAACAACACTGCGGCGGCAACTCGCTTAAACCAAGCTCGGACAATACCAAGCCTATAATGGGTAATTTTTATTATTTAAAAACTCGCTCTTTAAAATCACCAAATAAATCCCCTGCAGGGAGTTTTAAAAACAAAAAACACAAGAATCGTGTTTAATTGCGCAAGGATAATCTCAGACGGTATTTTAAATAATGCTTGACTTGGGGGGGGGTATTATGGTAAAATTAAGTATGGGCTGTTTATGCCTAATTAAATGGTATTTAAAAACTGGGAGGCTAGAAAATGAAAAGTAATAAAAGCAAAAAGAAAGGTTTTACATTAATAGAACTATTAGTAGTTGTATTAATAATCGGCATACTTGCCGCTATTGCATTACCACAATATAAAAAGGCTGTTCTTTCTTCTAGAATGAAAGAGGTTGAGTTGGTTATGAAAGGGTTGGACACAGCCTTTATGGAGTATCAATTAATTCACGGGCGTGGAACTGTTCCTACAAATTTAGATGGGTCTACCATACTACCATCAGGTTGTAGTTCAACGTCCGCAGGAGCTGGTTGGGCCTTTAGGTATAATTGTAAAAAATTTGATATTGGATATAGCACTAGTGATACAACTCGTCGTATAATGGTAGTGTTGAAGTTTACTCAACCAACCCTGTATTTTGATATGAAAGACGGAGTATTCTATTGTCGCACATCTTCTATTTCCGCTTCTGATCCGTATAAAGAATATTGTGAGAGAATGGGATATCCCTCTACAGGAGCATAGTAATCAGCTATAAAAGACACGGTTTTGTCTAATAGATCAAATCCCTCATCATAAGATGGGGGATTTGTCAATTTAAAGCAAAGGCTATATATTACAGCGGTTTTTCATATATGCGGTAAGTTTTAGTTTTGTAGCAGCCGGCTTCTTCCATAACGGAAATTATGCCTTGATTGTCTTCCAAAACCCAGGAAAGTTCCGCCTTATGCCAGCCTTTATTTACGCCTTTCACAACTACGCTGCGAACTAGCAAAAGCTCAATGCCGTGGCCACGGTAATCTGGGTGCACGCCTAGCATTATCATACGGCAATCATTGGTTTGTTTCCATTTAAGCAGAGCGGGTATTATTTTTAGCGGATTTAGGCGTCCGTTAAGTATTTTTAAAGTGTGGTTCATATTGGGTATAGAAATAGCAAAACCGGCGGGCTTGCCATTGTATTCTATAACGCAAGTAATTTCCGGGCGGACTATTAATTTAAGCTGTTTTGCCACATTTTGTATTTCGGCCTCGGTTATTGGCACAAAGCCCCAATTGTTTGCCCAAGAAGCATTGTAAATTTTGCGTACGATTTCAACCTCGTCATTAAAATGTTTTAAGTCAATTTGACGTATTTTTATTGCGGGATTTTTTAAAATGCGGGCCATAATTTTGTGCATACGGGGGGAAAAGTCGTCTTTATCCGTTCTTTCAAAAGCGAGCAAATCTTTAACTTTTTTAAGCCCTGCATTTTGCAAAATGTCGTCGTAATAAGGCGGGTTATAGGGCATCATAATTGATGGCATAGCGTTAAATTTATTTATTAAAACGCCGCAAGTGTGATTAGAGCTTGGGTTAAGCGGGCCGCGTATAGTTTTTAGGCCTTGGCCTTTAAGCCAGTTCGCGGCGGCGTTTACTAAAGCTTGAGCGGTTTGTTTGTTATTTTCGCATTCAAAAAAGCCAAAAAAGCCGGTTTCGTCTTTCCAATAGTTATTGTGGTCTTCGTTAACTATTGCGGCAATGCGGCCAACGGTTTTTGCGCCCCGTTTTGCTACAAAAAGCTCCCGCCGTGCGTGTTGCCAAAAAGGATCGGTTGTTAAAGTATGTTTTGTATCAACTTTAAGTTCGCCGACATAATAGGGCGAGCCCTTGTATAACTCAAAGGGGAAGTTAATAAAATCCTTTAAAGAAGCTTTTTGTATTTGCAATTCTTTTAACATTATTTTATGATGCCAAGCGCTTTGCCAGCATCGCCAAAGACTTTTAAAATAGTGTCAATATGCTCGGGCGTATGCGTAGCCATAGGCGTGGTGCGTATCATACATTTAGTTGGCGGCACAGCTGGCGGGACAACGGGCGTTGTAAATATGCCCGCATCAAAAGTTTTGCGCCAAAATTTGAAGCAAGTTTCCATATCGCCAAGGAAAACAGGCGTAATGGGGGTTTGGCTTTCGCCAATATCAAAACCTAAATTTTTAAGGCCTGATTTAAGACGGGCGGAATTGGCCCAAAGATTATTTTTGCGGCTCATATCGTCCCAAATTAAATCCAAAGCTTTGCTAATTGAAGCTGTTGAAGCGGGAGGCAGAGCGGCGGAGAAAATTTGGCTTCTAGCGGTGTGGCGGATATAGTTTATAATTTTTTCGTCGCCGACGGCAAAGCCGCCTACTGTAGCAAAAGTTTTTGAACAAGTGCCAACAACAATATCAACATCTTTTGGGTTGAGGTTAAAATGCTCGCAAGTGCCGCGGCCTCTCCCGCCCAAAATACCGCTGGCGTGAGCGTCGTCCACAATAATACGCGCGCCGTATTTTTTGGCTAGTTTTACAATTTCCGGCAAATTTGCAATATCGCCTTCCATACTAAAAACGCCGTCAACGACAATAAGTTTGCCCTTGCTGTCGTCTATTTTGGAAAGGACTCTTTCTAAATCTTGCATATCATTGTGGCGAAAGCGCACCATCTCGCCGTCTGATAATTTTACGCCGTCTAAAATGCTGGCGTGGTCTAATTTATCTACTATAGCAACGTCGCCTTTTTTAAGTAGGCAGGAAATTACGCCCAAATTCATTTGATAACCGGCGGAAAAAATTAAACCCGCTTCTTTGCCTTTAAATTTAGCTATTTTGTTTTCTAATTCGTCTAAAGCTACGGTATTGCCGTTTAAAAAGCGGCTGCCTGCCGAGCCTGTTCCGTATTTCAAAGCGGCGGCTGCGGCGGTTTCTTTCATTTCAGGGTCGTCGGCTAGGCCTAGGTAATTGTTTGAGCCCGCCATAACATATTGTTTGCCTTCAAGTTCTACTACGGGGCCTTGCGCAGATGAAATGGGTTTAAAATAACTATAAATGCCCATTCTTTTTAAAATTTGATCATCTTTCATCGCCGAACATTTTTCAAAAATATCTACCATATCTATACCTTTCCTTCTTAGTTAATGTGTTTAACAGGAACAATTTATTTTACTTTTTTTTATTACATTTGTTGTGGATCTGCCCTTTAAAATAGGGAAGAGCGCAACCTTGCCTGCAAATTCACGGCCCACTACTTTATCAACGCTGTAGTCTGCGCCTTTGACTAGCACATCGGGCTTAATTAATTTTATTAGATTAAAGGGGGTATCTTCGTGGAACAAAACCACTGCGTCAACGGCTTCTAGGGCGGCGGCGACATGGGTTCTATCGGCTTGTTTATTTATCGGGCGGCTTGGGCCTTTAAGGCGTTTTATGGAACTATCGCTATTTACGCCAAGCACCAAAATGTCGCCTTTACTTTTTGCAAATTCCAAAATACTTACATGGCCGGCGTGTAAAATATCAAAGCAGCCATTAGTAAAAACTATTTTTTTACCTGCTTTGCGAGCATTTTTTAAGAAGGTAAGTAGTTGCGCTTTAGTTAATATTTTATTTTTTGCCTTCATTTTCTTTCATTATCCTCTCTACTAAACCGGTGTCCATTTTGCCGGTTGCAAAATCCTCATTGTTTAGCATTATTTTATGAAATGGTATTGTTGTATGCACGCCTTTTACCTCAAACTCGCCAAGCGCTCTTTTGCTTCTTTTTAAAGCATCTTCTCTATTTGGAGCCCAAACTATTAATTTTGCGATAAGGCTATCGTAAAAAGAAGGTATTGTATATCCTGTGTAGACATGGCTATCTATACGCACGCCGATACCGCCGGCGGGTATCCATTCGGTTATTTGCCCGGGGCAGGGCATAAAGTTTTTTGTATAATCTTCCGCATTAATTCTATGCTCTATTGCGTGGCATAAAATTTCTTGCGCCCTTGTTTGGTTGACTTCAAGTTTTTGGCCTTGCGCAATTTCAATTTGCATTTTAACAAGGTCAAAGCCGCTGACAAGCTCCGTTACCGGGTGCTCCACTTGCAGGCGGGTGTTAACTTCCATAAAATAAAAATTGCGGTCTTTATCCATTAAAAATTCTACGGTGCCAACTCCGCTATATTTGGCGGCTTTAGCTAGCCTAGCGGCGGCTGCGCAAAGTTTAGCGCGCACTTGCGGCGTTACAAATGGCGATGGGGATTCTTCAATAAGTTTTTGATTTTTGCGTTGCATGGAGCAATCCCTTTCTGGGAAGGCTATAACATTGCCATAATTATCGGCGGCAAGTTGCACTTCTATGTGGCGGGGGTTTAAAACGAGCCTTTCAAAATATACTCTATCGTCGCCAAAAGCAGCCTTAGCCTCGCCTTGAGCAGTGTCAAGGGCTTTTTGGAAATCTTCTGCGCTAAAAGCGGGACGCATACCGCGTCCGCCTCCGCCCATAGTAGCTTTAATCATTATGGGAAATCCTATTTTTTTTGCCGTAGCTAAATGGTTTTTTTCAACAATACCGTCAGAGCCGGGTATAACCGGCACATTAACTGAAATAGCAAGCGCACGGGCGTGCGACTTTTCGCCAAGTTTTAAAATGGCCTCTGGCCTAGGGCCGATAAAAACCATACCAGCGTCAATAACGGCTTGAGCAAAGCGGGCGTTTTCTGATAGAAAGCCATACCCCGGGTGCACTGCGTCAGCCTTTGTCATTTTGGCTGCGGCGACAACGGCGTCTATATTTAAATAGCTTTGGCTTGAAGGGCCGGGGCCAATGCAAATGGCCTCGTCGGCTTCTTTTACATGGGCTGAAAATTTATCCGCCTCGGAGTAAATGGCCACTGATTTTATGGACATTTCTTTAAGCGTGCGGATAATTCTTAAAGCGATTTCGCCCCTGTTAGCTATTAGGACTTTGTTAAATTTATTTATTTTTTGTGTCATAGCTTTATTTGGGTTCTATAAAGAAGAGAGGTTGGCCGAACTCAGTCGGTAGACCGTCGGTTATGGAAATGACTTTTAAAACCCCGTCTATAGTGGCGAGGACATCTTTTAAGGTTTTATTCATTTCAATAGTGCCAAGAAGATCGCCTTTTTTAACAGGCATATTTTCTTTTAGGGCTAGGGCTTTGCCTTTTTTACCGGCGTGGTAAATGCCAAGAGCCGGAGCGGCGACAATATCAAGCTTGCAGGAAAAGTCAGAAGCTGCAGGCGTTGCCGCAGCAGTTTTTATATCTATAGCAATGCCATTTTTCTTGTAAATAATTTCTTGTAAATCCGTGGTTTTTGACCAAGTAATAAAATCTGAAAGAGTTTTAGTATCCATAATCTATAATCTCCTATTAGGATATAATACCATTTTATTGGCCTACTTTAATAGATATTGTATAGATATTTTGCTAAAACTTTGTTTGTTTTATTTGGTTTTTTCTTTCCAGATTGCGGTGAAATCTTTGGGCGGCAGGGCTTCAAAGGTAAGTTTTTTGCCGTTAAGAGGATGTTTAAATTCTAACTTGCGAGCGTGGAGCATCAAGCGGGGCGCAGTTGCGCCTTTATAAAGCCAATCGCCCAAAACGGGATACCCAAGCCAGCTCATATGCACACGCAATTGATTAGTGCGGCCTGTTTTTGGGTAAAGCTCCATATAGGAAAATCCTTTTTTACGCTCTATAACTTTATACTCCGTTATGGCTTGCCTGCCAAGCGGGGAGGCTTTTATTTTGCCGCCGGTTAGGCGGCCAATAGGCACATCAATGGTGCCTTTATCGTCAGGAAGCTCGCCGCTGCAAATGGCATTATAGGTTTTGCGCACTTCACGGTTTGCAAATAGCGCTGCCATAGCTTCTTGAAAATCTTGATTTTTTGCAACTAGCATTATGCCGCTTGTTTCTCTATCTAATCTATGGACAAGGCCGGCGCGAGGCATAGTAGCCTCAAAATATTTTGGCGGGGTAGATAAGATAATTGCCGCCAGCGTTTCGCCTTCAGAGAAAACCGCTTTTGGAGTAGTTTCCCAAACGGGGCTTTGCGGGTGCACAAGCAAGCCGGCGGGTTTGTTTATTACAAAATAATCTTTAGTTTCGCTAACTATTAAATCTTTTAAATTTATTGTTAATTTTGTTTCGGGCCATACGACTTCAACTATATCTCCGTTTTCAAGAGGCCAAGAAGGTTTGCGTTTTTTGCCGTTTACGCTGACGCCGCCCTCTTTAATTAAAGTTTGCAAACGAGCGCGGGGGTAATCTTCAATCTTTTCAGTTATAAAAGTATCAAGCCTGCTGCTAAGGCCTTCAAAAATAAAAATTTGTTTATCTTTTTGCATATTTCCTTACCATTAAAAAAGTTGTTGCTAAAATTATTAGTATTAAAGAGGTTATTTGCGTTTGCGTTATGCCAAGTATATAAACCTCGTCTTCCCCACGGAAAAATTCTACCACAAATCTTACTACGCAAAACCCTATAATATAGGCGGCAAAAACTGTGCCGTCTTTATGTTTTGCTTTATAAAGCTTGTGCAAAATTAAAAATAAAATAATATCTGTAAAACTTTCTATAAGTTGTATTGGATAAAGCCCAACGCCGTGCAAATGCTCTGGCACGAGCGAGTTTTGGTTGTTGTACGCAACTGAAAGCCAAGGCAAGTGTGATATTTTGCCGTAGCAACAACCTGCTAAAAAGCAGCCTATTTTGCCAATAGCGTGGCCAAGCGGTATTGCGGGGGTAAAGAAATCGGCCCCTTTAAAAAACGGTATTTTTTGTTTTCTAAAAATAATAACCGAGCTTATTGCCGCGCCAATAAATCCGCCTAAAAATACAAAGCCGTAGCGCAGTTTATCAAGCGCGCTAGCGGCCTGAAAATCCTGCCAGTAAAAAATAATATAACACAACTTGCCGCCAATAATTGCGCCGATAAGAAGATAAAAAACAATATCTACAATTTGGTCTGAAGTTAAGCCAAGGGCTTTTTTTCTGGCAACACAATACCACAAAGCCACGGCAAAAGCCAAAGCCATCATTAAGCCATAAAGCGGTATTTGAAGCCCAAGTATGTTTATGAAGGGATACATATTTTCCTTTTAAATCGCAAATTAAATCGCAGACGAACTGATAACGAGATAACCAGCAAAAAGCCTATACTTAAATCATAGCATTTCATCAAAGGCTTTAGGGTCTTCCAAAGCTAGACGCATAAAAGGATTAGTCTTTACTTCCTTGCCTATTGTAGTGGCGGCGCCGCCATCGCTTCCATAAGGGTGGCCGCTATAAACTATGGTGTCTGGCGGAAGTTTGGAAAGACGCTCTAAACTGCGTTGCATTTGCGCATTGTCCGAGCCGGGCAAATCAGTTCTCCCCACAGCTCCTGGGAAAAGCGTATCGCCTGAAAACAGCAAGCCTTCCGTGTAGTAGCAAGTTGAGCCTGGGGAATGGCCGGGAGTGTGGAGGAATTTGATTTTAAGGCCTGCAATTTCTTTTTCTTGATCGCCTTTGAAAGTTTTTAAATACTTTACAGGCAGGCCGGACATTTCCTCATCGGCTTGTTCTATATAAGCAGGTATATTAAAATGCTCAAGCAACTTACTCGCATTGGTTAAATGGTCGTAATGTCCGTGGGTAAAAAGGGCCGCTTTTGGGGTTAGTTTTTGAGTTTCTAAAATTTCATAAATTTTCTCAAGATCCCAAGCGGGGTCAATTAAAATTGCGGCTCCGTCGTTTTCTATAACATAAGTGCAGTTTGGCAATTTGCCTACTACTATTGTATATACTTTCATTTTTCTTCCTCTTGGGTTTTAAACCGAAACTCTATTTCGCCCTTAGCGGACATATTATATTTTGCACGGGCGGTATCTTCTATATAAGAAGTGTCGCCTTGCAAAATTTTATCGTATTCGGTTTTTAGTTTTATATATTCCGCTTCAATAGCGGCGGTTTGTTTGTTTAACTTTTTAAGCTCAAACATATTGTGAAGTAATCCAAAAAAACTGCCGTTAAAAACAAGCAAAGCCGCCAAGATGGAAAGCGCAATAATATAGAGCCTTTGCTTTTTATTCTTTAATAATTTCATTTTATTAAAACTTTATTTTTTGAAGATTTTATTCTTGGCATAAACCGCATTTTTGCCAAGCTCTTCCTCAATTTGTAAAAGCCTGTTATATTTTGCAAGCCGCTCGCTTCTAGCGGGCGCGCCGGTTTTAATTGCGCCTGCATTTGTGGCGACGGCAAGGTCAGCAATAAAAGCGTCTGTTGTCTCGCCTGAGCGGTGTGAAATAATGGTTGTGTATCCAGCAGCTTTAGCTTGCGCTATAACATCAATAGTTTGCGTAACTGTTCCTATTTGATTTAGCTTTATTAAAATGGAATTTGCGGCATGTTCTTTTATGCCTTTTGCTAGACGGGTTTGATTAGTCACAAATAAATCATCGCCTACAATATTTATTTTTTTACCCAGCTTTGTGGTGAAATGTTCCCAACCCGTCCAGTCGTCTTCCTGAAGCGGGTCTTCAATAGAAACAAGCGGATATTTTTTGCACCAATTAGAATAAATTTGAGTCATTTCCGTGTGGCTTAGAAGTTTGCCTTCAAATTTATATTTGCCGTTAAAATAAAACTCGCTAGCGGCGGCGTCAATTGCAAGGGACAACTTTGGATAGCCGGCTTGAGCGGCGGCTTGTAAAATTATTTTTAGCACATCTTCGTGTTTGTGTATTTTTGGGGCAAAGCCGCCTTCGTCGCCAACGGCTATTACCATACCTTTTTTGGCTAGCAGATTTTTAAGCGTGTGGTAAACCTCGCTAGCGGCGCGTAAAGCCTCTTTAAAACTTGGGGCCATATCTGGCACTATCATAAATTCCTGAACATCTAGCCCGCTATCTGCGTGTTTGCCGCCGTTAATAATATTTAGCATAGGGGTAGGCAATAGGAAGTTCTTTTCTTTTATTTTATAGGCTTCTCTTATATATTTGTAGAGAGGTTTTTTTGCGCTTTTGGCCCCAGCCCTAACAGTTGCCATAGAGACGGCCAAAATAGCATTTGCGCCTAGTTTGGATTTGTTTGGCGTGCCGTCAAGTTTAATCATTATTTCGTCAATTTTTCTTATGTCTTTGGCGTCTTGGCCTTTTAAGGCGGCTTCAATTTTTGATACATTTTTTACAGCTTTTAAAACGCCTTTGCCAAAATATCTTTTAGCATTATCTCTAAGCTCTATAGCCTCGTGCGAGCCTGTTGAGGCCCCGCTTGGCACGGCGGCTCTACCCATAGCGCCGTCTTGCAAATAAACATCGGCCTCTACGGTTGGGAATCCGCGCGAGTCCAAAATCTCACGGGCTTTTATACTTTTTATCTTCATACTACCCCCTTTGTTTACACGCCTAAGCGTTTTGTTAAGATAATGATTCTATTATTTTTTGCGCTTCTACTATAAGTTTAGAGGCGGTGGCAGGGTCTTTAGCTTCGGCGTAAATTCTTATAAGATGCTCGGTGCCTGACGGCCTTAGAGCAAGCCAGTTGCCATTTCTTAAAATAAACTTAAAACCGTCTGTTTGGTCAATACGCCAAACGGAAGTTTTGTTTAAAGAAAGCGGCGGGTTCAAATTAAGCTTTTCCAAAATTTGATTAATTTCAAGCTCTCTTTTTGGTATGCTTACTTTTTTATCATAATAAGCATTATATTTCTTATAGAAATCTTTAAAGATTTGTTTTAGCGATTTGCCCTCTACCGCCATCATTTCAAGCACAAGTAAGCAGGCTAAAATACCGTCTTTATCAGGCATATGGTTTGAAATTGCTATACCGCCCGATTCTTCTGCGCCAAAAATATATTGGCCGGTTATCATAAGCTCGTTAATATATTTGAAGCCGACGGGCGTTTCTCTAACAGGCATATTATGCGCTTTGGCGACTTCGTCAATAAGATGCGTTGTTATTAAACTTCTGCAAATGCGGCCTTTGGCCTTGCGGTTCTTTATAATATGCTCTAAAAGCACCGGGGCTATTTGGTTTGGGGAAATCCATTGCCCGTCAGGGCCAATAAGGCCAAATTTATCGCAGTCGCTATTGCAGGCAATGCCTACATGGAGCTTCTTTTTTACAACTAAGCGGCTTAAATCCGCCAAGGATTCCGGGCCGGCGTTTGGCACTTTGCCGCCGAACAAAACATCTTCCCCGCCGTTTATGCCCTCAATTTCAACGCCGTTTGAGGTTAAAAACTTTTTAAAATAAGCGTAAGCTGTGCCAAAAAGCGGGTCAACCCCCACTTTTAGTTTCGCTTTCTTTATGGCTTTTACATTAATAAGTTTAGCCAAATGGGCGAGATATTCATCACGAACATTATGCCCGTTAACGGCGGAGTTTTGATAGCCAAATTCAGGCAAATCTTTTGGCAAGGAGGATACGGACGGTATTTTGTCTTCTATATCTTTTACTACTTCATTATTTGCAATACCGCCGTAGTAAGATACCCATTTTAGGCCGTTTTGGGTGTAATCGGCCTCGCTTGCCGTTATAATAACTGCGCCAACCGCACCGTCTTTTAATACCGCCCACTCTGCCGCCGGCGTTGGCAGCGGATAAAGCGCGCGTTTTACGCTTATGCCTCGTGAAACTAAAGCATCGCAAACAATATCTGCAAATTTATCTGATAAAAATCTAGTATCGTGGCCGACTAAGACTAAAGGCTTTTTAAATTTTAGGCCAAGTTCTTTAATATGTTTTTGATAGCCTGCGCCTTCAAAGCCGTAATACTCGTCCGTAAAAATATGCTCGGCAATGCCAAGCGCAATCCTGTAAATATTTTGCGCATTAACCGTTTCTGCTATTGTGCCCCTAAAACCAGCGGTTGCAAATTTTATTTCTTTTGCCATAAATACCTCTTAATTAATATAAATCTGTGTAAGCAATATACAAAAATAAGAGATAAAAATAAAGCGCAAATAAAACGAAAAGCTAGCTAGCCAGCGTTTTTTGAGGAAATTGTTCCCTTTAAATGGGGATAATTAGGTGATTTTAATTAGTTTAACAAGCGCCTTGTTTTGGCTTATCTTTTAGCTTTATGCCTGTTGGATATTGGCCGGTAAAACAAGCGGCGCAAAATCCGCAAACCCTTTTGGGGGAAGCGGCGGCGCAGGCCATATTATCAAGCTCAAGGAAGGTAAGGCTATCGGCGTCAATGTATTTTTTGATTTCTTCTACTGTCATTTGATGGGCAATAAGCTCTTCTTTAGTCGGCGTATTAATGCCGTAGAAGCAAGGGGATATAACTTTTGGAGAGGACAAGGCCAAATGCACCTCTTTTGCGCCATTATCTTTTAGAAGTTTTACAATTTTTTTAGAAGTTGTTCCACGCACTAAAGAATCGTCAATAAGCACAATTTTTTTGCCTTGCAAAATTGTTCTTATGGGGAAGAGTTTCATTTTTACAAGATGCTCGCGAATTTACTGCGTAGGCATAATAAACGAGCGGCCCATATAGTGGTTTCTAACCAGTCCAAGTTCAAAGGGTAATTTACTTTCCTGCGCAAAGCCAAGGGCAGCGAACATACCTGACTCTGGCACAGGCATAACAATATCGGCCTTTATATCTTTCATTTGTCTAGCCAAGGCTTTGCCCATTTCCACACGGGCATCAGCCACGGCCTTATCATTAACTATACTTGCCGGCATAGAAAAATAAACTTGCTCAAAAATACAGACGGCCTCTTCTTTTTTATCAAAAATAAAACTTTTTTTAATTTTGCCTTTTTCTATAATAATAATTTCGCCGGGGTTAATATCACGCACAATTTTTGCGCCCAGCTTTTCTATGGCGATAGTTTCAGAAGATAAAATATAGGAGTTGCCCATTTTGCCAAGCACTAAGGAGCGTATGCCGTTTGGGTCTCTAACGCCAATCATAGTATTGCCGTTCATAAAAATTAAGGCATATGCGCCGTTTAGTTTTTTTAGAGCTTTTGGCAAGGCTTCCAGAAAAGAGCCTTTTTCGTGCTCAATTAAATGCATTATATGTTCGGAGTCTGAGGTATGGGCAAAAAGCGCGCCTTTTTTTTGCAAAGATTTTGCAATTTCGCCGTCATTTGCGATATTGCCGTTATGGGCCATAGCTATGCGGCCGTGGCGGCAGTCAAAAACGAAAGGTTGAACATTTTCCAAAGTGCCTGTTTTGCCAGCGGTTGCATAGCGCACATGGCCTATTGCGGTATTGCCTTTTAAGTAGAGAACATCGGCAGGTTTGAAAATGGCCGATACCGTGCCAACGCCACGGAAAGCTCTGGTAAATTTATTTTGATGGCAATAGGCGGCAATGCCGGCTGATTCCTGCCCGCGATGTTGCAAGCTAATTAAGCCCGAGCAGACAATATCTGCCGCATTAGTTTTATTTTCTATGCCAAAAATACCGCACATACTTTGCCCCGTGAAAAGTTGGATTTTGCTGCTGATTTTATACTTATATATTATCTTTTTATTTTTATCTCTGCAATTTGTTTGTTTTAGTTTGTTTTTGCATAGCCAAAGCAGGCAAAAAACAAAAAAACACCACAATTGCGTTTAATCGCGCGAGGATCTTCTCAGACGGTATTTTAAATAATGCTTGACTTGGGGGGGGGGTATTATGGTAGAATTAAGTATAGGCCGTTTATGCTTAATTAAAGGCTATATAAAAAACTGGAGGGAACAAAATGAAGATAGAAACAAAAAGAAATAAGTTAATAAGTAAAAAAGGTTTTACATTAATAGAACTATTAGTAGTTGTATTAATTATCGGCATACTTGCCGCTATTGCGCTGCCACAATACAACAAAGCCGTAGAAAAAAGCAGAGCGAGCGAG
>JAISHT010000067.1 GCA_031262415.1 Elusimicrobiota bacterium | reverse complement strand
TTTATTTAACGCTGATTAGGGTAAGTTTTAACTCGGCTATATTATGAGCGTCTTTGCAGATAATTACAGAGGGCAGCGAAGTGTCGCCGTAAACGGTATAATCTTCAAACAAAAATTTCTTTTTGACTATGGTTTTAATCTCTTCAAGTTTATAGGGATAACTTATGCCTTTTTTGAAATAATAGCGTTGCATAAATTTATTGCTTTTAAAGTTTACAATGCCATCGCCACTAGCGGCTTTATATGCGCTAGTGAAATTTTGCGGAGGAACTAGCAAAACTTTTATTATATCTTCAAAAATCTCCGTGGTTTTAGCGTCAAAAGTATTTTGCAATATATAGGTGAAATTTAATTTTGAGCCGTCAAAACTAGCCTCGGCTAGACGGGTGGCAAAATCAGCCAAAACACGTATCTCTACATTTGTATCGCTTTTTCTGCTAAGTAGCAAAACCCCGCCATACTGGCCGCCCATTGCTTTAAAATCAATTTTAAAAGCAGCCGAGCTTTGGCCGTTTTGCAAGAAGACAGGATAACTGCGCAAAGGCTCCTGCGTCTTTTTTAGAGCGGCCCCAGAGCAAGCGCAAAATATAAATGATAAAAGTAAAAGTTTTATTATTTTCATATACAAAACCGTCCGTCTTTTATATTATATTAATATGATTGATTTATGTCCTTACTTTTTTGCTTTTATTATTGCTTTTGCCGCTACGGCTATTAGTATGGGGCCGCTTAGGGCAGCGCTTTCAAAATATTTAAAAGATACGCCAAGCGGCCTTAAAAACCATCAAGGCATTATACCTATTGTCGGCGGATGCGCTGTGGCGCTGGGCTTTTACGCAAGTTTAATTATAATCCGTTTAGCAACTACTTTTCCAAGCGGCACTTTGCGTAATTTACGGGGCATTTTTTACGGCGGGTTTATTATTTTTACGCTAGGCTTAATAGATGATTTACGAAAGCCAAAAGGCCTAACGCCTTATATAAAATTATTTTTTCAGGCAATTGCGGCAATAATTTTAATCCATTACGATATTTATATACAATTTTTGCCAAATCCTTGGGGTTATATTTTAACAGTGCTTTGGGTAATTGGCGTAACAAATGCTTTTAATCTTATTGATATTATGGACGGCTTAGCTATCAGTCAAGCGGCGTTAGCGGCTTTAGCTTTTGGGCTTATTGCTATGCCGTCTGAATTTATTTATGTAAACTTTGCCGCTTTGGCTCTAGCTGGCGCGGCGTTTGGGTTTTGGCCTTATAATCACAGTAAAAAATATAAAACTTTCCTTGGAGACAGTGGCAGCTTGCTACTTGGCTTTTTGCTATCCGCCCTAGCTTTAGGCACAAATTATACTACCATAAATCCGCTTGGCGTATTTTGCGCCATATTAATTTTAGCCCTGCCTCTTTTTGATACCGCTTTTGTCAGTATAGCGCGTTTATCTAAAGGCATATCGCCGCTAACTGGCACGGCGGACCACTTTCCGCTGCGGCTCGTCAGATTAGGTTTAAAAAAGAAAACAATTTTGTTATTATCTATACTAGTTGCCGTTGTTTGGGACGCTCTCGCTTTTTGGATAACCAAAACAACAACAATAACCGCTTTAATAATTTATACTTTTACTTTGCTCACTTTAATTTTATTTGCGGTTTTTCTTAAATATAAGACTGAATAAATGACAAAAACACTCATACTTGGCGGCGGGCTTAGCGGGCTTGCCCTAGCCTATAATTTAGAAGAAAAAAAGGATAAAGATTATTTAATCCTTGAAGCCGCCAAAAAAGCAGGCGGGCTTTGCGCTTCCTATACAAAAGACGGCTTTATCTTTGATTATAGCGGACATCTGCTCCATATTGCTAATAAACAAACGCTAAAGCTTTTGCAAAAATTGCTGGGTAAAAATGTCTTGCATCACAAACGCAGGGCTTATGTATATTTCCACGGGGTCAAGCTGCCTTTCCCTTTCCAAAACAATCTCTACGGGCTTGATGATAAATTTATAAGCGAATGCGTAAAAGCCGCCTTAATTGCCTATAAAGAAAAGGATATTAAAGATACACAACTTTTTAAAAATTGGGCTTTGGCGCAATACGGGCAGGCTATTTGCAAGCATTTTCTCTTCCCCTATAATCAAAAACTTTGGCAATTTGATTTAAATAAAATGACTTCGGATTGGTGCGGCGCTTTTATCCCCAAAACTGCGCTAGAAGATATTATAAAAGGCGCATATACAAGACGCAAAAAAGATTTTGGCTATAATGCTAATTTCTTCTACCCCAAAACTGGCGGGGCTGGCGCGCTGGCTGACGCGCTGTTAAGCAAAATTTCAAATATTAAATACAGTAGCAAAGCAACTAGTTTAGATATTGAAAATAAAACCGTCCACGCTGGCGGCAAAAGCTATAAATACAATAAGCTTGTAAGCACAATGCCTCTAACAGAACTTGGCAAAATAACCAAAAAATTGCCGCCTCAAATATTAAAAGATTTTAAGGCCCTTAAACACAATAGCCTTTATGTTTTAAACCTCGCCGTAAGCGGAGAAACAAAAGACGGCCACTGGTATTATTTTGCCGAGGATAAATACCCATTTTTCAGAGTTGGGGTTCAATCTTCTTTTTCGCCAAACAATGCGCCAAAAAACACTTCCAGTTTTTATATTGAATTTGCTTTTACCCCCGCTCAAAAACCAAATACCAAAGAATTAGAAAAGCAAACTATCGCCTTACTGCGTGAACTTGGCTTTATAGAGCAAGACTCAAAAGTTTTAGTTGCCCACTGGCTAAAAATACCCGTAGCTTACCCCATTTACGATACAAAATACGCCCAAGCGCAAAAAAATATAATAGATTATATGAAGGCCAAAGGCATTTATCTGCTGGGCAGATACGGCGCTTGGGAATATTCTTTTATGGAAAAATCTCTTTTAGACGCAAAAGCCTTAGCGGAGAGTTTAGAAAATTTATGAAAGTTTTGATATACGGCGGAAGTTTTGACCCTGTCCACAAAGGCCACTTTGCTCTTTTAAAAGCGGCTGTGGCTCATTTAAACCCGGATAAAACGCATATTTTTACGGCCTATCAATCCCCCTTTAAAGATACTTCCGCCGTGCCGTTTAAAGTGCGTCAGTCGCTTGCAAAAACTGTTTTAAGCCCAATATCTCCAAATATAATTTTTGACGATTTTGAGCAAAAGGCCGCGCGCATAACCTATACTTGGCAAACTATAGAACATATAAAAAAACTCTATCCAAACGCTAAAATTTACCTACTTATCGGCACAGACTGCTTAAACTCTATTCACACTTGGAAAAATGCGGAATATATTTTTGATAATGCAACAATAGTCGCCGGTAAAAGAGAAGGCTTTAAGTTTGAAACAAAATCCTTCAACTTTATGCTGCTAGACGGCGTTTTCCCCCTAATATCATCAACAAATATACGCCTTGCAATCTTATCTAACGGGCTTATACCAAACAACTTACCGCAGGCGGCCGCTACTTATATAGAAGAAAATTTAATGTACGGCCTAAAAATACACAAATGGCTTTACGCAAATTTAAAACCAAATAGATATTTACATGTAAAACTTGTTGCGCAAGCCGCTGTGGAACTGGCAAAATATTATAGCGTCAATCAAGAAGCTAGCGCCCTAGCGGCCATTTTGCACGATAGCGCAAAAGCTATGGACGACGCTCACCTTATAAAATACGCCAAAGAGCATAAACTTAAAATTGAAGATTTTGATATTATAAGCAAAAATTCGCCCTCGCTTTTACACGCCCCGGTATCGGCCGCTTTAGCAAGTGAACTTTTTGAAGTTAAAGACAAAGAAATATTAGCCGCTATATCTAGCCACACTCTCGGCGCGCCAAATATGAGCGCGCTAGCCAAAATACTTTTTATAGCGGATATGGCTAGCAAAGACCGCCGCTATCAAGACGCTAAGCGAGTGCAGGAAGCGGCTACGCTGTCGCTAGACGAAGGCGTTTTAGCCGCCATGGCTATAAAATTAAACTTTACTATTGAAACCCGCAAGTGGCTTGCGCCATCAGGCATAAAATTATGGAACGAGATTCTTTCAAAACACAATTAAAACTTCATCTTGTTATATACCTTGCGCTTGCCGTCTTAATATACGGGGTTTTTGCTTATTTTTTTAGCCCGCAGGCAAAGTTGATAAATACTCGTCAAGATAAAGCTATAAATATTTTGGCGCTTACAAACCCGCCTTTTTTTATTTCCTATAACCCACAAGGCAAAAAAGCCCTTGTTAC